>NZ_QTMC01000002.1:0-466601 GCF_003602965.1 Bacteroides sp. AF25-5LB
GTAGCTGTGATTTAGTTTAAGTCACTTTGCATAATAAATTTGTTGGCATAAGAAATGGGCAACGGTTTTGCCTTCGTTGCCCGGCAGAAGCACTTCCAAGTAGGAAACAGCGATTTCTTTGCCGACCTGATTCTATATTCCATTCCGTTGCACGCATATATTGTCATAGAATTGAAAGCCACTCCTTTCAAGCCGGAATATGCCGGACAACTCAACTTTTACATCAACGTGGTGGATGATAAGTTGAGAGGGGAACACGACAACAAGACCATCGGTCTTTTGTTGTGCAGAGGAAAGGACGAAGTGGTTGCCCAGTATGCCCTTTCCGGCTATGACCAGCCCATCGGCATCAGCGATTACCAATTGAGCAAGGCGATTCCCGAGAAATTGAAATCAGCGTTGCCCAGCGTAGAAGAAGTGGAAGAAGAACTGGCTTCTTTCCTTGACAAGGATCCCCAATAATAAGAGTATGCCATGCAGAAAACGATAACAACCCTCATTCCTCAATACGGGGAGCTGAACAGAATCTGCAAAGATTGGATTGTAAGCCATACTTTCTCTTTTGAAAAGCAGAAATTCATCGTTGATTTCTACTCGAAATGGAGCGATATAAAGGCTTTTGAGCAAGCTATCCTTGAACTGGTGCTGCATACACCGCCAGAACCATGTACCCTGCTGCTGAAAAGTCTGAAAAAGGAAGTCAAAGAATACATACGGCTTTATGAATCTTACCGCCTTCTCCATGACGAAGTGATCATACGTGTATGCTACCAATACGCAGACCGCTACAAGGAAACCATCAAGGAAGAGATGGAAGTGGTAAACAGGCTGCGCAAACCGATGAACGAAGCCAACAACCGCTATGATTCCATTGGCTACCGAGAGCATACACCCGAAGAAGAAAAGCTGGCGGAAAGAGAATATGAGCGTTGCAAGGCTGAATATGAAAAGGAGAAAGCCCAGCTGGACCATCTTTATGAGCAGCAAACCCTTCTCTGGAAAGAAGCCCGGCAATACATGAAAAACCGTTGCGACGACATCTACCTGCTTAGCGTACACTTCATGAGCATCCTGACCAAATATGTACCGGACGAAGAAAGCCAACCGAACGAAGCAGACAGGCAGAGCCGTACAGACAGCCAGCCGGAAGCTGAAACTACAACCGCATCGACTACAGCTACGACTGCCGAATTGCCTGAATATTTCAGCATGAAGCTGCTTTCCATCATTCATGAAGTTTGTGCAGGGGAACAGTTTGAAGACATTACCGCACCGGATTTCTATGCCTGCATGAATCTGCATCCCTGCCAGTGCGTACTGAAAATAAAGCCAAGGGAAAAGATACGGGTATGCTATCTGATTTCCCTGATGAGGGAGCAGTTGCCGGGGCAGGATAAGGACAAATGGAAGGAAGCCATCCTGAAACACCTAAATATTGGTGAAAACTATTACAAGTCCAAGTACAGGGAACCCGTCTCCGATTTACCCAGCATTCCCAACCAAAAGTTCGTCAAGGAAATGGACGGAATATTCCGATAACCCGTGATATTCCGATATATTTTACGACATGACCACTTATACCACTCAAAATAATTTTTGAGTGGTATTTTTATTTCTTGATATTCAGCGATATAACAGAACAATCCGTATCTATCATCCACATACTTACCACTCAAAACCCTACCTAATTTTGCATCGTTCGAGAACAGAAGAAACAGCCTGTGCGCAGGGCTATTGTCAAACAAGTAATCATACGGACGATGAACAACCTCAAAGAACTGTTAGTGAAACCCGTCTGGCAGATGACAGGCGAAGAGTTCCTTTTTTTAAGCAGACACGCTTCGGTACAGGCAGAGGCGCAACCGCAGCCGACTACCGACACGGAAAGAAAGTACGTGTACGGCATACTCGGCATAGCCAAGCTTTTCGGGTGCAGCCTGCCCACAGCCAACCGCATCAAGAAAAGCGGAAAGATAGACAAAGCCATTACCCAGATTGGGCGCAAGATTATCGTGGATGCGGAACTGGCGCTGGAACTGGCTGGCAAGAAAACCGGAGGACGCAGATAAAGGAGGTGATTATGGACTATATAAAAGAAATATCACCCGAACAAGCCGTTATCCTCTGGCAGGAATCCCGGCTAAGTCTGTCAAGATGCTACGAAAAAGCCCCCGAAATTCTGAAAGTACACGGCTCTGTCATCGGGACGCTGGGCAATTTCAGCGCATCCATCGGCAAAGCCAAGAGCAAGAAAACCTTCAATGTATCGGCTATCGTAGCCGCTGCATTGAAGAACGGTACCGTGTTACGATATGCGGCTGAACTGCCCGAGGAAAAGCGGAAAGTGCTTTATATAGATACGGAGCAAAGCCCCTACCACTGCCTGAAAGTGATGAAGCGGATCCTGCGGATGGCAGGATTGCCCGATGATAGGGACAGCGGTTATCTGGAGTTTCTCGCTTTGAGAAAATACACCCCGGAACAGCGCATCAGCATTGTAGAACAGGCTATCTACCACTCACCGGATATTGGGCTGGTCATCATAGACGGCATCCGGGATATGGTGTACGACATCAACAGCCCCGGTGAATCCACCCGCATCATATCCAAGCTGATGCAGTGGACGGACGACAGGCAGATTCATATCCATACGATACTGCATCAGAACAAGGGGGATGAGAACGCAAGAGGGCACATCGGTACGGAACTGAACAACAAGGCGGAAACAGTCCTGCTGGTGGAAAAGGACAAGGGGAACAGCGACATCAGCCATGTTTCCGCCATGCACATCCGGGCGATGGACTTCGAGCCTTTTGCATTCCGCATCAACGACCGAGCCCTGCCCGAACTTGCGGAAGGTTACAAGCCGGAAGCAAGGAAGCCGGGAAGACCCTCAGTGGAAAAGTTTGACCCTTACAAGGATATTTCAGAACCGCAGCACCGTGCCGCTCTGGAAGCCGCTTTTGCACTGAAAGAGGAATACGGCTACAAGGAGCTGGAAGATACCTTAATCAAGACTTATCTGGCAGAGGGGGTTAGGCTGAATCACCAGAATGCAGTGGCACTTATCACCATGCTGCGCAACAAACGGATGATAGTGCAGGAAAACGGCAGGAAGTATTCCTTCAAGCCCGATTACCACTATTAGCCGACTACATCGAAAATCACTTCACTTTATTCCCGTATCCTATATATACGACAATTTAGTGAAGTGATTTCAGAAACAGACTAATCGCTTCACTTTATTCCGGGGGTCTATATATTAGGAGTTTAGTGAAGTGATTGTACAGACCGCATACTTCTAAGAGTTGCGGGCAAAAAGAGAAATAATCAACGTACTCACTAAAAACGATTTCCTTATGAACATCGAGACTGCAAAACAAATCAATCTGGCTGACTACCTGCACAGCCTGGGTTATTCACCCGTCAAACAGCAGGGTATCAACCTTTGGTACAAATCTCCCTTGAGGGAAGAAACAGAGGCTTCCTTCAAAGTGAACACCGAACGCAACCAGTGGTACGACTTCGGTTTAGGGAAAGGGGGCGGTATCATTGAACTGGCTGCACACCTGTATGCTACCGACCATGTACCTTACCTGCTGGAGCGGATTGCGGAACAGACACCGCATGTACACCCAGTATCTTTCTCCTTTGGCAAGCAGGACTCTTTCGGTCCGAGCTTCCAGCAGCTGGAGATAGTACCGCTATCGTCTCCTGCCCTGCTTTCCTACTTACAAGGTAGAGGAATAGATTTGGAGCTGGCAAAAAGAGAATGTAGTGAAGCCCGTTACACCCACAACGGCAAGCGTTACTTTGCCATTGCCTTCCCTAACGGTTCGGGTGGGTTTGAGGTTCGTAACCCCTATTTCAAGGGCTGCATCGCCCCCAAGGAAATCTCCCACATCAAACAATCGGGGAAAGCAAGGACTACCTGCTATGTGTTCGAGGGATTCATGGACTATCTTTCCTTTCTGACATTGAGACAGGAAAGCTGCCCGAATTATCCGGAATTGGACGGGCAGGACTACATTGTATTGAACTCCGTATCGAATATAAAAAAGGCTCTCTATCCGCTGGGCAACTATGAGCGCATCCACTGCTTTTTCGACAACGACCATGCAGGACTGGAAGCACTCCAACAAATCCGCATGGAATACGGCAGAGACCGGTACATCCGGGACGCTTCGCAGATTTATGGCGGGTGCAAGGACTTGAACGAATACTTACAGAAACTGGTTGAGAAAAAAAGGCAGTTCCAGTCCGCCAAAGGGGTGCGCAGCCAATCACCTGAGAAGAAGAACGGCTTCCGGTTATAGCCCACTATAACTACACGCTTCGCTTTCGTAGTTGTGGGCTCTCCCGAGGGGATTAGGGCTTTGCCCTAATGACCCACTCAGGACGTTTCACCCCTGAGAACCCCGAGCAAAGAGTGACCCTCTCTTTGCAATCTCCGCTTATGGGTTACCCCTAAGAAATCTCGTGCAAATGAGAGCAGAGGCAAGCTTGCTTGACCTATGCCGAATGCAGCCGAGATTCATAAAATAACCCCTCTGCGAAAGCGAGCAGAATAATCAATTGCAAACAAAGAAAAGAAGCTATGGCAACAAAATCAAGCATACACATCAAGCCTTGCAACATCGCATCGAGCGAGGCACACAACCGAAGGACTGCCGAGTATATGCGTAATATCGGGGAGTCCAGAATCTATGTCGTTCCCGAACTTTCCACCGATAACGAACAGTGGATAAATCCCGACTTCGGCACTCCCGAACTGCGAACTCATTATGACAATATCAAGCAAATGGTCAAGGAAAAGACCGGACGTGCCATGCAGGAAAAGGAAAGGGAACGCAAGGGAAAGAATGGAAAGATTATCAAGGTGGCGGGATGCTCACCCATCCGTGAAGGAGTATTGCTTATCAGACCGGACACCACACTGGCTGATGTACGCAAATTCGGTGAAGAGTGCCAAAGACGCTGGGGCATCACTCCGCTACAGATTTTCCTGCATAAAGACGAAGGGCATTGGCTGAACGGTCAGCCGGAAGCGGAAGACAAGGAGAGCTTCCAAGTCGGTAACAGATGGTTCAAACCAAATTATCATGCTCATGTCGTATTCGACTGGATGAACCATGAAACTGGAAAAAGCCGAAAGCTCAATGACGAGGATATGGCAACCATGCAGACCCTTGCTTCCGATATTCTCCTGATGGAACGTGGACAGGCAAAAGCTGTCACAGGTAAAGAGCATCTGGAACGAAATGATTTCATCATTGAGAAGCAGAAAGCCGAACTGCAACGTATAGAGGAAACCAAGCGACACAAGGAACAACAAGTAAGCCTTGCCGAACAGGAACTCAAACAGGTAAAAGCAGAGATACGCACGGACAAACTAAAGAAAACAGCCACCAATGCTGCTACCGCCATAGCAAGCGGTGTAGGTTCTCTTTTCGGAAGCGGTAAGCTGAAAGAACTGGAACATCACATCGAGCAGCTACATCAGGAAATTACCAAACGGGACAAAGCTACTGATGAATTAAAAATTCAGATACAACAAATACAGGAACAGCATAGCAGACAAATTCGTAATCTTCAAAGAATACATAATCAAGAACTTGAAGCCAAAGACAAGGAAATATCACGATTGAGCACCTTGCTTGAAAAAGCCCACAAATGGTTTCCCATGTTCAAAGAGATGTTGAGAATGGAAAAACTATGCGCTGTTATCGGATTTACCAAAGATATGATAGAAAGCCTCTTGACAAAGAAAGAAGCCATACAATGTAGTGGCAAAATTTATTCCGAAGAACACAGACGAAAGTTTGAAATCAATAACGATGTTTTCAGGGTGGAGAAACATCCAACCGATAGCGGTAAACTTATGTTAACTATAAATAGGAAGCCGATTGGAGAGTGGTTCAAAGGGCAGTTTGATAAGTTACGGCAAGGTTTGAGAATATCAGCAGAAGAACCAAGAAAAAGCAAAGGGTTCAAATTGTAATTGTTAAATCGCCCAAACTTATCAGAAAGGAGTAGCCCAATAGCATTTGGGTTGCTTCTTTTTCGTACTTTTATGGCATTATTAGAAAACTCATAATTCTACAAATGGAAATACATAATTTATTAAAGGTAAAATCAAGGACAGAACTGCGTGAATGGCTTCTGCAAAATCATGATAAAGCAACTGAGTGTTGGGTAGTGGTAAGGCGAGGAAGACCCAAAGAAGACGGAACTTTTTGGTATATAGATGCCGTAGAAGAAGCCTTATGTTTCGGTTGGATTGACAGTACCACAAAGAAACTGCCTGATAATACAACCGTCCAAAAGCTTTGTCCTCGAAAGCCCAGAAGTAATTGGTCGGAACTGAATAAGGAGCGATGCCGCAGAATGGAAAAACTTGGTATGATGACTGATGCAGGAAGAGCAGTTCTGCCTGATATGTCCGATAATGGTTTTACTATAGATAAGGATATTATAAAAGAATTGAAATCCGACCCTTTAATATGGGAAAACTTCTGCCAACTACCGGATTTGTATAAGCGTGTGAGGATAGATACTATTCAAATAAAGAAACGCCAGCCGGAACTTTTCAAGAGCCGCCTAAGCAAATTCATAGAGAATACTCGCAAAGGCATTCTTTACGGAGAGTGGAATGATAATGGTAGATTATAATCTAATATGAGTAGAATATGAATAAAACTATTAACTATAAAATTCGACCTTTGTGTCAAGATGAATCATCTTTATTAAAGGATTTTCTTTACGAAGCGATATTCATCCCGGAAGGAATGGAAGCCCCTTCAAGGGACGTAGTAAATCTGCCGGAATTGAAACTCTATGTCGAGCATTTTGGAACAAAAGAGGATGACTTTTGTCTGGTTGCTGATTGTGAAGGAAAAGTCGTAGGAGCAGTATGGGTCAGGATTATGAATGACTATGGGCATATAGATGACCAAACTCCTTCCCTTTCCATAGCATTGTATAAAGAATATCGTAATAAGGGCATCGGGAGCCATTTGATGAATGAAATGACAGAGTTGCTTAGAAAAAAGGGATATAAGCGTGTTTCCCTTTCCGTGCAGAAAGCTAACCGTGCTGTCCATTTGTATCTTAAATTGAGATTCAAGGTGGCAAAAGAGACGATGGATGAGTTTATAATGACAAAAGAACTTAGCCAGTTAAATCCCCAATATAAGCTTCTCCCTCTTGAAGATAAGGACATTCCCGAAATGCAGGAATTATTTCGTTCTACCGTGCTGAATGTCAATATAAGGCATTATACAAAAGAAGAGGTAGAAGATTGGGCATCTTGTGGTGACAGTGTGGAGCATTTGAAAGAGCTTCTGTCACACAATCATTTTATAGGCGCTTTTGATGAAGCGAGCCGCATGGTTGGCTTTTCATCCATGAATAAAGACGGCTATCTGCATTCTATGTTCGTACACAAGGACTGGCAAGGTAAAGGAGTGGCCACACAACTTCTTTCTGAAGTTGAACACATTGCCAGGCAATGGGGAGTTGCTGAAATAACATCCGAAGTAAGCCTGACAGCCAGACCATTCTTTGAGAAGAAGGGATATGAAATAGTCAAAATGCAGAAACATAGAGCAAACAAACTGGAACTGACAAATTTCATCATGCGCAAATTATTATAGTCACATAGAACATAATCTCTTAAATGAATATAAAACACCCAGTTTTACATTCTTGGGTGTAAAACTGGGTGTTTGTTTTGCAATTTGCTGATTTTCAGCGTTTATTGCGGAGAGAGGGGGATTCGAACCCCCGATACCCTTTAGGGGTATACACGCTTTCCAGGCGTGCCTCTTCAACCACTCGAGCACCTCTCCTTGTTCGGGGCGCAAAAGTAAGGGAAGTTTTTGGAATTACCAAATGTTCGGGCAAATAATATTAAAAG
This sequence comes from Bacteroides sp. AF25-5LB, assembly GCF_003602965.1. Lineage (NCBI taxonomy): Bacteria > Pseudomonadati > Bacteroidota > Bacteroidia > Bacteroidales > Bacteroidaceae > Bacteroides > Bacteroides sp. AF25-5LB. Next base: position 7,919 of record NZ_QTMC01000002.1, read on the forward strand.
TCCGTTCAAGCAACCAATGCCGGAACGGACTTTCAACACTCAATAAAACATACTTATCATTACCGTGATCTGACTTCCCGTCTCATGAATATGACATACGAAAGGGCAAAACAGATAACAGTAGCTGCAATCAGTCCGGTGAGCTGCGGCCACACCACCAAAAGACTCTGTCCCAATGGCAGCGGGCTGGGAATGGCCCCCTGAACCTGCTCCATAGTGAGCGGCCCCAAACTTCTGACGGAAGGCATCAGCAGCGTTGTGGTCGCCTCATTGAACAGTTCGCTAGGTGCCAGACGCATCAGACCGAGAATAAATTTCTGGTAACTGACTATCTGATAAGGAGATGCCAGCTGCGAGGGGCTCAACGCCTTGGCAACCAGGTTGACAATCATCGTATAGAACACGCTGAAAAACAACCATACCGCCACCGAAGCCAATGCCGAGGTGGCCGCCTGACGGAAGCAAAGCGAAAACAGAATGGCCAGATTCAGCCAGAATGCCACATAGAATACACTGATTATGAGAAAGAATACAATCCTCCAAAATTCTTCTGCTGTGGGAGGAATGCCTATCGCTATCAACCCGCAGCCCATTACGAGGAATCCCAGTACAAACAGCATTATACCTATCACAATCAATGCAGCCACGAACTTGGCATTGATAATGCAATCACGATGAACGGGCTGTGACAGCATACGGCTCAACGTCCCCTTGTTCTGTTCCGAATTTATAGCATCGAATCCCAGCGCAATCCCCAACAATGGCCCCAGAAAGTTGATAAACTGCACAAAAGAAGGCAATGTGCCGTCCGAGGCTGTGAACAACTTCAAGAAAAGGAACGAACCGTCCGGGTCATTGGGCTTGATGGCGGCACCGATGTTGGTAAGCGAGGTATAGAGTGAGCCCATGCACGTAAGCAAAATGATTCCCATCAAGATAATGAACCGCCAACTTTTCACATGGTCGGATATTTCCTTGTTGACGACTACCCAAAAAGGATAATTGACTTTATTCATGCCTTTCCCCTCCTTCCTCCATATAATGGTTATAAATATCAGACAATTCCTGATGCTTGTCCTTCAAATCAGACATATCAATCAAGGTGACCAGCTTCCCGCTGTTGAACAGTCCCACGCGGTCGCAAACTTTCTGCACCTGGTCCAGGTGGTGGGAAGAGAACAAGACGGTCAGTCCCTCCTTCCGGCTCAACTGCCTAATGAGCTCGATGAACTCCTGAACACCGGCAGGGTCTATTCCCGAAGTAGGTTCATCCAGGATTATAATTTCCGGATTTTTGATAAGCACGTCCGCCAGTCCCAATCGCTGGCGCATACCGCGCGAATATTTCCCGGTCTTCTTTTTCATCTGTCCGGCAAGCCCCACATGCTCCATCAGCTCCAGCGCCCTGACTTTCGCTTCGGCATCCGAAATGCCATTGAGACGCGCAGTATATATAAGGTTTTCCGGACCGGTCATGTCATCATAAAACCCCACATCTTCGGGCAGATAGCCTATCTTCCGCTTTACCTCGATAGGATGCCTGGTAGAGTCGATACCGCAAATCTCCACAGAGCCGGAAGTGGGTTCCGTCAGTCCCAGCATCATCAGGATGGTAGTTGACTTGCCGGCGCCGTTTGGCCCCAATAATCCGAAAATCTCCCCTTTACGGATAGTCAAGCAAATGCGGTCTACGGCAGTGAAGCGCCCATACTGCTTGGTCAAGTCTGTCAATGCAATCACTCGCTCGTCCATGCTCACCTCCTTCCATATTTACGGAACAGATAGCATACGGCACCTATGGCAACGATTATTATCAAAACGCCCACCCATCCCCATATCATCGGGGTTTTCACGGCAATGCGGAATTGGGCGTCTGTATTCACTTCAGGAGTTTTGGCCGTCATGGTAGCCACATAATCTCCGGGCAATGCCTTTTTGGATGCTTTCATGGTAGCTACGACATTGGCCGTTTCCCCCGCCTTCAGCATATCAATCTTCGAAGGCTCAAAAGACACTTCCCAGTCCACGGGCTTATTGGCAGAAAGCTGGATATCTTTCAACAATGAAGAGCCGGTATTCCGGACCACCAACTCGATACGCTTCACATCTCCCGCTGTGATTTCGGTACTCAACAATCCTCTGGGCGTGGACAATTCCATCTCGTAGGAACCCGTGACAACAACTTCCAGCTCCAAGTCGGCAGAAGTCGTACCGGTAGCCGCACGTACCGGAATCTTGTAATTGCCGGCTTCCACATTGGCGGGAGGGACAATCTCTATACTCACATTCTGGCTGCTGTTCGCTTCCACCTGGGCAGAAGTGGCCTGCTTATAGTTGGGCTTGAACACGACACTCCAGCCTCTGGGGGCATTGGCCATCAGCGCATACAGCTGCTGGTCGGCCGTCTGGTTTTTCAAAGTGGCATTGAAGGTAAAGGTGGACTTGGAATTGCCCTGCATATTGGGCTGGTCGGTAGTGAACTCGGTCTGGTAAGTTCCTTTCTGGGCCACGACCACCTCCAGCGGCAGTTTGGTTTCTCCGGCAAATACTGTGAAATGATAACTTCCTTTATTTACTTTTAGAGGAACTTCCACTTTCAAATTGAACGTTTTCTTTTCCTGGGGCAGTACAGAAAGCTGGCTGAGGGTCCAGCCGCCTGACTTGATTTCATGCTTCCAACTGCCCGGCAATCCGCTGACCGAGAGATTTGCATTTGTAACCCCGTCCGTGTTGTTAATCAAATCAATGCTGTAATCAATGGACGCTCCGGGCGTCACGGAAATTTTTGTGTAAGGAGTGTACAGAATAATGCTTCCAGATTCATCGGCATGTACACGATTTAAGGGAAAAGCTCCCAACAAAATAGCTAACAATAAAATACAATTTGTTCTCATAGTCATAAAAAAGTTCTTATGGTTGTTTTATTATGAATATTTTCCCAATTTGTGCGTTACAAAAATAAAAGATAGCTATATTAGCTGGTGTTAAAAGAAACAAAAGAATATAATTGCGGACACGATATACCCTACAATGACCTGCTTTTCTTATCTTTGCGATTCCTATTGATACAAACGAATACCATACCGACATGAGAATCCTTGAAATACGCTTACAGAACCAGCAACTGTCCACTCCACTCTTCCGCCACCCGAAAGAACTGGTCTCCTGGATGGGCGCCATGCAGGCACAAGACTATACAATGGTGAAATGGGCCGTAGGTATGAGGCTGAAGTCACCGGGAATTCAAACTGTGGAAAAAGCCCTGCATCAAGGGGAAATACTGAGAACCCACGTAATGCGCCCCACATGGCACCTGGTAGCAGCAGAAGACATTCGTTGGATGCTGAAACTCTCTGCACAACGCATCAAATCTGCCAATGATTCCTATGCAAAAGGGCATGGTCTGGAAATCACGGAACAGCAATATGAAAGAAGCTACACCATACTTGGGAATATCCTCAGCGGGAAGCGAAGCCTGACGAAACAAGAGATTGCGGAACATTTTGAACATTCGGGACTGCTTGCAGACAACTACCACATGACCCGCTTCATGTCGCGTGCCGAAGTCGAAGGCATTGTGTGCAGCGGAGAATGCCGTGGACGGCAACACACCTATGCCCTTCTGGACGAAAGAGTTCCACCTACCCCCGAACTAGCGAAAGAAGAAGCGCTGGCCCGCCTGGCTACAGCCTATTTCCGCAGCCATGCCCCCGCTACCCTGCAAGACTTCTCCTGGTGGTCCGGTTTGCCTTTAACGGAAGCAAGGCAAGCCATTTCTCTGATAGAACCGGAACTGATGTCCGAACAATGGCACAGCCAGACATGGTACATCCATGACTCCTGCCGGACATTAGGAAAGGCGACCGACAGCCTGCACCTTCTTCCCTCCTACGATGAATACCTGATAGGCTACAAGGACCGGACGAACGTCCTACCCAAAGAAGACTATTCCAAAGCTTTCACCAACAACGGATTGTTCTTTCCGGTACTTCTCTATAAGGGGCATGTAGTAGGAAATTGGAACAAGGCGTCCAAGAAAAAAGAAATCTTCCCGGAGCTTTCGCTTTTCCGGAAAGATATCTGCCTGAAAGAGGAATTGCTGAACCAGGCTAAAGAAAGGTATGTCCGGTTCCTAACACATTAAAGGCGGTCATCGAAGATGTTCATTGAAGAATCTCTCTATTTTGCCGAATGGAATTACCTCTATATTGTCATACAAGTCTACATGGTTTGCACCGGGAATAATCAGCAGCTCCTTATTATCACCCTGCAACTTTTTAAAAGCATCTTCACTGAAATAACGTGAATGGGCCTTCTCACCGTGCAGCATCAACACTGCACTACGGATTTCATCACTATATGAAAGGATAGGCATATTGATGAACGAAAGCGGTGAAGTCTTGTTCCATCCGCGGTTAGAATTGAGTGACCGCTTATGATAGCCGCGCGGTGTTTTATAATAGGCATGGTAGTCCTTCACAAATTGTGGAGCATCGGCAGGCAACGGATCTACTACACCTCCTTCAAGAGCAAATGTACCGTTTCTATAATCCTCCGTACGCTGAGCATTAAGCTGACGCCGCAATTCGTGCCGTGCATCGGCATTCATAGAATCAAAATAACCGTTAGCATTGACCCGGCTCATGTCGTACATGGTTGCCGTAACTGTAGCCTTGATGCGAGTATCGATAGCCGCTGCATTAAGCGCCATGCCTCCCCATCCACAAATACCGAGAATGCCGATGCGCTCTGCATCTACATCGTCACGGGTGGAAAGATAATCGACCGCTGCACTGAAATCTTCCGTATTGATGTCCGGCGAAGCCACATAACGGGGCTGGCCGCTACTTTCCCCCGTATAGGATGGATCGAAAGCAATCGTCAGAAATCCACGTTCTGCCAATGTCTGCGCATACAAGCCCGAAGCTTGTTCCTTCACGGCACCAAACGGGCCACTGATGGCAATGGCAGACAATTTACCCGTCGCATTCTTGGGTACATACAAATCGGCAGTAAGTGTAATGCCGTAACGGTTGTGGAAAGTTATCTTCTTATGGTTTACTTTATCACTCTGTGGAAATGTCTTGTCCCACTCCTGAATCAGATTCAAATTCTCTTCCATAAATTTATTATCATTATTAGGATTATTTTCTGTTGCAGACAAATGTCCCGCAGCACAAAGGCTAATAACCATCGCCGCACATATGTTTTTTACCATGTTCTTCATCTCTACTTCTTTTAGTTTCGGCTGGAAATTCATTTCTTAATCCATTGCTTGACAGTTTCCCGGCTCGCTCCATTCAGCAGCCTGCCTTTTCCCCAGTTTATGCCGGGGTAATTCGTCTGTAATTCCTTTTCTGCATTAAAAATACTACTGCTTCCCGAAGTGGCGAATGGAATAACCGTTTTACCTGCAAAATCACCGCTTTCTATAAATGTATTGATAATTCTTGGAGCCAAATTCCACCAAATAGGAAAACCGATATAAATAGTATCATACTCCGAGAGACTCACCAGTTTAGAATACAATGCAGGACGCGATTTGGAATCCGACATTTCCACACTGCTGCGCGAAGCTTTGTCATGCCAGTCCAAATCAGTAGCCGTGTACTTTTTCGCAGGCTGTATTTCGTAGAGAGTCCCATCGACAGTTTCTGCCACCAACTTGGCAGCCCTTGCCGTTGTTCCCGTTGCCGAGAAATAAGCTACCAGTGTCTTACCACCTTTTTTCTGTGCGTTAACAATAATAGACAACAGCATAACTGCCATCATAAACAATACCAATCTTTTCATACGATATATTATTTAGTTGAAACATATAAATCCAATTGTTATAGCGATACAAAAGTAGCGGGTATTATTATTACATAGGTATCCAGATTACTGATTATATAACCCAAATTACTGATAGATGTCCGAGAAGAGAAATAAAAAAACCCGTAAAACCTTGATTTTACGGGATTTGTCATACTTTGAGTCCTTTTTGTCTTTGGAGTTCTGCGGAGAGACAGGGATTCGAACCCCGGGTGCCTCGCAGCACAACGGTTTTCAAGACCGCCGCAATCGACCACTCTGCCACCTCTCCTAAAAACTTCCTTTTCGAGAAGTGCTTTTTTCTTAAAGCGGTGCAAAGGTACAAATCATTTTTAATTCTGCAAACTTCCTTTCTCTTTTTTCATGAATTAATAGTACTTTTGCACCATGATATATCCGCAGAACTTTGAACAGAAAATAGGTTTCGACCAAATACGCCAATTGCTGAAAGAAAAATGTCTCAGTACACTTGGCGAAGAACGGGTGATAGACATGGCATTCTCCGACCACTTTGGGGAGGTGGAGGAGCGTTTGGACCAAGTCACTGAATTTGTACGCATACTCCAAGAAGAAGACAACTTCCCGGCACAATACTTTTTTGATGTACGTCCGTCACTGAAACGCATACGCGTGGAAGGCATGTATCTGGATGAACAAGAGCTCTTTGACCTGCGCCGTTCACTGGAAACCATACGTGATATTGTACGCTTCCTACAGAAAAGCGACGATGATGAGGAAGAGGGCGCTTCCCCCTACCCTTGTCTGAAAAGACTGGCGGGAGACATCACCGTTTTCCCACAGCTCATAGCAAAAATAAACGGCATCCTCTCCCCTTACGGAAAAATCAAGGACAATGCCTCTACAGAGTTGGCACGCATCCGCCGGGAACTGGCAAGTACTATGGGAAGCATCTCCCGCTCACTGAATAGTATTCTACGAAATGCCCAGTCCGAGGGCATTGTGGACAAAGACGTAACGCCCACCATGCGTGACGGCCGTCTGGTCATTCCCGTTGCACCGGCACTGAAACGGAAAATACGCGGTATTGTACACGACGAGTCGGCCAGTGGTAAAACCGTATTCATCGAGCCTGCCGAAGTAGTGGAAGCCAACAATCGCATACGAGAACTTGAAGGTGACGAACGCAGAGAAATTATCCGCATCCTGACGGACTTCTCCAACCAGTTGCGTCCCTCCATCTCCGACGTACTGCTATCATATGAGTTCCTTGCCGAAATAGACTTCATACGTGCCAAAGCATTGTTTGCCGAGCAAATATCCGGACTGAAACCGGCTCTCGAAAACAAGCAACTGCTGGACTGGACAATGGCGGTACACCCACTCTTGCAGCTTTCTCTCGCCAAACATGGCAAAAAAGTCGTACCGCTTGACATCGAACTGAATGAAAAGCAACGTATCCTCATTATCTCCGGTCCGAACGCAGGCGGCAAGTCCGTCTGCCTAAAGACAGTAGGCTTATTGCAATACATGCTGCAATCCGGACTACTCATCCCGATGCACGAACGCAGTCATGCCGGAATATTCAGCAGCATATTCATTGACATCGGTGACGAGCAGTCCATTGAAGATGATTTGAGTACCTATTCCTCCCACCTTACAAACATGAAAATCATGATGAAAAGTTGCAATGAACGGAGCCTCATCCTGATTGATGAATTCGGTGGTGGAACAGAACCCCAAATAGGAGGCGCCATCGCCGAAGCCGTATTGAAACGCTTCAACCAAAAACAGACGTTCGGTGTCATCACCACACACTATCAGAATCTGAAACATTTTGCCGAAGACCACGAAGGTGTAGTAAACGGCGCCATGCTCTATGACCGCCATCTGATGCAAGCACTGTTCCAGTTGCAGATAGGCAATCCTGGCAGTTCGTTCGCTGTAGAGATTGCCCGCAAGATAGGTCTGCCCGAAGATGTCATCGCCGATGCCTCGGAAATTGTGGGCAGCGAATACATCAATGCCGATAAGTACCTGCAAGACATTGTGCGCGACAAACGCTATTGGGAAGGCAAACGCCAGACAATACGCCAGCGTGAAAAGCACATGGAAGAGACTATCGAGCGTTATCAAACCGAAATCGAAGATTTGCAGAAATCCCGGAAGGAGATTCTGCGCAAAGCGAAAGAAGAAGTGGAGCAATTGATGCAGGAAGCCAATGCGCGCATCGAGAACACCATACGCTCCATCAAAGAAGCCCAAGCAGAAAAAGAAAAGACACGCCAGGCCCGCCAGGAATTGACGAACTTCCGCGAATCAATGGAATCGCTTACCAACAAGGAACTGGAAGAAAAAATTGCCCGCAAAATGGAAAAGCTGAAAGAGAAGCAAAACCGGAAAAAAGAAAAGAAAGCAGGCAAAGGAAAAGAGGACGGGCTATCCGCCCAGGCTTTGGCAGAACAGCAGGCGCGGAAGGAAGCAGAACGCCTTGCAGCCATCACCCCCGGCTGCAACGTCAGAATAAAGGGACAAACCTCTGTGGGAGAAGTAATGGAAGTGAATGGCAAGAATGCGGTCGTCGCGTTCGGCAGCATCAAAACTACCGTAAAACTAGATAGGCTGGAACGTACCAACGCGCAGCCTAAACAAGCTGATGTGTCCACCAAAAACACTTTCATCAGTGTCCAAACCCAGGACAGCATGTACGAGAAGAAACTACATTTCAAACAAGACATTGATGTCCGCGGCATGCGTGGCGACGAAGCCTTGCAAGCCGTTACCTATTTCATTGATGATGCCATCCTTGTCGGCATGTCACGCGTGCGTATCCTTCACGGAACTGGAACGGGTATCCTGCGCACGCTTATCCGCCAATATCTGGAAACCGTTCCCGGAGTGCGCCACTTTGCCGACGAACATATACAGTTCGGCGGAGCAGGCATCACCGTTGTGGACTTGAGTTAATGAATAATTGACAGTTGATAACTGATAGTTAAAGCTAAATCATAAATCTGAAATATATGAAATCAATCAAAGAACTCTACCGCATCGGTACCGGTCCATCCAGCAGCCACACTATGGGGCCGCGCAAGGCAGCTCAGATATTCCTGGAAAGGCATCCCGAAGCAGCCGCATTCCAAGTAACCCTGTACGGAAGCCTCGCCGCTACCGGCAAGGGACACATGACCAATGTTGCCATCACCGAGACACTGCAACCCGCAGCACCGGTAGAAATAATCTGGGAACCCAAAATATTCCTGCCCTTCCATCCCAACGGCATGAAATTCGTCTCTTTGGACAGCGAAGGCAAGGAGACCGACCAATGGACCGTATTCAGTGTCGGAGGCGGTGCCCTGGCAGAAGAGAATGACGGAGCATCATCCGTAAACACTCCGGATGTATACAAAATGAACAGTATGACCGAAATACTACAATGGTGTGAACGTACCGGAAAAAGTTACTGGGAGTACGTCAAGGAATGCGAGGAAAGCGACATTTGGGATTACCTGCAGGAGGTATGGAAAACCATGCAGGCTGCCGTAAAACGGGGATTGGATAGTGAAGGAGTCCTGCCTGGCCCTCTGAATCTGCGCCGAAAGGCTTCTACCTATTATATACGTGCCAGTGGCTACAAGGCTTCCCTCCAGTCGCGCGGACTGGTATTTGCCTATGCCTTGGCAGTAAGTGAAGAAAATGCGTCAGGTGGGGTCATTGTCACTGCACCTACCTGCGGTTCGTGTGGCATTGTACCGGCAGTGCTCTATCATCTGCAAAAAAGCCGGGAATTCAGCGACACACGCATACTCCGTGCCCTTGCCACAGCCGGACTGATAGGAAACATCGTGAAGACCAACGCTTCTATTTCGGGAGCGGAAGCCGGATGCCAGGCAGAGGTAGGTGTAGCATGTTCCATGGCATCAGCCGCAGCCAACCAATTGTTTGGAGGCAGTCCGGCACAAATAGAATATGCCGCTGAAATGGGATTGGAGCATCATTTGGGAATGACCTGCGACCCGGTTTGTGGGTTGGTACAAATCCCGTGCATCGAACGTAATGCCTACGCCGCCGCACGTGCCCTGGATGCCAACCTTTACTCCTCCTTCACCGATGGCATGCACCGCGTATCATTCGACAAGGTGGTGGAAGTCATGAAAGAAACCGGAAACGACCTGCCCTCCCTCTACAAAGAAACCAGCGAAGGAGGACTGGCGAAGGATTATAAGCCGATGTAGTTAAGGATAAGGGATTAAGGATTAAGGGATTAAGTTTTCAATATGATTGCACAACACTAATGTCCTTAATCCCTTATCCTTAACTCTTCTCTAATCAAGTTTTACCGGCCAATGCGTATCATCCCTATTACCGCTCACATCTTTTGTCTGTAGCAAGCCGCCTTCTTCCGAATAGAACAATTGATACTCTGCATTTCCCTTTTCAACTTCAATGACAAACTGCATAGGCACTACCGGATACTCCAAAAGAACAATCTCCTCTATCTTCCAACCGGCATACTCACTGGCGCTGAAAGAGGTCTGTACTGTTCCCGGAAGATTATTCCAAAGCAATTCGGTTTCCGTCAGTTGCCATTCCGCCTGATTATTGAACCATACATCCTTTTCCTGCCCATCCACTTTACAATCTGCAACGAAATAGCCCCCTTTCTGTTCCCATTCCACATGGATTGCGGAAGGGTATTTGGACTTCAATGCTTGTGACATTGCTTCGGGCACTTTGACATCATCCTTGTCGTCATCATCACTGCATGCACCAAGTGCCAAGGCGGCGATGAACATCATCGCCAACATTTGAATCTTCATTCTCATCATTTCTCTATAAAGTTTAGGTTAATAGTTACTGGAGAATCAATCGTCCATGCTGACGAACTTTCCCTTTTTGTTGAACTTCAAAGAGTAGTCATTACCCAATTCAATTTCCACACCGGTACGTCCACGTTCGATTTTAGTAATAATCTCTCTCGGGAAGTTAGCCTTCACATACTCCTTTACCGGAACCGGAATCAATGCTTCGGGAACAGCGGACTTCTTGCAATCCACTTCCAACCAATTTCCTTTCTTGTCGAAGTCTATTTCCGTACGGTCTGTCAACAGCACTTCATATTTTTTAGTCTGCAATATTTCACTTTCAATCTTGATGTGTGAAATGTGCGGTTTCGAGAAATACTGGTTGATAAAATTGCGTGCCGTCAGCGGAAGCTGCTTGGTATCCTGAGTGATGACATCACCGGCAAAGGCAAACTGAACAGCTACAAGAGCCAACACAAGAATAGACAATACTTTCTTCATAATCGTTATTTTTTAATGTTACTAATAAATTTCATATTATTCACACTGCAAATAACGGTAGAGAATTAGGAAAGATTTGGGAATAACCGCAGTTAACAGTAAATTTTACTTTCTTTAACCAGACGGAAGGTATGCATACCGTCCTGCCATTCATACGTGAGCTTCAATGAAGACGACAACGCAATGGAACGCGCTATGGCAAGCCCCAGTCCGGTGGAGTCTTTCTTGCCATCCATGCCATGATAGAAACGCCGGAACAACTTCTCTCCATCCAAAGGAACATCACCCGTATTCTTTATGACCAGCGAAGTTGGAGTGGTAAGTACCTGCAACTCTCCCCCTTCCCTATTGTGCAGCAACGAATTCTTCACCAGATTGGAAACCAGTATTTGCGCCAGCGAATGGTTGCAACGGATAATAAAAGGCTGCTCCTCCCGTTTTCGTATCAGTCTCACCTGCTTATGTTCATAGATATCCATCAAGTCGGGCAAGAGTTCATCCAATATCTCATCCACCGAGACATCCTCCATCTCGGTATACTGCCCGTTCTCTATACGGGAAAGCAACAGCAGGGACTTGTTCAGTTTTACGGCACGCCCCAGCGTGGCATATATCTCGTCCAGCTGCTCCATTTGCTGTTCCGTCATCCCTTCACTCTCAGCCAGCAGTTCCACTTTTCCCCTCACGATGGCAAGCGGTGTCTGCAACTCATGCGAGGCATTCTCGATGAACTGCTTCTGCTCCTCGTATGCCTTGTAGCTGCGGTTGCCCATATCCAATGCAGCATCGCTCAGCTGGCGGAACTCCCGTATCTTCGTCGGGTTGTCCAATGGAGGCACCTCCTTGCCGGGCTGAATGCAGTGCAGCCAGTCAAGCAACCTATGTAACGGACGGAACACTCCCTTCAGCACCAACTGGATGCCGATGGAAGTACAGATGAGAAACAGCAGGAACAGCGCTCCCAGATACCAAAGCATAGCCTCCACCATGTCATCCCGCTCCAAAATGGAAATCATCAGTTTCAACTCATAATATTGCCCGTCGGGCATACGGAAAGCGGTACACATGACACGTACCGGTTCGTCTTCATCCTCCAGTTCGATATAAACCGTAGCATCATAGAACACTTGTCTGTAATGCCGCCCTTCCTCTTCGGATATAGGAGTGAACTTATAGAAAGACATCAACGAGCCTTCCGTTTCGAGTATCGAGGGGTCGTGAAGCGCACTCTCCATCAATATCTCACCGTAATTCTCCAACGTATCGTCCGTCTCATCCACCACCTCGTCAATGATTGCGTAATAGAACAGCACACCCCACACTGCCATCAACAGAAACAGCAGCAATGCAAGTTTGCGGTAGGTGTAGCTCAGCAGCTTCATCGTTCGGAGAGTTTGTAGCCGAATCCATAGACAGCCTTTAATTCTATGGTAGCCTCAGCTTGTTTCAATTTCTTACGCAGATTCTTCACTTGCGAGTAGATAAAATCCAACGAATCCGCCTGGTCTATATTGTCTCCCCACACCGACTCGGCAAGGCTCATTTTATTGATGACCCGGCCGGGGTTGACTACAAAATAATAAAGCAGGTCGAACTCCTTGCGGTTCAGCTGCAAGGGTTTTCCGTTTATCTCTACCTGCCGTTTGTCGGGGTAGAGCAAAAGGTTTCCAAGGGTGACGGTCACATCTCCCTTCGCCTGCCGCCGACGTATCAATGACTTGACACGTGCATTGAGTTCTGCCAGATGGAAAGGCTTTGTAAGGTAATCGTCGGCTCCCAGTTCCAGCCCGTCCACCTTGTCGTCCAGCGAGTCTTTTGCCGAGATTATAAGCACACTGTCACTGCGGTGCAGCCGTTTCAGCTCACGCAGCAAGTCCAGACCGCTCCCGCCAGGCAACATGATATCCAGCAGAATGCAGTCGTAATCGTAGTCATTGATTTTATCCAATGCCGAAAAATAGTCGGCAGCGGTCTCTACAACAAACTTTTCTTTCAAGAGCGAAGTGCGGATGGTTTCCCGCAAATCTTGCTCATCTTCTACAATCAGGATTTTCATACCGGCAAAGATGGTCTATAAAACTGGAAACAATCTGGAAAACTATCCACTAATCAATGCTGTCTGTCTGATAATCCTCCATCAGTTCTTCTTTTGCCATGGAGATTTTCCCGTCAGCCGTAATGGTCAGTCTGATGGGAACATAAAGGTCGGATTGCGGATAGCAGACGCTGGCCGCGTATATGATTCCTTGCGGAGTGGTCTTGTCATAGACCAGCCCCTCAAGAATAGAGTACTTCATGAACTTGGCATCCACCAACGAAGCAAAATTATCTTTGGTGAACACTTTATCCACCACCTGCTTCCCGCCGCACGTGATGCGCAAGGTGATACGGTTATCCACAAATTTCTCCCCCTGCTCGTTTTTCACTATCGGCAGAGATTCATCCGGCCGGCGCACTACAGAAGACTGATACTCTTTTCCCTTATACGTAAAGGATGTTTTTACATCAGACACCTGCATGCGCTGTGGGCCGGCAATTTCTGTACTATCCTGCATCAATACCTGCGTACCGTCTTTCTTATTCTTGTCTTGCGACGAACAAGCAGTGAAGAAGATGACCGATGCACACACTAAAATATAGACTATATTCTTCATCGTTCTGTTTTTTAGTAGTTGACCGGACAAAAATAGTACAAATTGAATGCAATAGAAAATTTATTTTCTTTTAGATTCCATTTTTGCTTTTCTATCCTGCACTTTCTTGCTGTATGCAGCATATTGTTCTTCCGTCATAATCTTCTGGAGTTGTGAGTCATAAGCAATACGGGCAGTCTTCATCTCTTCACGCTTCTTTTCCATCTCCGCTTTTTTCTGCGCGCGTTGCTCATCCGTCAATTGATGGCGCTTACCATCTCTCTTATGATGCTTGTGTGCTTTGGCACGATGCATCGGCATATCTCCCATTTTCTCAACCAATGCCAGATTTGCCTCCAGCAGTTGTTGTTTCTGCGTATCGTTCAAGGAGTACTCTTTCACCATCCGTTCCGTCATGCGCTCGGCACGGACTTTCGGTTCGGGCATTTTATCACTGTGGCGGGCATGTTGTGCCATTGCCATGCCACCCATTAGGAAGGCGGCCATCCATATCAGAACTATTCTTTTCATCATTTTTCTCTTTTTTTAATTAATACCTTATGTTAGTTATACCTATTGTGTTGCAACGTATCTATGACAAAAACAAAAGCGGGAAGTTTAACCTCAACTTCCCGCTTTAACATAATAAATGAGGTTGAAAAGAATATTAAGGTTCGTCCAGATACTGTACGATAAGACTCACCTGCTTCGGCATGAATGTCCGTGTCCTTACATTGTACCCGGTATGCGCCAAGGCTTCATACAGTTCATGATTCCGTTTTATCCACCGCGTCAGGGTGCGGATGGCGCAACGTGCAGTAGCATTGGGGCAATAGAGGCATGCCAAATCTTTCTTTTTATAAGTCGTGATACGAAAGCCATTTTCTGTTTCCATAGCAGTTTGTCTGATTTTTTAATGATTAATGTAAAGATACGATATTCAAAAGGCGAAGTCAAGTATTTCAAGGAGAATATGAACCTTTTTCTGAGAAAGTTCATATTCTCCTTATTTACAGAATGTTTATCCTAACGGATTTTCTCCCTGGTCGCCATCGGAACCGCCGCCATCCGGATTTGGTTTGGAGCTACCCCCACTAGAAACGGTGCCGTTGCCCGACCAATCCATCTTCTCTACACTGGCACGGGTCAGCATATCCTTAAAGTAGAAGCCCGGAGTGAAGATAATCTTGCGGCGATAAATCGTGCTTGCCTTCACATCTTCCAGCTTGTCCTGGCTCTTGGCGTTGATGCCGGGACGGAAACAGCCGAACTCACCCAGCTGTACCGAAAATCCCTTGTTGATATCCATATTCAAGGTGTCGATCAATCCGTCCAGCACCAGCTTCACCACACCGCGAGGCGCCATGCCTATCTTGGAAACCTCGTCGCATAAATCCTTAAAACCTACCACACCCAAAGTTTTCATCTGCGCCACGTACTTTTCCGTTTTTGTCTCGTCAAAACCGAATACTCTCTTTTTTACTTCATAATTCAAAGCCATAGTTTTTTAATTTTAAGTTGATTAATAAAAATCGGTCTTGTTCGCTCGTCAGTCTGCAAAACCAGTTTCTTTGTGACCACGATGCAAAGATACAACGGGCAGAAAACGGGGTGGTGCTTTAACGGAGGTTTAAGGAGGTTAAAGGAGGTTTAACCTATATTATTCACGGCAGTTATCGGGAGTCAAGGCTTCGCCCGGAGTTATCGGAAGTTAGAAGCCGATAGTTTGGCAAATGAACCAAGAAGGTTAAACCGTAAAACTCAAAAGTTCACGTACGGATGTAAACTCTCGAAATCCCCAATGACGAGGAGGAAACAATACAGACTTCAAGGGGACAAACTGTTTGCTTCCTATCAAATAAGAAGGTTTGACCAGTTTCATCACAATTCTTACATCATCATCGGCAATTTGCTTTCCCTCCCGATGAGGAAGATCCTTGCGATACATCACCGAACAGAAGTCTATCTGATAAATGTCACGTATCTGCCCTTTAATCACAGGCACAAAATAATCATATTTCTGGAAATTCAATAGTCCTAATTTATTAGAAGGAGTAATCTTTCCAAAATAATATTCTATTTCGTTTTCCCGGTTCCGGAACTTGTCATAATATTCACGTTCTCCATTTTCAAAGACAGTAACCGCCAAGATATTCCCGACTTTCTCTATCGTTAGGCTTGTCCCCTTATGCGACTTTACATCTTGAAGGATTTGTACCGTAGGTTGTTCCCAAATCAGCGAACGCAGAAACCGTTCCAGCAAATGTGCGCTCCCCTCATTGTTAGGGCAAAGCGGAAAAGCACCGATATTCACTTTTTCAATGGAACGATAAAAGTTGGCATTTTCCACATCCTCATCCTTTCCATTTCCCGGGAAAAGTATATAACCTCCCAACACCTCTTTCTTGATAGGAAGCCCTTCTTGTTTTGGATCATAATAAAGAGCATCTCTATAACGATGCATCTGATTGATAGCATCATCAGGCGGAACATCCACTCCATCTATATCCGTATCCCCAATCCGATACTTTGCATCGAAAAGGTAAGTCAGCTTGAATCCGTTTTCTACATCACGTCTCGTCAACTGAAGCACGATATCCGGTTTCTGTGGCACGGTGAACGAATAAGTATGGTCTATTGATGTTTCCGTCGAACTTTTTCCAAGTACTTCCCTCGGATTATAAATCACTTCGGCAAGCTCGACCAAATCTCCTTCTGATGTTCTACGTGAAAAGACAACCTTCGACTTCTGCCCCTTTGCCAATGAATAAGTGAAATGTTTGTTCAATTCCATACGGCTTTGATTGTCAACCACAACCTTCTCCCCCCCCAAGAGTTGCTGCACAAGATTTTTAACCTCTATAAAACACCATATCTCATACAAGGTTGCGATATCTTTCAGTTCCAGGCTCCGTATTCCTTCTTCCAAATCATAACTACAAGTCAATAACAGCCAATCACGATAAACCTGCGAATATCCTGTTCCTTGTTTCAAGACAAGAGATTCTTGGTTCATGCCCTTAAAAGCACCTACCGTCCTGAAGAAGGGATGATATACCAAACGTTTCAATTCCTCTTCCGTATCTGCCAAGCCTTCTATAAACTTCCCATTGGAGTCCATCGGATAGTTTGCCATTATCCGTTCCTTCAAAGAGACAAACTTCTGCATCACAAAACGAACGGCATATTTCAAAAAGCGATTTTCAAAAGTATCAACACTCATGGTCGACACTTCCGTCCGATATAAATGTCCCGACTCCTGACGATGCTCCACCAACTGCATTTCCAGTTTCGGTGTGAGTCGCTTCAATTTATCGGCACGCAAATATACTTCTTCGCATACTATCCTGTTACGGGGGCTATCCACCACAATTTTCACAGCACGGACAAATTCTTCGTTAACTTCCCGGAATAAATTCCACCAGATTATATCGGGTGTTTCTCCTTGTTGTTTTTCCGAAAAAGAATGGTGAGTACGCCTAAAGAAGTCTAAGGACAGCATGCGATATTCAGCCTCTATATCAGCAATAATATGTTTCAAATCACTGTGATAATCCAATTTTATGGCCAATACATCATAACCGAACGAGAAGATATTTCTTACCCCCTCTCGCAGCCGATATGCAATCTTCAAGTCTGCCCGGCCAATATCATTGCCATAGTTGATGTGTCCATAAAGCACTTGCGCATCCTCATTGAAACAGAAGCCATCGCTTACTTTTCTTAACGGAGTGTCTATGCAAGCCTCCGTCACTTGTTTCTTGAAATGAATCCAATACTGATAATCCGTATTTTCAAAGAAAACGGAAGGGACATACGCTCCTTTTTCTATGGAAATCCCACGAAAAGTCAAAACCGCTTTATCTCCATCCCATATATAATAGGACAACAAAGCTTCTGAATCTTGTTCCACACGCATGCATTCCGCCGCTTTCCTGTAAATCCTATCATAAGAATTACAAGAGACCAACAGTTCAAAATCTTCGTGTACCAACTTCAGAAGTGCCTCCATTTCATCAGCTCCAGAAAGTGCAATAATAAGTATTGTCCAGTTTACGCTTCATTTCTTTTAGCTTACATAGAGATACGGACTCTTTATCCCAGTCGTTGTAGATAGATTTCTCATTATCCGAAGCGTCAAAATCTTGATAAACTTTTTCCAACGATTGTTTTATTTGAGTAGCAAGATCGTCCAAAACACAGCCGGTCTGCTTCAAATTCATCAATTTATTCTTGTCACCTTCAATCCGGCTTAAAACTTTCATCAAAGTCATCTCATCCAAAGCTCTAATCATCCTGTAACACACATCGTTACCCTCATATTGAAGATTGGCCAGCACGTAGAGGATAAACTCATTACGCGTCCGGTATGCCACTTTAAAAGGTGTTCCCTCAAGTGTACCATTGATCTCTGTCAAATAAGAAATCACATGGTCACAGATAATCTGGTTCGCCTCATATACATCCATAGCCTCTACTGCATTAGGTAAAATAATTTCGGAAGCAATAGGAGCCACTCGGCAATCCTTTTTAGTCAGTCCTCCGGAAAAATCCACCTTGTTCATCTCGATAGTCATGGCACGGTCCAAGACTTTACGAGAAAAGCTAAAGGTTGTTTCGTCCATATTTACTGTCCCCATCACAATCAGATTGGGTGGCAATGCAATACCTTCCGTACGAAACTGCTCTCTCAATCGAGCTTCACGTTCCTTGTTTTTTTCCACAGACTTGCCGTTTATTTTCCAATCTTTTCCGAAGAGATCATTCATCATGATATCCCCCACCCATGTATTTCCTTTTTTTCCATAATTATTCAGAGGCGGTAACAATGAATCGGAAATAATTCTTCCATTGTTCAATTTACGGGTTTCAAGCACACTCAGATACTCTGCAAAATATTGCTCTACCGGAGCCAGGTTCATTTCATCCAAACACAAAAAGAAAGGAGTCTCCTCAAAATACCAGGCTTTTGCAAGGAAACGCAAGAAATCGGTAAGCACATATTCTGTTTCCCCAGAGATTCTTGTCTCATAGCCCAGTAACTCTGTTGAATCATGCCAATTGGGACGCACCTGTATCATCTCATAATTATACGGCTTTTTAACCTCATCCGGATTCTCACCTCCGGTAGCATAAGCCAATTGACGAACAATACGAGATTTTCCTGTACCCGAAATGCCGGCAAGAAGAATGAAGGGTTTGGATTTAATGGCTGTGATATAAGGACGGAATTGAGCTATTATTGATGAAAGCGGTAAAACATCAGTCTCCAAAACTACATTTTCTAAATCCCCCATTTCCATACGTAAAGAATACTCCCCTTTTTCATCTTTCAGAAAACTTAAAGTCGTATTATTTTCGACCAGATAGTTACGTAAAGAAAAGGTCCCCTTTTTCAAGCCATTCAGATAAATCCGTCCATCAAGGCGATACAGTAAATTCACATCGTATCTCTGTATCTCAGAAGCACCAAAAAACTCCTCTATTGGATTATATAAAGAAGCAAACATCCCTGTCGAGAATGTTATTTTCATAGACTCCTGCGAAGACGACCTATAAAGTGGCAGATGCATCACGATATAGCTCAAGCATCTCAAGAAGTCCTCTTTATACAGATTAAAACTAACAGAAATTTCATCACCTCTCGAAAGAG
Organism: Bacteroides sp. AF25-5LB; assembly: GCF_003602965.1. Classification (NCBI taxonomy): domain Bacteria; kingdom Pseudomonadati; phylum Bacteroidota; class Bacteroidia; order Bacteroidales; family Bacteroidaceae; genus Bacteroides; species Bacteroides sp. AF25-5LB. The sequence goes on from NZ_QTMC01000002.1 coordinate 27,283, forward strand.
GTTTATCTACCAAGAAATTCAAAATTACATTGGAAAGATTCAAACTTGTCTCTCCAGACTTTTTAGGAGACAATTTAAATCCGGCATCTTGTGAATGTATCTGTTTTATAACTTTATCCATCTCTACAACATTATTTCCTGTCCAACATTAAAAATATTTGGCCGCACAGCATATTTTATTAAATTTACCGATGTAGATAACTGAGATATTTCCGCACCAAATATATTTTGCTTTGCCAATATTGCATCTGCATATGATGAAATTTCATGGTATATGCAAAGTTTTTTCTGCTCATTCGACATATCAAATACACGATACACCTGGTAAGTATCACGCCCGTACTCCGATATGAAACGAATCTCACCATCACTAAAAACAATAGGTTGATTACAATCAAATTGAGTTGATTTAACATCTACATGCAAAGCGGCCGATGAATCGGAGCTAACAATAAAATCAAAAGGCAACCCCGATTCCCGACTCGCATTCATCCATAGGTATGACTTTATATGTCCGGCCGCACACTCTTTATCAAAATATTCATTAATCAGCTCTTCGCCGGCCCTTCCTGTTTGACAGAAATACTTATTAGCTTTCTCGATATCTTTCGGTTTATATTCATGTACTCCTCTACCAGTTTGTGCCACAACCTCCAAATCTTTCTGCAAATCAACGCTAACCCTGTTCACTTTGTCTTCAATATACTGCAAGATAGCTGCAAAAGCAGGATGGGATTCATCTAATATTTTATCATTATCAGAAATATAAGAATGTAATCTATGATAATCCTCCGAATTAGCATTTAAAAGAATAAAAACCAATTCTTCACTTTCCAAGCCGAACCAAAGTAAATACCAATCCGCACCTGTATCCGCGGAAGCAAATTCCCTTATTCTTTTTACTACTGACTCTTCAGACCCACCAATTCTAATCTTAGGACTACGGAATGTTCCATCTGGATTTTCTATTCGATCAAAATAACACTTAATGATATCACAATAGCCATCGCATATAAGCATAGCCGTAGAAACGACATCCACATCAGGGAGAAAATTAAGTACTCCCTCATATAAGCCTATATGGGTTTGATGGCTTGTGCCTATACCCAAGTCAGCAGCTGTAAGTTTCTTGAAACCGATATGGCATTCTGCATTTATTTTAAAGAACATAATTATTGGATGATTTTATTAGTAATCAAATAAAATAGTACAGCATATATAGTATTTACACTTACAGCATTGCCGGCCTGTTTATAAAGAGCTCCGTCAGCAACGCCCATAGCTGAAGCTTTTGCTGCAAAATCCTCAGGAAATCCCTGTAACAACATAGCTTCTTTAGGCGTCAATTTACGAATAGGCAAACGAGCCTGCTCGTCTTTGCTCAAATTAATCGCTTGATTCACGGCACCATCTGAGGCTATAAAATCCAGACTATAATAATTGTCTTGACATGCCCGATGCATCTTATGCATTGAAGCTGTTAGCGGGCGCGCTATCAATTGGTTTATCTCTGATTTCGATTTAAACCCGGCAGATCCATCAGCCAATAACGTTGGTTTGATTCTTTCAGAAAGCATGTATTTGTCTGGTACATTTTTTTCTAGGATACCTATTACAGTGTCACTTTGTCGGACACTCATCCTCGACTTATTAAATTCAAAACATTCTTTAACGGCCTTAGATGAAAAAATAAAATTATTAGGCAATGGTTCTAATGTTGCAAAAATCAATACACGATTTCTGGTTTGGGGAAGACAGAAATCCTGAGTATTAAAAATATCATACACTACATTGTACCCTGCCGCTTTAAGCTCTTCAACAATACGAGTAAAGGTACGTCTTTTATCATGTGTATAAAGGTTCTTTACATTTTCCAGCAATATGTATGGTGGATGTTTAACACGGACAATATCCATAATACGAAAAAACATCAATCCCCGTTCGTCATCAAAGCCTCGTTGATGTCCCATCATACTAAAAGTCTGACACGGAAAACCACCTGTCAACAAATCAAAATTCGGCAGTTTTCCGATTCTTTCAACAGATTCTGTAAAATGAACAATATCCCCCATTACCACCTCATTTTCCGTATCGTAATTGGCACAATAGGTCTGAACAGCCTTTCTATCTATCTCAGAATATCCCACATGCTTAAATCGTGCAATCTTATCCCTGCCAAGAATATCCATAGCAGTACGGAATCCGCCAATGCCGGCAAAAAGTTCTATATGTTGCAGTGTACGACGTATAATCATTTCACAAACTTCATTATTCCCCGTCCAATAGCTTCTGCTAATTTGACAGGTACAGCATTTCCTATTTGTGCATACCACGAATTCTGTGCTCCACAGAAAACAAAATCATCCGGAAAAGTCTGAATTCTGGCAGCCTCCCGTGGACTGAGTCCTCTTGCTTCTCTTGGGTGGATATACATATTACAATCATATTTCATATGCGACGTTATTGTTTTGCAAACCTGTGTCTCATCCAATTTAAAATATTTATCTTTAAACATATGGTTTCTATTACTGTAAGGCATAATGTCCCTTATCGACTCGTGCAATGAATTAGCACCTTGTGGAAGCCTGCGATAAATTTCAATATCACGCGGATTATTATATCTATTCTTATGGTTATAGAGTTTTTTTACGACCCTGTCCCCATTAATAAAATGATAAAAGGAAGTGTCAGGGTATTCGAAATTTCGTTCTGTGTATCCAGACTCTTCCGATTCTAATTCTCCTTGGTTTTTCATTTTGCGAGATTGTAGGCATGGCAACCCTTCCAGAGCATCACGAAGCACAAATGGCTCACGCCTAAAACAATCTATCTGATTAAAAATCATGCCTGGCTTAATACCTATACGGTTTCCTATCATAATGAAACGTTCACGATTTTGAGGAACTCCAAAATCTTTTGCATTAAGCAAACGATAATCAAACAAGTATTCATCACCTAAATACTCTATAAAATTATCTTTAATTTCATCTATCTTACTCGCCATTCCTTTCACGTTCTCCATTATGAAAAACTGCGGACGCGTATATGACAAAAATTGCAAATATGCCTTATATAATTGATTTCTTGGATCATCAATAATCCGCTGCCTGTTCGCCATTGAAAATCCTTGACACGGAGGTCCTCCACAAACAAGAGTGATAGGCTTCTCCGGATTAAGTATTATATCTCTATAGGTTTCAATGTTGGCATTCAACCCGTTAATATCCCCAATATAATAATTACCTGCCTCCAATTGATGATTAGCCAGATAAGTAGCAGCAAAAGTAGGTACTATCTCATTGAAAAACACGACTTCAAAACCTGCATTTTCTAAACCTAAACTTAATCCGCCACATCCTGCAAATAAATCTATAAACTTAGAATGTTTCATTTTTATGATCTTTCCACTTTTTATGAGAATATTATAAAAAATATTCTTTCTCCGTTTAATGGGCAAAGATAGTAAAAAGCAAGCAACCTTACTTGCGGTCCACTTCTTATTTAAGGAAATAATACATTATTCTATCCACGCAATTTCTCACTTTCCGTAATCCTCCATCCCATCGGCTGCTATCATCCTACCATTTCCCTCTTCATATTCCCGATAAGGTTTCATTTCACCTTTCTTACGCATTCCGTAATTTTCCAGCAATATCCTATTCAGTGCCCATTCAATCCCTTTCAGTGTCATCTCTCGCTCCTTGGGTTTCAACTGGCATTCCCACACCTGCATCACATGCCACCCCATGCAACGCAACTGAATCCGTTCCTTCAAGTCCCTGCGCCGATTCCGTTCAATCTTGTCCTTCCAAAATTCCACATTACTTTTGGGAAGTACAAAGTATTTGCATCCCTCGTGCCCATGCCAGAAACATCCGTTCACGAATATCACCGTACGATACTTGCGGAGTACAATGTCGGGCGTGCCAGGCAACCGCTTCACATTGACACGGAAACGGAAACCACGGGAAAAGAGATAACGGCGAACCACCATCTCCGGTTTCGTGTTCTTGCTGCGGATGCTGCTCATGCAGTGATGCCGTTGCTCGGGAGTCATCTTGTCCATAACACAATCTATAATAGTGTAAAGATACGTTTCTGAATTGCAAATAGCCAAATCTTGCTCACTTTTTCCTTGCATACACCACACTCGGCCCCATCCCATGCCTCATCAGCACCCCTTCTTCTATAAACCTATTCAAATCGACAACCGCCTGCTTATAACTACGTCCTGCCAGCCGTGCATACTGGGAGCGATTGATGCAGGGATACTGCTGCAAATACTCATCCAGCAACTGCCAGCGCTGCTCCACGCCCAACGCCTCATCGGCAGACGAAGCAGGCGCCGATGCCGATTGCGGACAACGCTCCAACTGCATCTTACCTTTCAAATCCTTATAGAACTCCCTGCCCAGACGGAAATTCAACCCACGCAAAGCGATGGAGGCAGCACGAAGCTCTTTCTTGTCCGTCGCCTGGCGGGTACAACTCAAAGAGGGGGTGAAGTAACCCAGTTCGCCCAGCTCCACCGTCCAGCCATTGGCAAGGCAGTCGCGCAACTCGTCCATAAAGCCTGCCATCGCTCCTTCCAGCAGGCTGCGGCTGAGGCCGGTGAAAAGATGTACACGCTCGATAAATTCCTTGCGGTCGATGGTGCCCTTGGGGACAAAGCGGGCATAAAGGGATTGTTGCTCGCCGGTCTGGCGGACGTCGGGTTTCTCGAAAAGGTCGTAATACGCACTCATATATATTCTGTTTTTAATTGGTCCTGCAATTCCGTCATTTCTTCTTCCACGGCATTAAGGAGAAGAAATGCTATTCTTTAATCATTCCACCATGGAGAAAATATCATTCCACCACGGAAGAAAAATCGTTCCACCATGGTAGAACGATTTTTTCCACACGATGGAACGATTTAATAGTAGCATACAAATATACTAATCGAAAGGAGGAAAAACAAGAAAATTCCCATAAAAAACATATCTTTACGCTGGAAATGAAACATATAAAAAATACACACCAAACTCACTTTAGAGTCATGAAGAAAATATATCCCAAAAAATGGTTGGAACTGCATCCGTACAAGCAGACAAACAGCGTTGACCAGTACTACGTCGGCATTGCAAACGAAATCCACAAAAGACTTTACTCTTCAACGATAGCCGACGCCTTCGAAGAAGAGGAAAACATACGCTATACAAGCCTCTGCCTCGCCGCATGGTTTGAGGACGTCATCTCCCAGACCGGCATCTGGCAGGCATTCACTGCCGAGTGCCGGAAGCGATACGGAACCTATCTGCCCTTCTACCCCATCAAAGGCGATTATTTTCCGGATGAAATCAATCTGGAGGACATACGCTTTCTGCTTTGGCACCATATACAATATCTGTGCCGGGGAATAAGCGCCATCAACCCCGAGAATCCCGGAATAGAGCAGACTGCACAAGAGATATACGGACTGCTTGCAGAGGAATACGAAACCGCTCCCGAAAATGAAAGGATGCAGGAATTTCTATACCACTCTGCCATGGGAGAAGAAGACTTCTTCCGCTACCGGGAGATACTGGATTGGTTTCACTACCAATGCTACTTCAACATCGAAAATGTCGCCCAATGCCGGGACGAAGCTGAACGGTTGCTGGATGATGAAAAGATTACTCCCGAAATGGCAGAGACCCTCATATATGCCACACGCACCTCACTGACGTTCAAAGGCCGCCGCAACCTGCTGTCGCTGACCTCACCGGAATGGCTGGCTCTCATCGGAAAAGCCCATCCCGAACATCAGCTTTGGGGCAAGGTGAAGGCACGGGAAAACAGTTGCTATCTGCTGGAGAAAGAAGACGATGAATTTCTGTACGTCAAAGATTTGTGCAGTGAGGACGAAGGCGAATTCAAGATAACCAAGAAGTCCTTGAACCTTTCGGCCATCCGTAGCCGAGAGGTAGGGAAAAGCACCCTTATCTGCGAACTGATTTATTTTGGCAACACATGGTGGCAGTGCGGCATGCTTCTCGAAAACAAGTACGACCAGAAAATGGCAGAATATGTGGACGACTTGACGAAACAGAAAGAAAAGACGAATGAAAAGGCTACATTCCATGATTTCATAAAAGCATCCGGCGGGAAATCTTTTGTATTCTGCCAATCGCAAGAGGAAATCTCTGATTTTCTGCTGAACAAGATGGGATACGGCTTGAAAGAAGACCTGGACATACCACGCATACATACAGAAACCGGAGCCATGCTGATGGCCAACCCGCACACCGGCCTACATATCCAATTCAAGCTGTGCGAATGCATCAAATCTCCGGACAACCCCAATTATAATAAGGAGGAAGCAGAGAAAAACGCCATTATGTTCATCGTCAACCCAGACATTATCCCCTACCAATTGAGTTGCACCCTGCAAGACGAAGGCATGCTTCCGGACGCTTATCTGAACAGTTTGCAAGGAAAAGAATACGGGCAAGAGTTCATACGCAAGAATGCACACTTCCTGACTGATTATTTCCATTATCGGTGTCGGGAGAAGGACTATGATTAGTTGAAAATGGGGGTGAATACCACTTTTGACACATTTCCAACTACCAATTATCATAGTGCTTTCCAGAACTTCTGAAAATCCTTATACCGTCCGTAGCACACTAACTGGTCGCCGGCTTGTATCTGGTCATTTTCCGGCAGTTCGTTCAGTACATTGTGTTCCACATACGAGATGCCCAGGCAATTCTTCAAAGTCTCGGCACGTTTCAAGGCGAGCATCTTCAGGCCAAACTCCTTATCGAGATTCAATTCGTTGGCATAATAGCCAATGAACTTGTCCGGAACAGTGAACTTGACTACATAATAATCCGGTGCCACGCGGAATGTCTCCATATCGGCACCGAATTCCAGCAACTGTACCAGTCCGCGTGCGGCATCCTCCTCGGGAGTAAGAATGCGTTCCAGCTCAAAAGCCTCGAGTACGGAACGGTGGACAGCGTCAATGGCGCGGGCATAGATATGCTGCACCTTCTTCTGCTTCAGCAAAGCCACTACACGGATGGATGCACCGAAATTCTCGCCGATGGCAACAATCACCACATCCACACTGTTCAGCGGCAACACGGACAAGGCCTGCTCGTCCGTCGCATCGATGACAAAGGCTGTAGCAATCTTTTCCTTCAGACTATCTACCCTGCCGGCGCTCACGTCCGCACCTATCACTTCGTGCCCCAGTGTAGAAAGCTCCTCTGCCAGCACGTGACCATAATTCCCTAAACCGATAATAATATACTTCATCTTATTTAATTGATTATAATCTGACCACTCGGATACTGATACTTCGTATGCTTCTTCTGCTTGATGATGCCAAGCATCAGCGTAATCAGTCCCACACGCCCCACAAACATCAGCAGTGCCACCAGCAGCTTGCTGTCGTCTCCCAACCGCGGGGTAAGGTTCAAACTAGACCCCACCGTGCTCAATGCCGACACACACTCGAAGGTAATGGCCAAAAGCGACGTACCCGGCTCCAGCATACTGATGATGAAAACAAACAGCAACAAGACGCCGAACGACATCACCACCGTGGCATTGGAACGACGGATGGAATCGTGTGACAGCTCACGGCCAAACACCTCTACCCGTTCCGTGCCGCGCAACACAGCCACCAGATTCAGCACCACTACCGCAAAGGCATTTACCTTGATACCGCCTGCCGTAGACTGGGAACCACCTCCCACCCACATCAGAAACAGATAAATGAGCAATGTCTGTACCCCCAAGCCGGCCAAGTCCACACTGGTAAAGCCTGCCGTACGGGGACACGTGGCATTGAAAAACGCCTGCGTCCACTTGTCTGCCACCGACATGCCGGCAAAAGCGGCATTCCACTCAAAGACAGCAATGCCCACCGTGCCCAGCACCAACAGCAGGAAGGTGACTATCAGTACAATCTTTGTATTCAGGTTGTACAGATGGTAAAAACGCCTGCCATCCCAATGCCACGTACGCAGGAAGTGCCACAGACGACGCAGATGGTAAAGAATAATATCCTTGAAATTCACCAGGATGGGGAAACCGATACCCCCCAGAATAATCAGCAGAGATATATAGATGAAGAACGGGTTGTGCCCCGTCATCACCAACGGATTGCCCAGATTTCCGGGCAACGTGGAGAATCCCGCATTGCAGAAAGCGGAAATGGCATGAAAAGCGGAAAAAGCCAGCTCTTCCTGAAGGTCCATCCCCATCGTCCCGTGGATGTCTCCCCAGATGGCAAGCATCCCTATTCCTTCAATCACCAGCGTAAAGGCCAGAATATAGACCAGGGTGGAGAACAGGGAATTCAAGGAATTGGAACTCACCATGTCGCGCACCACTAACTGATTGTACAATGAGGTATTACCCATGAAGAACATGGCAAAAAAGCTCGTCAGTGTCATCACTCCCAGACCGCCTATCTGAATCAGCAGAATGATTACCACAAAACCGGTCGGGGTAAAAGTGGACGCCACATCGACAGACGTCAGCCCCGTGACGCACACCGCACTGGTGGATATGAATAGCGAGTCGACCCACGATATGCCGTTCACCGTGCAGCGCGGCAACATCAACAACCCCGTGCCTATCATTATGATTATCAGAAAGCTGGCAGCCAAAATAAGCGAAGGGTTCGTACGCCGCCCCAGCAACCGTACCAGCCCGTTGGAAAGGCTGAAAAAGGAAAACACCAGCAGCAGGACAAGGTGATAGGCCTTGCCATGCAGAAATTCCCAGAACTGCAAGATGGCGCCCTCCTCTTCCGGACGATGGAAAATGACCGGGATAAGGGTCAGATAGAGCAGAATGGTCAGTATCCAGGTGAGCTTACCGAACGTGCGACGGGTATCCTTGTATTCCAGCAAAATGCGCAGAGTGACGTCTGCCAGAAAAACAATCCACACCCCATGATACAAGCGCTGGAGCTGATGCGCCTCGACCTCTGAAATCGTAAAGCCATGCTCATAGACCACGCCGACAATCAGCAGGATGGAGGCCAAATAAGTGATGGAAGTCATTACTCCCACTGTCATCCGTACGTAAGGGTGAATCCATTTATTTTGATACAAAAGGAATTTATGATAAATCTTCATAAATGCATCGATTAATGAAACGCGGCAAACTTAGACAAATATACCTTGATATACAAAAAACAAAAGGAAAAAGAAATTGGTTCAAAAATAATAGCTACATTTGGGCATTGAATTATTAATAATTTTAACCACTATGAGCAACAAAAAGAAAAGATTCATTCTCCCGGAAGAGGAAATTCCACAATACTGGTATAACATACAAGCCGATATGGTGAACAAGCCCATGCCACCGCTTCACCCCGGCACCAAGCAACCGCTGAAAGCAGAAGACTTGTATCCTATCTTTGCCGAGGAACTCTGCCGCCAGGAATTGAATCAGACCGACGCGTGGATTGAAATCCCCGAAGAGGTCCGCGAAATGTACAAATACTACCGCAGCACTCCGCTGGTGCGCGCTTATGGATTGGAGAAAGCACTCGGCACACCGGCACATATCTACTTCAAGAACGAGAGCGTCAGCCCGATGGGCTCGCACAAGCTGAACTCCGCCATCCCGCAGGCGTACTATTGCAAGCAGGAAGGAGTGACCAACGTGACCACCGAGACCGGTGCCGGACAATGGGGAGCTTCCCTGGCATATGCCGCCCGCCTTTTCGGGCTGGAAGCTGCTGTCTATCAAGTGAAAATCAGTTACGAGCAGAAACCCTACCGCCGCAGCATCATGCAGACATTCGGTGCGCAGGTTACCCCGTCTCCCTCCATGTCTACCCGCGCCGGAAAAGATATACTGACCGCCCATCCCAACTATCAGGGCTCGCTGGGAACAGCCATTTCCGAAGCCATAGAGCTGGCACAGACCACTCCCAACTGCAAATATACCCTCGGCTCCGTATTGAGCCACGTGGCCCTGCACCAGACCGTCATCGGACTGGAAGCCGAAAAGCAGATGGAAATGGCGGGTGAATATCCCGACACCGTCATCGCCTGCTTCGGAGGAGGTTCCAATTTTGGCGGTATCGCCTTCCCCTTCATGCGCCACAACATCCTCGAAGGAAAGAAAACACGCTTTGTCGCCGCCGAACCTGCTTCATGTCCGAAGCTGACACGCGGCAAATTCCAATACGACTTCGGCGACGAGGCCGGATACACTCCGTTGCTGCCCATGTTTACACTGGGACACAACTTTGCCCCTGCCAATATCCATGCCGGCGGCCTACGCTATCACGGTGCAGGTGTCATCGTATCACAACTGCTGAAAGACGGTTATATGGAAGCGGTGGACATCAAGCAGCTCGAATCATTCGACGCCGGTTGTCTGTTTGCGCAAGCAGAGGGCATCATCCCCGCCCCCGAGTCCTGCCATGCCATTGCCGCCACCATCCGCGAAGCAAACAAATGCAAGGAAACGGGTGAAGAGAAGGTGATTCTGTTCAACCTTTCCGGTCACGGACTTATCGACATGGCATCCTACGACAAGTATTTGTCCGGCGATTTAGTGAATTACGAGCTGACGGATGCCGACATCCAGAAGAATCTGGACGAGATAGGCAATCTGGCTTAATAGATATTCGCCATACTGACAAGCGGTTCATAGAGTTTCTCTATGTCCTGCGAGTCCATCTCAATCTGTACCTGGTCCCCCGGAATCAAACGAGTTCCTGCGGGGACCAGATTTTTTCCATCTCGATGTACATTGATAATGACGCAACGCTCCGGCAGGGACAGTTCGTCCACCAGTTTCCCGTCCAGATAAGAATCCGTCATAATCTCCACTGAAAGCGTATAGCGTTTCTCTTCTTTAAAATCGGGAGCATGAATCATATCTTCATAGAGGGAGACGTTGGAAGGCTTCATTTGCAGAAGTTCCGTAAAATAGTAGGTCAACCCACCAACAACCACCGAAGGGTAAAAGACCTCGAAATGCCCCGTAATCTCCGTAATCAGCACAATGGCCGTGAGCGGTGTACGGACTACGGCTACCAAAAATGCCGACATGGAAATAAGCATGACATAACTGACATTCTCTTGCCCGATAATGCCATACCTCACTCCCACCAACCCGACAATCTGTCCCAACAACCCTCCCGTAACCAGCGTCGGAATGAAACTGCCGCCCGGCAATCCGGAAGAGACAGAGAAAACGGAAAAGACGAAATGCAGCAACATGACAGCCGTCACCCACATAATCTGCGTACTGCCGTTCTGCGCCTGGGCCAGCAGAAACTGCTCCCCACCTCCGGTCAGATTGACCTGTAGCAGCGAAATGATGTAGGCCACCAGCACCAAATAGAACATCTTGACATACGCCGGAGAACTGACTTTGGCATACACATGCCTGAAAGCATTCATGGTGGAGGAGTAGAACTTCCCGCATACGGAGACAATCACCGCCAATATCAAGAAATACTTCATCTGGACAAAGAAGGCGAAAACCGGTTCCGTTACTTCTATCAGATGGTAAGGATTCACGGGAAAGACCATGCTTGCCACGGCTCCTGCCACAACACCCGCCAGCAAGGTAGTGATGGCCGTCTTAGGGGCATCGAAGCGTTCAATGGATTCTATTACAATGAGCGAGGAAGCCAGTGGCGCTGCAAAAGCCGCAGCGAGCCCCGCTCCCGCCCCGGCTGCCAGCAACTGTTTCTGTTCGCCTTTCAGGATATGGGTCCAGCGGGATACCTGGCTACCCACATAAGAGCCTATCTGCACGGAAGGCCCTTCGCGCCCCAAAGACAGCCCCGCCGAGAAGGACAGAATGCCCCCTACAAACTTGGATACCATCTCGATGAAAGGATGCCGGTAAGTGATGCGCCCGTTAATCACGCCGCGTGTCTGCGGAATACCTCCCCCGCCGATAAGCGGCATTTTCCCCACGAGCCACATGACGAAGACGAGAATGCCCCAAGAAAACAGAAAGAGTGGAATGTGCCAGTACCAGGCCGGATGCGAAGCGAAGAAACCACTGCGGAGGTGGAACAGATAATAGAGAAGATAGTGATAGGGCACAGCGACCAGTCCCGTCAGCAAACCGACGAACATGCTGACGAAATACAACCGGGCATCCACCAGCTTCAACTTCCAGATGTGCCAGCCGCGTACTGTTTTCCAGTTCTTGACCCTCGTCCAAAGACGTTCTGCCTTATCCCATAGTTTCATAACAAAACAACTCCCGTTAACTTGCGCTTTACAACAACAAGCAACGGGAGTTGTTTTATACAGAAACATTATTTACCAAAATCTGTTCTTTGCAGGATTATACTCAAATCCCACGAGCTTCAATTTTCGTACAATGTCCTCTTTCTCTACGTTCATATCCTCGCAGAGCGCGTCCAGCGAAGGATAGAAATCACGCAGTTTCATGTTGATGAAGCTGTACAGCATCACCGGGTCCTCAGGTAATCTCATAGTTACAATCTTTAAATTTAAACTAATACCAGGGGCAAAATTACAATAAAAAAACAAAATAGAGATAATTTTAGTGTAGAATATACAATCTAACCACCGCAAACGATTGAGGGCCATGTTTACGGAGCTTCCGTCTGCTCTATCTTCAGGGACACCTTTTCGATAATCTTTCCAAGCTCCTCTTCCAACGGAATCACATTGAAGTCGCCCCAAAAATCGGCATCATACTTGAAATCGGTTTCAGAGAAGACGGTATGCACCGGCAGCCGTTCCGCACGCGGGAAGCGCGTCACGTTCTCCCCGTCAATCTGGCAGGTCACCATCTCGAACCAGGTATACAGAGTGGGATTACTGAAGAGCATGCGTTTTCTCTTCATCTTGAAGTAAAGGTCGCCACGGATGTGGTGGACATAATAGGTACCGTTCCAGGGTTTGTATGAGACGGTATAGACAAGTTTCTCCGTTGTCAGCCTGATTTTCGGAGCCTGGCGTATCACGAAAAGCCGTGTGGCGGCCTTCACATACCGGGGATGAATCTCGAAGTGGGCACGCAGCAAGGCGCTGTTCTCCGAGTCTATATAGAGTTCTCCGCAGAACAAAGGCTCCTTTACCCCACGTTTCTGCTCAAAATAGACGACGTTGGCAGTACGGTCGTCCACCGATACGATGTCGCCCGAAGTATAGGTATAAAGTTCCTCGCCGGATTCCAGCAAGAGGAAGTCTGGAAGATTCTTCATGATGTCCAACTGCAGACATGCCTCCACCCCGGAGCTGATTTTGGCAAGCACACTGTCCGTCTGCTCCCGGTTATCTATCTTGCTCATCTTGAGCAGTTTCACCTGGTCTTTCTGTCCGGGTTCCATCGTCGGTGATTTGTAGACCTTGAAAACGGCCTCCGTCAGGCTCTGGAACTTATTCTTCAGTTGTACGCCTTCCCGGTAGAAGGTGGTCAGATAGACCGGAGAAGTGGAGCAGTTCCTATCCCGGTGCTCTATCATCTCGCGAAGCAGCTTTTTAGGCTCCACCAAGCGGATAAGCACTTCTTGCAAGGAAATGACTTTCGGCTCAAGGCTCAGGACATTGCTGCGTCCTTCCAAAGCAGAGGCTTCCACCGTTTGCCCCACATAACCCAGATGGGAGAAGGAGAGCATGCAGCGCCTCAACGAGTCGGGCAGATTGAGCCGGAATTCACCGTTCTGGTTGGTAATGTTACCCAGTGAGGTTCCTTGTGCGATGACCGACGCACTGACGACGGGCTCTCCCGTCTCCTTGTCCAGCAGGATTCCGGCAATGGTGGAATATGCCGGTCGGGGCGGCAGGGGTACCGTTTCTTCCATACTCTTCCTTTCTGCCGCCCGTGTTATCAATATATGGTTGCCTAATACCTTCAATTCGAGGTTCCGGCTGCCGGTTATCCTATGAATGGCCTGCCTCACGGAACACTCCTGCTTCCTGACCCTCACCACTGAGTCGTTATGGATGACCTTGCTGTCATAGATAAACAGATAGCCGGACTGCTCCGAGACTTTCCCCAACAGCGCATAAACCGTTCCCTTCATTCCGGGCAGCCGGACGATGCGGTCCAGCACATCGCCTCCGTCCGCTCTTGCACTGCCTGCCAGGAAGAAAATGAAGAGTGAAAAATGGAGAATGAAGCATTTCATTGAATTCATTGTTCCGACAATATCAGTCTATTGCCCTGACGTGTACACTTCAAGTCGAACGTCCAGCATATCAGCTCGGCCACAGACTCCGGGGAGTTATTCGAAAATTCGACCGTCAGCCGCCGTTTGCCCAGGGTTGGCGACGCGGCTTCTATCTGCCAGCCGGCAGACTCCTTATTGATGGCACGCAGCACATCCTCCAGGCACTCGTCCTTGAAACGGATGTTGCTGGTGTAGCGGTCAAAGAGCTCCGGATTCTCCGTCTCGCTGACGAGCAGACTGCCCGCCTGCAAGGTAACCGTTTCTCCCGCCTCTACAAAGACCGTCTGTTCCTCTTGTTTCAGCAGCACCTTCACCTTCCCGCGCTTCACGGACAAGCTGAAGGGGACCCCTTCATTGCTCCTGACATTGAAAGCCGTGCCCAGTACCTCCACACGCACTCTCGCCGTCTCAATCGTAAAAGCCTGCTCGGGTTTCTTTGCCACATCGAAGAAGGCTTCGCCCTGCAGGTTCACTTCCCGCTTGTCTTCCGCAAAATGTTCAGGATACTTCAGCGTGCTTTCCTGCGCCAGATATACCACCGAACCGTCTTCAAGGGTCTTGACCAGTGTGGGCTTCTCCCGGTTTTCCTCCGTCAGCAAGCTACGGCTGTCCCCACCTTGTTCCGGTACGGCCCACCATGCGGCAAAACATACGATTCCGGCAATCACGGCTGCCGCAACGCTCCCCCACTTGAGGTAAAGCCTGCGGTGCATTGCCGGAGCATGTTCCGCATCTGCCGGCAGCAGGCAGTCCGTTTCGAAGCGGGCATAAAGCCGTACCCATGCCTCGTCGGTCCTTGTCTTCTTTTTATCTACTTCCATCATTGTGTCCGGATATAATTATCAATTTCATTTCGTAAGGTTCGGAGTACCTTGGTCATTTCCGCTTCCACCGTCTTGACGGACAACGAAAGCGACAAGGCAATCTCTGCATATTTCTTCCCCTCCATGCGGTGCATCCTGAAAATCTGCTGCCGGCGCCGGGGCTGCTTGTCGAGCGTATGCCGGATGAGGGTCTGGAGTTCCTCGTATTCCAAATGCGCGTGAGGGTCGGACGAATAGCCCGGCCCGGACTCCGTACGGACAGATGCCCGATAGCGCTCCTTGACCTCCTGATGCTCACAAAACTGCACGGCTTCATTCCTCACAGAACGGTAGAGATAGCTCTTCACGGACTGGAATACTTGTAACCGCTCCCGATTCTTCCACAGCACGTAGAACAGCTCCTCCACAATTTCCTCGGCAGACGCCGTATCACCCGTGATGCCCGCAGCATACCAGCAAAGAGGGGAATAATACCGGCGGAAGATTCCTTCGAACGCCTTTATATCGCCCTCCTTTATTCTGGCCAGTATCATCAGTTCGTCCAGCATACACGGTGTTTTTTCTCGGTTGCTCCAAATATAAGGAAAACTATCAGATAATCAATTGGATTGTTTCCGCAATTTGCTGACTGCATTCTCCAGGGATTCCGTAGGTTCTATGATATTGTAGTTCCTCCAGAAGTCTTCGTTCCAGTACTCATCCACCAGGTCGTAGAATACCTGCTTCCGTTTGAAGGTGTTCTTGTTGGAGATGCCGGAGAGAGGGCTTTCCGTCCTGTCGGTCACCACCATTTCAGAGAAAGCGGTGTAGCTGGAGGAGAACAGCCTTTTTTTCCAGTCGCATTTAAAGCGGATGACATTCCGTATATAGTTCAGGTAAGTCTTGGCCCCCTGCTGCTTGTAGGTCACCAGATAGGTGACTTCCTGCGGGCGGAACCGTAAGCCGACGGGCTTCTTATGCAGAATGGCCTCCACTGCCTTCACCCGATTTGCCATGTCCAGGCCAAACTCGGCACGTGTAAAGGAAAGCCGTTCGTAGTCTATATACAGTTTCCCGATGAACAAGGCATACATCAGGCTGACCCGCGGACGGAAGCTGACCACATACTGCATGCGGTTATCCAAATTGACGGGGTCCTCCATACGGAATTCATAATAGTCCAGATTGTCCGTGCTCAACAGCGCATCGCCATTCTTCACAATGTCCAGATAAAGGGACAAATTGGGACCTCCCACCACTTTCACAGCCAGCGTGTCACTCTGCTTTTGGCTCAGCAGGCGGCGGCCTTTCAGCAGCTGCACCTTGTCGCGGTCTACATCGCGGGAGTTATAATCCGTCTTATAGACATCCATCACTGCCTCGGACACGCTGATATAGCGGCGGCGCTTCTGCACGGTTTCCCGATAGAAGGCGGTCAGCATGTTGTCATTGCCAGAATAGTTTACTGGAATTTTCTTGATGGCCTCTTCCACTATAACGCGGGGATTATTGCCATAGACCACAATCTCGCTCAAAAGATTGGGAGCCGGTATCATCCAGATGGTCAGCCCGCCCGTTTTTTCAAGTTCTTCCAGAGAGAGGTGTGTAGTGAGATAGCCGATATGGGAGACTTCCAGTCCACGGAAAGCTTCCGCTTCCGCTACTTTCAAGGAGAATGTGCCGTCGGCATTGGTCACCGTTCCGATATTGTTGCCGACAACAGAGACGTTCACGTTTTCGAGTTTCTTCCTGCTGTCCTTATTCTTGACCGTACCGGTGATGACGAGCTCGTTCACTGCCGCGTCCTGCGCCATCAACGGGGTGATACCCGAAGATAAGAATGCAAACAAACACCCAAGTGTAAATCCTACAAAGTTTTTCATAAGGCATGTTTTTAAGGGGTTTCTATTAATAAGAGCGGTGAGAAAGATAAAACCCTATGGAATGGAGAGAAAAACACCAAAAAAGTAGTACGTTGATAATCAGAGAGAAATTTTGCCAAGACATTGCCATAGGTTTGGCAAAACTTTGCCATGCCTATGGCAAAAGTTTGCCAACGCGGTGGCAAAGTCTTGCCAATAGTAAGGCAAAACCTTGTCAAACTGTTGGCAATAGCTTAGTTGAATTGTTGGGGCTTCCGCTGGCTCAGAATAACGTAGATGATGACCGGCGCACCGATAATGGGCGTGACGGCATTCAAGGGGATAATACCCGCTTCGCCGGGCAAGACGCAAATCAAGTTGCAAAGCAGTGCCACTGCACCGCCACTCAAGATGGTGACCGGCAATAGGGAATTGTGATTGGCTGTCCCCAATATCATGCGGGCCACATGCGGCACGGCCAGGCCGATAAAGGCGACCGGACCACAGAAAGCGGTGGTGACAGCCGTCAAGAGCCCGGTGATAATCAAAAGCCAGTTGCGCACACGGCGGATATTGACACCTAGATTTTCGGCATAGCGCTCTCCCAGCAACAAGGCGTTCAGGGGCTTTATCAACAATAATGAGCCGAACAGTCCCACAATGGTGACCAGCGCAAAGGCCGGCATCTGCTGTAGGGAAACTCCACCGAAGTTGCCCAGCCCCCATATCATATAGGACTGCACCCCCTCTGCCGTAGCAAAGAAGTTCAGCAGGGCAATGGCCGAAGAAGCGATGTAGCCTATCATGATACCCGTTATCAGCAGCATGACATTGCTCTTTATCAGCGTGGAAAAGAAAAGGATAAGTGCCATAATCAGCATGGCTCCGATAAATGCGCCAAGCAGTACGGAGAAGAAGCCGGACAGACTGAACACCCCTGCCGTGATGCTGCCGCCAAACAGCAGCATGACGAAGGCCACTCCCAGACTTGCCCCGGCGTTGATGCCCAGAATGGATGGTCCTGCCAGCGGATTCTTGAAAGCCGTCTGCAACATCAGTCCGCAGACAGCCAATGCGCCACCGCAAAGCAGCGCCGTCAGCGCTTGGGGCAAACGGGATTCCCAAAGGATGAAGCTCCAGCTTGCCTTCTCCCCCTCTCCACCGAGCAGGATACGGAAAACATCGGCAGGCGGAATCGAAACCGACCCCACCAGCAGATTGCCCGCAAAAAGCAATAAGATTACTACTCCCAGCCCGATACCATATTTCCAGCCTTTACTCATAGTTACATTATTTAGCACACAGAGACACGGAGGCACAGAGTTTTCTATTACTTTCACAAAAGTTCCGTATCTCTGTGTTCATCACTCCTTCAGTCTGCAAAAATAGCGCAAACCTCCCAAATCTCCTATTTCGGGATGCAGAATCTGTATTAGGTCGGATAACAAATAATCGGGACGGAACGGAGTCTCCTCGTAGAAAGGAACTTTCGCCGTATTACAACCATAGACATTCCGGGTCTTGAAAGCCTTAAAACCGGTGTAGCCGATATAATCCGCCTCCAAATCAGCGTAGGTCATATCGCGGTCACGGTTGTACTTCACCAACCAGACGTCGGCATCGCCCGCCTTGTCGAAAACGGTCTCGAAAGCCAGAGGAACAGAACCGCTGTGGGTATCGTCGGCAAAGGCGTAACGCCCGCAAGCATCCTGAAAAAGCCTTCCTATAGTGCTACGCCCTCCCGGAGCGTACCATGCCGAACCACTTTTCATCTCGCTGACAATGGACAGTGAGGTAGAGGAAAGCTTTGCACGCATCTTGAGGCGCCGGTAGCAGCTATCCACCTCGGCAAACAGACTGTCGGCTTGTGGCGCAGCCCCGAAGAGCAGCCCGTAAAAACACATCCATTCGGCACGGCCCAAAGCGGAAGTTTCCATGTAGTCGGCACATTCGATGATGGGAATATCCAGTTTCTCGATACGGCCATAACCACCACTGTTCTCGAACGGAGATAGAAGAATGGCATCGGGATGCAGGTCGATGATACGTTCCATATCGGGATTCATACCATCGCCGCAATCGACAATGATACCCCGACGGCAAGCCTCGTGCACGGCCGGCAGCTTAATGTACTTCAAGTCGCAAACGCCGCCGATACTACTGAAAACTCCCAGATTATCCATCAACCCGCAATGTACGGAAGAGTAAATGACCGATTTGGAGAGCGGTGTACGCACCACGGTACCTTCCGGAAGATGTGCCGGGAGTTCACGGTCTTTAGGAACCAGGATATAGGTATGCAGCGTGTGCAACGTATCCCAGGGATTGCGCAGGGTGGCAAGGGTATAGTCGGGATAGGACACTAAGGTAAGGTTTTCCGCATAACGTAAGGGAATGGTGTCACCGTCGGGCAAAGCAGAGGCAGTCTTGCCCCTTCCCCCGCAGGAGAAAAGAAGCAAGACTGCGAGTATGCAGATAAGAAAGCTGTTCCTTTTCATCGACATTAATTAAAGAAAACAGCGGAATTAGGATTGACACCTCCTGCATCGAACTTCTCTATGAACGTACCGTCTTTCTTGAAACGGTAGATGGTACCGTTCGTAATGAAATCGGAAGTACTGATATAAATATCACCGTTATTGTCGTTTATTGTCAACATATGCAATGTACTCGATACAAGTTCAGCAGGAGCATCTTTTAGGAAAGAAGCATTATTCATCTGTCCAGTCTTGATGTTGTAAGTAAAGAAAGTGTTGACAGTTGTAACCGGTTTAGTACTCCAGTCCGTCATTGAATTCACCAGATACAATATATCATTATTGGCAGCCATATAAGTGGCATTGCCTATCTTGGTAACCTTGTTGCCTTTGGCCGGCTCAATCATCTGCAGCACATAGCCCTCTGCAGAAGAATAATCATCAGAAATGAGGAACACTTTGTCGTCCTCTTCCAGCATTTGTGTATTGGGATTGGAAGCCACTATCAATGTTTCCTTTAGTGTGAATGTTCGCAAGTCTATCACTTTAACATCATTGTGATAAGTATAGTCAGCAGTACAACTATTCGAAACATAAAGCATGTCCTCACAGATTGCCACACCTTCCAGATTGTCACCAAGTCCGGTCAATTTATCCACTACCTCCAACGTTGTCGCATTGATTTTAGCCACTGCTCCTCCCCAAAAGGAAGCATAGATATACCCATCCTCAGCATCTATATAGCGAATACCAGCACTGAGGTCGTTGTCGCCTACGAACGAAACACGTTTCAACTCCACACCTGCAGCATTCAGCTTGGTCAGATAATTAGAGCCATAAACGGCTATATATATTTCATCTTCATACTCAATCATGCTCTGACCAAGGTCACCCAACTTGGCATTGTTTTGGGTCTTGTAGATATCACTGATAAAATCCGCATCCTTATTGGGTGCATAAAAGGCAAGTCCTGCATTGTTGGCCCCTTGAGAGCCTTCGTTCAGAATATAGACACGCGTCTGCGGCAGTGTCACCTTCGACCCGTCATCATCCAGAGAATCATCGTCGTCATCACTACAAGATACCAAAGAGGCACCCAAAGCAAGCATGCAGAGCATACCGAATAATAAACTTCTTACTTTCATAATCACTGTTGTTATTGGTTATAATTAGTTTTTGTTGTTTCTAAATGGATTACTCAAAACTTAAAGGTCCCCGTCAGCCGCCACGAACGGCCCGGCATAGGATAATATTTTATCACGTCATACTGTTCATCGGTCAGGTTTATAATCTCAGCCTGCAACCGGAGTCGGCAACTGCCCAAAGCAAACTCATGAGAGAGGCTCATCGTATGCTCCCAATACCCCTCAATCTCATTCTCCGGAAGGTTCTGCGACAAATAGTAGCGTTTTCCCACTCCCACCACCGAGTAGCCCACATTCACCCACGGCGTTTCCACAATGGCAGACGCATTTCCGCTATGGAGAGGGGTATAAGGCAATTGGTCTTTATAGTTCTTGGCATCGGCATCGGTCAGGTCAATGGCCTTCTGCCACGTATATCCGCCCGACATAACCAGTTTTATTTTTTCTGTCAAGGGTACAGTGGCGGCCAAAGTGGCATCCACACCTGCGGCATGTACCTTGCCGTAGTTTGCCATCTTCCACGCATAGGTGGTGGGAAAAGCCACTATCTTATCCGTCACATCGTTGTAGTAACCGTCGAGCGTAAAGGAAATATAATCGAACACAGCCCATCCGGATTTGCTCCATGTGATACCGACATTATATTCGTCCGCTTTCTCGGGCCGCAGATTGCGGTTGCCCAGCCGGTAGTAATAGAGGTCATTGAAAGTGGGCAGACGGAACGTACTCTTATACATCAGCCGGAGATACAGTGACTCGTCCTGCCACGGCTGCATGCTGACCGACAGAGAAGGGGCAAAACGATGGAAATCGTCGGGAGTCGTACCCTTCTCTGTATGCTCCGACGTGGCGGTATGCACCAACGAAGCGGTGGCCGTGAGCCATCCTTGCCGATAGCGTGCATTGAAAGCACTGATAGAAGTATATCTTGTGGGGAAAGGACATTCCGGCAAGCTGTTGCGTAGCTTGTTCATCACTCCGTCCTGCGCCAACGAAAGGGTCAAAGTTTCCAGAGGACGGTAGAGAACGGTCGCGGAGATATAATACTCGTCTTGCCGGTGATTTTCCCGATAATATCCGTCGGTATATTCCTTGCCTTCATCCTTATACTTGTTCCAGCCATGATTATACTTTGCCTGCGCCTGCAAACTCCATTGGGGCGAAAAATGCTTCCTATAACGTGCCTGTACAAAAGTATTCTCATCCCAAAGTGTCTCATCGGAAAGAGGATTATAGAGTGTAACCGCCCCCGGAAGTCCCCGACGGGAATAGAAGTAGTAGCCTTTCACATCCAGTTCACCGCCATCCTTGAACGTATGATAAAGGGTGGCTTCGCCCTGCCATGAATAGATGCCGGAGTTATTACGTTTCTCTTCCGTCACATATTTGCCATTGACCAGCGTAAAAGGATAATTCCCGTCCGCCCTCATATAACCGGCATCTACCGCCACGCGTGTACGACCGCCCAACTTCTGCCACCAACGCAGCGAGGGGCTGACCATTCCGAACGAACCGCCACGCACCCGTGCCTGGAAAGCGGCATTACGCCCATCGTCAAAATGAGGCTTTTCCGTCTCTATGCCCAGCACACCGGCCGATGCATACAAGCGGGCAGACTGCAACAAGTCCTCCGACTGCCCGATGGCGAGCGAAAGCATGGAAACATTGTCCAATGAAAAACGTCCGATGTCTATCTGCCCTGCCTGACAGTTGCTCACCGCCACCCCATCATAACTGACAGCCGTATGAGCCGCCCCCATATTGCGGATGGAAACCGTTTTCAATCCTCCAATACCTCCATAGTCCTTGACATTGGCACCGGCAAAGCGCCGCACGGCATCTGCCATATTCTGTATTCCCAACCGGCTGATGTCCTGCTGTGACATAGTCTGTACGGGTACGGCAGAAGTTACTTTGTTGGGTGACCGACGTGCTGTCACTGTCACTTTCTCTATCTGATGCACTTTCCCCGTAATCGTATCTCCCCCCACTTCCTGAGCAGAGAGCCGGAACATGCTTACACTCAAGAAAACGGCACAGACCAATTGTACCTTAGTCCTTCCTGACATAGAATAATTGAAGATTATCTTAAAACCATTTGCGCACTGCCCACTTTCCTCGAATGGACAATTTTTCGACTTTGTTTTGCAGGTCTTCTGACTCGTTCCCGGTGCATCGCCTTCCCATCCTTTCTGAAAGACAGTGGCACAAGTATGATACACCGAACATGGAACTCACAGCAGCGGGACTGTTCGGGACTTTCACCCGATTCCCTTTTCATCCGCTTCTCCGGATAGAGAATGCGGAACAAAACGCAGGCAAAGATAGAATAAATAAAAGAAAATTCAGTAAACAATAAAACGAATATTACCGTTTTAACAGTCATTTTTCTAACTTTGTAACATAATAACCCCAAAATTGAGTTGCCATGAAATATAAATTATTGGTTCTTGATGTAGACGGAACGCTACTCAATGATGAAAGAGAAATCAGTAAAAGAACATTAGCAGCTTTGCTGAAGGTACAGCAAATGGGAGTACGCATAGTCTTGGCATCCGGTAGGCCGACTTACGGGCTGATGCCATTGGCCAAGGTCCTTGAACTAGGTAATTATGGAGGATTCGTACTCTCCTACAATGGTTGCCAGATAATAAAGGCGCAGAACGGAGAAATACTGTTTGAACGCCGCATCAATCCGGAAATGCTGCCTTATCTGGAAAAGAAAGCCCGCAAGAACGGTTTTGCCATCTTTACCTACCATGATGACAACATCATAACAGACAGTCCGAACAATGAACACATAAAGCGTGAAGCCCAACTGAATAACTTAAGAATAATCAGAGAAGAAGAATTCTCCACTGCCATAGATTTTGCACCATGCAAATGTATGCTGGTGAGCAATAAGGAGGAAGCTTTGGTCGGGCTGGAACAACATTGGAAAAGGCGTCTGGCCGGAACTTTGGACACATTCCGTTCCGAGCCTTACTTCTTAGAAGTAGTGCCCTGCGGAGTCGATAAAGCAAATACCTTAGGCGTCCTGTTAGAACATTTGGGAGTAAAACGGGAAGAAGTCATCGCCATTGGAGATGGCGTATGCGATGTGACCATGCTCCAATTGGCCGGCATGGGGGTAGCTATGGGACATTCACAAGACTCGGTAAAAGTCTGTGCAGACTATGTGACCACATCGAATGCAGAAGATGGAGTGGCTCTGGCCGTAGAAAAACTAATATTGGCAGAAGTACATGCGGCAGAGATTCCCCTCGACTTGCTGAACGAACGGGCACGCCACGCATTGATGGGAAACTTGGGCATCCAATATACGTACGCTTCGGAAGAACGTGTAGAAGCAACCATGCCGGTAGACCACCGTACTCGCCAACCTTTCGGCATCTTGCACGGCGGTGCCACCCTCGCTTTGGCCGAAACCGTCGCAGGACTCGGCTCCATGATAATCTGCGAACCTGATGAGATTGTCGTGGGAATGCAAGTCAGCGGAAATCATATTTCTTCTGCACACGAAGGAGATACCGTAAGGGCAGTAGGCACTATCCTGCACAAAGGACGCTCATCCCATATATGGAATGTGGACGTATTTACTTCCACCAATAAACTGGTTTCCTCTATACGGGTAGTGAATAGTGTGATAAAGAAAAGATAAAATAATAAAAAAACGATACAGACACATAACAAATCCAAGTTGTAAAACTATTTATTATATTGAGATATGTCAATATGGAGCAAGCTTATAGGAATCAAGAAAACCGAGGATAGAAACAATATCATCGGCTATAAAACCACCTCTGTACCATATAATGCCTACAATTATGCCATAGTAGATGTTGAAATAGGCTTGAAAGACCACAGAATCCATGATATAGGAGCCCTCAAGCATGATGACACGACATTTCATAAAACCTCAAAAGAAGAACTATTCATTTTCTTAAACGACATAGACTACATCTGCGGACACAATATCGTTCACCATGATGCTAAATACCTGTTTACGGACAAAATTTGCCGCTGGATTTTAGTTGATACACTTTATGTTTCGCCTTTACTGTTCCCTGAACACCCTTACCACAGGCTTGTGAAAGATGATAAACTGATGAGCGAACAGATGAACAATCCGGTGAACGATTGCAAGAAAGCAAAAGACTTATTACTGGATGAAATAGCATGCTGGCATTCATTACCAAAAGAAAAGCGTATACTATTCGCATCGTTGCTGAAGGACAAGAAAGAATTTGAAGGATTTCTCAATATGGTAAGTGCGGAGTATATTCATAAAGGAATACCTGAACTTATTAAAGAACTTTATGCCGGAAAAATTTGCCAACATGCCGACCTTGACATGTTCACCAATCAATACCCATGCGGATTGGCATACGCTTTGGCTCCGATTGACACCACCGATTACCGCTCCATCACTCCCGGATGGGTACTTTATAATTATCCGGAAGTGGAATTTATCGTAAAACTCTTGCGACACACTACTTGCAAAGAAGGCTGCGACTACTGCCATACGCAATTGGATGTGCTCCATAACCTAAAAATATTTTTCGGATATGAGCGCTTCCGGACATACGAAGGCGAGCCACTGCAAGAACGTGCTGCCCAAGCTGCGGTAAAAGGGGAATCGCTACTGGCGATATTTCCTACCGGCGGCGGCAAATCACTTACTTTCCAATTGCCCGCACTCATGGCTGGGCACTCCGTGCACGGGCTTACGGTAGTCATCTCCCCCTTGCAGTCCTTGATGAAAGACCAGGTAGACAACCTTGCCGACAGAGGCATCACGGATGCCGTAACCATAAATGGGATGTTAGACCCCATCACAAGATCACTGTCCATACAAAGAGTACAAGACGGAGAAGCCTCGTTGTTGTATATCTCTCCCGAAATGCTCCGTTCAAAAACAATCGAGAAAATATTGATGGCGCGCCACGTTGTAAGGTTTGTGATAGACGAAGCGCACTGCTTTTCTTCATGGGGGCAGGATTTCAGGGTTGACTATCTCTACATTGGCAAATTCATCCCAAAATACCAGCAAAAGAAAAAATGCAAAACCCCGATACCTGTATCCTGTTTCACGGCCACGGCAAAACAGAAAGTAATCCAAGACATCTGTGACTATTTCAAGCAGACTTCGGATTTGAACTTGGAATTATTCGCATCAACGGCCTCAAGAACGAATCTGCACTATTCCGTCATACATGTAGAGAATGACAATGATAAATATTTAAAACTGAGAGAACTTGTAGCAGAAGCCGATTGTCCGACAATTGTTTACGTATCACGCACCAAACGGACAAAGGAAGTGGCTGCAAAACTGACTCGCGACGGTTACAAGGCACTCCCTTTCAATGGGAAAATGGAAGCCGATGAAAAAATTGCCAACCAAGATGCTTTTATGAACGATCAGGTACACATCATTGTGGCCACATCCGCATTTGGCATGGGAGTCGACAAGAAAGATGTCGGTCTTGTGGTACATTATGATATTTCCGATTCGCTGGAGAATTATGTTCAAGAAGCAGGCAGAGCAGGTCGTGATCCCGGTCTTAGCGCACGTTGTTATGTGCTTTATAGTGACAATGATTTGGACAAGCATTTTATATTGCTAAACCAAACGAAACTTAGCATTAGCGAAATACAACAGGTATGGAAAGCCGTCAAAGACCTTACCAAATACCGTATGAAAGTCAACTGTTCTGCGTTGGAAATTGCCCGGCAAGCAGGATGGGATGATTCGGTATCTGACATTGAGACCCGTGTACGGACAGCATTAGCAGCTTTGGAACAAAGCGGATACTTGGTAAGAGGAAACAATGTACCTCATGTATATGCCACAGGAATAACAGTAAAGAATATGGACGAAGCTAGAGAACGCATATCAACATCACTACTTTTTGGCAACGATGAAATAGAAAAGGCAGTCCGTATCATCAAGTCATTGATTTCTCAAAAACATATCGCTAAGGCTCAGGACTCGGAAGCAGAATCACGAATCGACTATCTGGCAGATATTTTGGGACTAAGCAAAAGAGATGTTATATCTGTAGTGGAGCGCATGCGACAGGAAGGCATATTGGCAGACAGCAAAGATATATCTGCCTATTTGCAGGATGCAGGTGATTCGGAACGAAAGTCGCAAATGCTCCTCGAACGCTTTGCAAAACTTGAACAATACATTCTCAACCATATTCCCGATGAGTCTTTACGAATATCATACAAGCAACTGAATGAGAATGCCGTAAACGACGGAATCAACACATCCAAAGAAAAAGACATTCGGACGTTACTCTATTTTCTCACCGTCAAGGGATATACGCGTAAAAAAGAAGATGCGGCCCGTAACATGGAGATAAGTCGTCAGGCAGACATGGAATCCACCATCAGGCGATTTGAAAAACGATTGGAAATAAGTCACTTTGCTGTAGAATGGCTATACAAACTAGCTTTTGATGCAGAAAAAAAGAATGTATCCGACAAAGCCATCCAGTTCTCCATAGTAGAGCTTCTGAACCGAATAAAATCAAGTTCCCAATCTCTTTTTGGTGGACTTGATGACATTCAATTGGAAGACGTGGAGGAAGCACTTCTATATTTATCGAAAATCGGTGCGCTAAAACTTGAAGGCGGCTTTTTGGTACTTTACAACGCCATGAATATCCAAAGAATAAAAGACAATAAGTCGAGATACAAGCAAGACGATTACCGAATGCTGAACGAATTCTACAAACTGAAAATCCAACAAGTGCATATTGTGGGGGAATATGCCAATCTGATGGTGAGAGATTATCATGCAGCCTTGCAATATGTTCAAGACTATTTCCAAATGGACTACAAGAAATTTGTCACAAAATATTTCAAAGGAGACAGAACAAGCGAGATACAACGTAACTTGACGCCACAGAAATACAATCAATTGTTTGGACAATTATCCAAACGGCAAATGGAAATTATTTCCGATAAGGATTCACGTTGTATTGTAGTTGCGGCAGGTCCCGGTAGTGGAAAAACACGAGTGTTAGTCCACAAACTGGCTTCACTCCTACTACTTGAAGACGTAAAACACGAACAGCTACTGATGCTGACATTTTCAAGGGCAGCCGCTACGGAGTTCAAACAACGGCTTATGGAGTTGATAGGCAATGCAGCCCATTTTGTCGAAATAAAAACATTCCACTCCTATTGCTTCGATCTCCTGGGACGGATAGGAAATCTTGAAGATTCAAAGAATGTCGTTTCAAAGGCAGCCGAGATGATATGTCAAGAAGAAGTAGAACCGAACAAAATCGGTAAGACAGTATTGGTTATAGACGAAGCCCAGGACATGGGAACAGAAGAACACGCACTTGTAAAGGCTCTGATGACCAACAATGAAGAAATGCGTGTGATAGCAGTGGGAGACGATGACCAAAACATCTATGAATTCCGAGGTTCCGATTCTGATTATATGTACCGGCTGGCGCAAGAAACCGGAAGTACATTTGTCGAAATGACCGAGAATTACCGCAGTGCTCGCCAGCCGGTTGATTTTGCCAACGGATTCTTAAAAACTATCAATAAAAGAATAAAAAGTACACCTATCATCTCTATGAGAAAAGAGAAAGGTTGGGTGGAAGTGATACGTCATCATTCAACATATATGTATCAGCCGCTTGTCGAAAACTTACTTCAACACAAGGACAAAGGCACTTCGTGTGTACTCACCCAAACAAACGAAGAGGCTGTCATCTTGATAGCCCTCCTGCGAAAACATGGTATAAACAGTAAACTGATACAATCAATGGACGGTTTACGTTTTTGGAACATGGCGGAAATGAGATACTTCCTGAAGTATATAGACAAACGGATAAAAACACCTCTAATCACAGAAGAACTATGGGAAGAAGCCAAACATGCAACCTTTTCTATTTATGACAGAAGTCTAGGTTTGATGTATGTGAAGCGATGTGTGGAACAGTTTGAACAAACCAACAAGACAAAATATTTCAGTGACTTCAAAGAATTTGCATTTGAGTCGTCAGTGGAAGACTTCTGCGACACATCAGGCACCGATGTTGTGGTATCAACCATCCACAAGGCTAAAGGCAGGGAATTTGATGACGTATATATGCTCATATCTGACAGCTATGTAAAGGATATCCATCTGATGCGTCGATACTACGTAGGAATAACTCGTGCAAAAAACAGACTATTCATACATACAAACGGCGATTGCTTCAATCATTTAAGTGTAAACCAATATCTCATTGACCAACGACAATATGATATGCCTGAAGAAATTATACTACAGCTCTCTCACAAAGATGTCAATTTGAGATTCTTCAAAGAACGGAAGCAAGAGGTCTTAGCACTGAGAGGGGGAGATTCATTAATTTACAGTGATTTCTTTTTGTACAGTTCATCGACCGATAAACCTATAGCAAAATTATCATCAAGAATGCAGGGCACGTTATCTGAATGGGAACAAAGAGGTTATAAGGTGAAATCTGCATCTGTACGGTTTGTTGTGGCATGGAAGCCCAAAGATGCACCAAAAGATGAAACGGAAACGGCTGTTCTTTTAGCAGACTTGATACTTTCTTTGTAAGTTAAAGCACTTGAAATTATCATATTATCATTACCTTTGTGATACGAATAATGCAAATACATAACAATACATTGATAACGGAATGCTCAGCTTACGATTTCAAGGAAATGTTGGAACATAAGAAAGTGAAGTCATGGCTTAAATCCGTGTCGGCTTTTGCCAATACGGACGGTGGCAGTTTGTTCTATGGAGTGAATGATGACGGCGTAATTGTAGGGTTGGAGAATCCACAAGCCGATGCTGATTTTATCAGTGAAATGATAAAGGCACGACTTGACCCAGTACCAGAGGTACAACTTATTCCGATTGAACACGAAGGACATACTTTGATTGAAGTGAAAGTAAAGGCAGGAACACTTACACCTTATTATTATTATCAAGACGGAACACGTACAGCTTATACACGAGTTGGCAATGAAAGCGTGGAATGTAATTCTCAACAACTTCTTTCATTGGTATTGAAAGGTACGCACATGACATGGGATTCACTGCCTACCCAAGTGAATGCCAGCAAACATTCTTTCATCATCCTTCCAATACTTTCCGTGAGCAAACCCATCAAGAATGGAATGACAAGTATCTGGAATCATTTGGACTAGTAACTCCTGACGGTAAACTGACTAATGCCGGATTGTTGTTTGTGGATAATTGCACTGTATTTCAATCACGTATTTTCTGTACTCGTTGGACTGGACTCTATAAGGATGATGCCATCAGTTCCGTGGAACATCGGGCTAACCTTGTATTGCTCTTAAAATATGGTATGGACTTCATTAAGAACTATACCATGAGCGGATGGGTAAAGATGCCAAACTATCGCTTGAACCTTCCCGACTATTCCGACCGGGCCATCTTTGAAGGATTGGTAAACCACCTTATCCATTGGGATTACACTGTAATGGGCGGTGAAGTGCATATCGACATTTACGATGACCGAGTAGAACTAGTGTTACCAGGTGCAATACTTGACGGTACACAGATTCAAGACCGAGATATATACAAAGTGCCGTCCATGCGCCGCAACCCCGTCATTGCGGATGTATTTACACAATTGGACTACATGGAGAAACGTGGCTCCGGTTTACGCAAAATGCGGGAACTTACGGAGAAGCTGCCTAATTTCCTGCAAGGCAAAGAACCGCAATATCAAACGGAAGCGATTTCTTTCTACACCACATTCTATAATTTGAACTGGGGCAAAAACGGAAGAATACCTATGGAAGAAGTAGCCAACAGGGTAAACAGTACCCTTGAAAAGTACCTTGAAAACGAAGGAAGTTCGGTGGAAAAGTTCGGTGATACGCAAGAAAGTTCGGAGAAAGGTTCGGAGATAATCCAAAAAGGTTCGGAGAAAAAGTTCGGAGATTCGAAAAACAAATCTAAAAGTATTGGGAAAACCGCACAAAAGATTATTGATTTCGTCATTTCCGACCCGTCAATGTCTACAGAAACAATGGCCTATAAAATAGGAATAAGCTCCCGAGCCGTAGAAAAACATATTTCCAAGTTACGTTCTATGGGTATTTTGTCTCGTGAAGGAGCAGACCATGATGGCTATTGGCGCATTATTGTTAAACCATAAACTGAATAATAAACCGATGGGAACATCTTTCATACCACTCAGTGCAATAATTGCCGTTTTAATTATCGCCTTTTTGTTTGCCTCCCTACCACATGTAAATCATAAAACGCGATACAGAGTGCTTCATAACGACTTATATAATTTATCAATTTCAGATTTGGGAACATAAACATAGTTACCGATTTGGCGTGTAGGAATAGAATGACGGCGTATGTGCTTAAATACACTGCAGTCATTGATATGGAATTTCTTTGCGATCTCTCCGATGGTGTAACAATCTTTGGGTTCAAAGGACAATGCCTCCTTTTTTCTCTTTCTACTCCCTGCCTTTGTTTTGAAGTGTTCATCCATATACTACCGACTAAGGCGTATCAGACGCTGACCCAAATTGTATGACGGTATCAAGCCTTGCCGTATCATACGATAAAGAACGTCTTTACTAATTCCGTAAATCAGCATAGCTTCCTTTACGGTTAGATACCCCTTACTGGATGGCATTCATCTAATCAGTACTTGACGTATCGCCTCTTTCTCTTTTGCGATTTGCCTTTTCTTATACGCCCTCTTGGAACAAGCCGGACAACAATACTTCGACACTAATGTGGGAGGAGTAAATATTTTACCACACTCCTCGCAACTTCTTTGAATGGTGTAATTTCCTCTTGGCATATTCTTCTCGTTTTAAATGGTTTATATCAATTTAAGTTGTACCTTATCGCCAAATAAGACGTGTCGCAAACATGTCGCAAATAAGAGATAAAAAAGCCCATAGAAAACACATAGCAACCATGAACCCCATAAACGCAAAAAGCGTGCAGCTCAATGAGTTGCACGCTTTTGCTTATTGTTTATTATCTGTTTCCTTATCGGAATCATTTGACTTCCTCAAAGTCAGCATCCTGCACATTATCGCCATGCTTTGTATTATCCTGAGCACCGCCTTGTTGCCCTGCATTCATATCAGGACCAGCTTGTGCACCACCCTGAGCACCGCTCTGGGCATACATTTCAGCACTTGCAGCCTGGAATGCCGTATTCAGTTCGGCCATGGCAGAGTCTACGGTAGCCAAATCTTGAGCCTTATGAGCATCTTTCAACTTCTGCAAAGCAGCTTCAATCGGAGCCTTCTTGTCGGCAGGGAGCTTGTCACCAAGTTCCTTCAACTGATTTTCGGTTTGGAAAATCATAGAGTCAGCCTGATTCAATTTGTCTACTTTCTCACGTTCCTTTTTATCTGCTTCGGCATTGGCTTCAGCCTCGGCTTTCATCTTTTCGATTTCTTCCTTGCTCAAGCCGCTGGAAGCTTCGATACGGATGGCTTGTTCCTTGCCGGTAGCCTTATCTTTGGCAGACACCTTCAAAATACCATTGGCATCAATATCAAATGTCACCTCAATCTGAGGAATACCGCGACGTGCCGGAGCAATACCTGTCAGGTTGAACTGACCGATTGACTTGTTCTGTGCAGCCATCGGACGCTCACCCTGCAATACATGGATGGTAACTTCCGTCTGGTTGTCGGCAGCAGTGGAGAATGTCTCGCTCTTCTTGCACGGAATGGTAGTGTTGGCCTCAATCAGCTTAGTCATCACACCACCCATAGTCTCGATACCCATAGACAGCGGGGTAACATCCAGCAACACAACGCCCTTAATTTCATCTGTCAAAACGGCACCCTGCACAGCAGCACCTACGGCTACTACTTCATCCGGATTCACACCCTTGGAAGGAACTTTACCGAAGAAGTCTTCTACCAACTTCTGTACAGCCGGGATACGTGAAGAACCACCAACAAGGATTACTTCATCAATGTCCGCATTATTCAGACCTGCATCGCTCATAGCCTTCTTACACGGTTCCAAACAAGCTTGAATCAAATTGTGAGCCAGAGCCTCGAACTTGGCACGGGTCAACGTCTTCACCAAGTGCTTGGGCACACCGCCTACGGGCATGATGTACGGCAAGTTGATTTCAGTGCTGGTAGAAGAGGACAGCTCAATCTTAGCCTTCTCGGCAGCTTCCTTCAGACGTTGCATAGCCATCGGGTCTTGAGTCAGGTCGGCACCTTCGTCGTTCTTGAACTCCTGAACCAGCCAGTCGATGATTACCTGGTCGAAATCGTCACCACCCAGGTGAGTGTCACCGTTGGTTGACAATACTTCGAACACACCGCCACCGAATTCGAGGATAGAGATATCGAATGTACCAC
The DNA here is from genome assembly GCF_003602965.1 of Bacteroides sp. AF25-5LB. Classification (NCBI taxonomy): domain Bacteria; kingdom Pseudomonadati; phylum Bacteroidota; class Bacteroidia; order Bacteroidales; family Bacteroidaceae; genus Bacteroides; species Bacteroides sp. AF25-5LB. The sequence goes on from NZ_QTMC01000002.1 coordinate 60,133, forward strand.
CACCAAGGTCGAATACGGCAACCTTCATGTCCTTGTGAGACTTGTCAATACCGTAAGCAAGAGCTGCGGCAGTCGGCTCGTTCACAATACGCTTCACTTCAAGACCTGCAATCTGTCCAGCTTCCTTTGTAGCCTGGCGTTGGGAGTCGGAGAAGTATGCGGGGACGGTAATTACGGCTTCTGTCACTTCTTGTCCCAGATAATCCTCGGCAGTCTTTTTCATCTTCTGCAGAATCATTGCAGAGATTTCCTGCGGAGTATAGAGACGTCCGTCGATGTCTACACGCGGAGTATTGTTGTCACCCTTTACTACTTTATAAGGCATGCGGCCGATTTCTTTCTGCACCTGGTCCCAGTTTTCGCCCATGAAACGTTTGATGGAGAAAACCGTACGGGTGGGGTTCGTGATAGCCTGACGCTTGGCAGGATCACCGATTTTACGTTCGCCACCATCAACAAATGCTACTACTGAAGGAGTGGTGCGCTTACCTTCACTGTTTGCAATTACTACAGGTTCGTTACCTTCGAATACTGCAACGCAAGAGTTTGTTGTTCCTAAGTCAATACCAATAATTTTTCCCATGATCGTTATTTTTTTATTTGTTATTATTCTGTTTCGACGTCCACCTCAGTGGCAGACGCCAATAAAAAGACAAACGTTGTGCCAAATTGTTCAGAGCAGCCGCAGATTTATACTTGTGGCAGTTTATCTGTCAGTTTGGCAGAATTAAAATCATTTTTTCTGTCGGAAATTACCATTTGTTAATTTCCATTCCATTCAAAAGCTCTACTTTTGTCGCCCGAATCAGAGATAATAAAACATGAACAACATTAATCATTTTCCTTGCATACCTTTAACCGTTCCTCCATGGAGGAAATATTGTTCCACCGTGGAGAAAATATCATTCCACCACGAGGGAAATATCGTTCCACCATGGTGGAACGATTAAGGATTAGTTAACATTGGGCTTAATCGCAGCAACGGAAATGATTGGTTTTCACATATAAAGAAATAAATAAGATGAGTATGGAAAAGATGAGAGACAGTATCGACTTCAAGAACACGGACATCAAGACATTGTTCCGCAAACTATTGCTCCCTACTGTACTGGGGATGATTTTCTCCGCACTATTCGTTATCACCGACGGCATCTTTGTCGGAAAAGGAATTGGCAGTGATGCTTTGGCGGCGGTCAACATTGTGGCACCGCTATGGTTGTTCTCTACGGGTGTGGGACTTATGTTCGGAGTCGGTGCCTCTGTGGTGGCCTCCATTCATCTGTCACACGGGAAAGTCAAGGTGGCACGTATCAACATCACACAGTCTGTAGTCATATCTTCCTTGCTGCTGATGTGTACCTCCACCCTATTCTGTTCATTTGCCCCGCAGGTGGTAAAGCTGCTCGGAGGGTCCGAACGGCTCACGCCATTGGCTGTGGAATACATGCTTTGGTTTGTGCCTTTCTCTCTGTTCACAGCATTACTCAATTCGGGTATGTTTTTTCTGAGGCTGGACGGTTCGCCCAACTTTGCCATGATGTGCAATGTGGTGGCTGCAGTTCTGAACATCCTATTGGATTATCTGTTCATCTTCCCCTTTGACTGGGGGATGTTCGGTGCCGCATTGGCAAGTGCTATAGGCACTACGGTAGGCGCATTGATGGTAGTATTCTATCTACTGCGCCGCCGGTGCACACTGCGCTTCCACCCCATTAAGATGAGCCGGAAAAGCATGCAACTGATGCGCCGCAACATTGGCTATATGTGCCGCTTGGGTTCTTCCGCCTTCTTGTGCGAGGTGGCGATTGCCTGCATGATGTTTGTCGGCAACCAGGTGTTCATCCATTATCTGAAGGAAGACGGAGTGGCAGCATTCAGCATCGCCTGCTATTTCTTTCCTATTATATTTATGGTATATAATGCCATTGCGCAGTCGGCACAGCCGATTATCAGTTATAACTACGGCCTGAACGAAAGCCAACGTGTCCGCCGCGCCTACTTGCTGGCATTGAAAACAGCCATAGGCTGCGGTGTATGTTTTGCCCTGGTCACAATATTCTGCAGTCCTGAAATTGTAGGCATGTTCATAGACCGCAGTTATCCGGCTTATGACATAGCGGTAAAAGGGTTGCCTTTGTATGCCACCGGCTTCGTGTTCTTTGCTGTTAACATCGTATCCATCGGCTATTTCCAGAGTGTGGAGCGTGCCAAATACGCCACAGTTATCACCCTGCTGCGTGGTTTTATTCTGCTGACAGCCTGCTTTTTCGGATTGCCCCTGCTATTGGGAGACCGGGGAATCTGGCTTGCCACCCCTCTTGCAGAAATGCTGACAACCCTCTTTATCCTCGTGATTTACATATCCGGGAAAAGGAAGCATAAAGAAAAATCCGTATCTTTAGACAAGACAGGCTGTACCCCGACATGACTTTTTCATGCAAGCGTAAAAGTTATGTCTTCAGTTTGCACTATCTTTGCGGCATGGAAACTATGACAAAGAAATTCTGCAAGAAGTATAAACTACCGGAAAACACTTTGCACGAACTTCTGTCACACATGGCAGAAGTTCGTTTCAGCAAGGGAGAACTCATTATCAGCGAAGGGGAAAGGAACAGCAATTTCTATCTTTTGAAGAAAGGTATCTGGCGCGCCTACTACCTGACAGAGGGTACGGAAAACTCCCTTTGGTTCGCCGCACCGGGCGACACAGCTTTCTCATCGTGGGGATATGTGGACGGCGAAGTTTCCCCCATCAACATCGAATCAGTGAACGAGAGCATCGCCTATTGTATCAGTAAGCCTGAGCTGGAAGCCCTTTTTTCGTATTCCATAGATATGGCCAACTTCGGCAGAAGAATCTTTGAACGGGAAATTCTGTCGGTAGACAGTTCTACAGTAGCCTACGGTACCCCTCCCACTGCAAAAGAAAGGTACATGACGCTGATGGAAGAGAATCCGGAACTGCTACAGGATGTACCGCTCAAGTATCTGGCTTCTTACCTCTACATCACTCCGCAATCCTTGAGCCGGATACGCGCAGGATTAAAGAAAAAGTAAAAGACTATTTTATATCAAGATACAAAAAAGGCTCCTAGCAGATTATTGCTGTAAGAGCCTTTATTATTTCAACCTATCTTGTCAGTTCTTCACCAACACCATCACCAGGTTATTGTCAGCATCGTACAGCCCGATGCCTCCACCTGCCAGCTTACCAAAAGACTGAACGGAATTCAAGGCTTTCAGCACACGGCCTTCCACCTCCATATCAGGGCATGCCATCATGGTACTGATAACTTGCGGGAAAGAGATTGCCGAAGGATTTTCATCATCAACCTGGAAAGCGCCGTTAATCAAATTGCAACCCGCATTACCGTGCAAGCTCTTTTCTGCAATATTAAATTCAATGAATGGTTGCTTCTCCATTCCATCGGGAATGGCCTCGCCCGCAGCCTCACTAATTATCCACTTTCCTTCCAAATCAGACAACTTGGAAACGGATTCTTTCTTCTGCAACACGACTATGGGACGATTGGAAGCACCGCATAAAGCTATATTTTCCTTTCCCAGCTTCTTATACTTTTTCACTTTGTTCAAAGCCGACAACACATTATTTTCTACAGTCATATCCGGACAAGCCATACGGGTACTTGCTAAAGCGCCAAGGTCAATCGTGCCGGGCTTGGCATTCACGTCAAACGAACCCATCATACGGTTGCAACCACTGTTGCCAAATACTTTTCCAGCCTTTGTGTCGAAACCGATATAGGGAAATTCCTGGCCAGGAGCAGGGACTACGGCGGTGCCATTCACTTCAATAATATTCCACTCACCGTTGATAGAAGAAAGAGTTACGGCATTTTTAGTTGATGCACAAGAAGACAAGCCCATCAATACGCTTGCCATGCATAGGGAAACAAATACTTTTTTCATTTTCGTTGTTTAAGTTAATTTATTCGAGGGGCAAATATATAGAAAATAACCCAAATGCAAGTAATTTATTTAATATTTGAAGCATTTTTCCCAAAGTATTTAGCAGGATTTTAATGTTTATCTAAGAATTAACCCTTATATTTGCTCTCCATATTTTTTATAAACTTAATATAATAATATAGTAGAAAGAAATGGGTAAAGTTCTTATTATCGGTGCAGGCGGTGTAGGTACCGTTGTTGCGCACAAAGTGGCTCAAAATCCTGATGTGTTTACAGAAATCATGATAGCCAGCCGCACCAAGTCTAAATGTGACGCTGTTGTCAAGGCAATCGGTAACCCGAACATCAAAACCGCCCAGGTAGATGCCGACAACGTGGACGAACTGGTAGCACTCTTCAATAGTTTCAAACCCGAAATCGTCATCAACGTAGCCCTCCCCTACCAAGACCTCACCATCATGGAGGCTTGTCTGCAAAGTGGAGTCAACTATCTGGATACTGCCAATTATGAGCCGAAAGATGTTGCCCACTTTGAATACAGTTGGCAATGGGCTTATAAGAAACGCTTCGAAGATGCCGGACTGACCGCCATCCTCGGTTGCGGTTTCGACCCGGGAGTAAGTGGAATATATACGGCATACGCCGCCAAACATCATTTTGACGAAATACAATATCTGGACATTGTAGACTGTAATGCCGGAAATCATCATAAAGCATTCGCCACCAACTTCAATCCGGAAATCAACATCCGTGAGATTACACAGAACGGCCGCTATTATGAAAACGGAGAATGGGTAACAACCAAGCCGCTGGAAATCCACAAAGACCTGACTTATCCGAACATCGGCCCACGCGATTCCTACCTACTTTATCACGAGGAACTGGAGTCTCTGGTAAAGAATTTCCCCACTATCAAGCGTGCACGCTTCTGGATGACGTTTGGCCAGGAATACCTCACACACCTGCGTGTCATCCAAAATATCGGTATGGCCCGCATAGACGAAGTGGAATATAACGGCATGAAGATTGTTCCGCTGCAATTCCTGAAAGCCGTCCTCCCCAACCCGCAAGACCTGGGCGAAAACTACGAAGGCGAAACATCCATCGGCTGCCGCATCCGCGGACTAAAGGATGGCAAAGAGCGTACTTACTATGTATATAACAACTGTAGCCACCAAGAAGCCTATAAGGAAACCGGCATGCAGGGCGTAAGCTATACCACCGGTGTACCTGCCATGATTGGTGCCATGATGTTCCTCAAAGGATTGTGGAAAAAGCCAGGGGTATGGAATGTCGAGGAATTCAATCCGGACCCGTTCATGGAACAGCTCAACAAACAAGGCCTGCCTTGGCATGAGATTATCGACGGAGACTTGGAAGTTTGAAATTAATGATTAATGATTAATGGTTAATGTTTAATGATTAATACCATGCGGACAAAAAGGTGCTCCGCCCATTAATCATTAAACATTAATCACTAATCATTATCCATTAATCACTAATCATTAAACATTAACAAAGTGAATATAGGAGATAAAGCACCCGAAGTATTGGGCATCAACGAAAAAGGTGAAGAAATCCGCTTGAGCGACTATAAGGGAAAGAAGATTGTACTCTACTTCTATCCCAAAGACATGACATCCGGCTGCACGGCACAAGCCTGCAACCTGCGGGATAATTATGCCGACCTGCGCAAAGCCGGTTATGAAGTCATCGGCGTCAGTGTGGACAGCGAAAAGTCACACCAGAAATTTATTGAGAAAAACAATCTGCCTTTTACCCTGATTGCAGACACCGACAAGAAGCTGGTAGAACAATTCGGAGTATGGGGCGAAAAAAGCATGTATGGCCGCAAATATATGGGAACGTTCCGCACAACTTTCATCATTAATGAAGAAGGTATTGTAGAGCGTATCATCACTCCGAAAGAAGTGAAGACCAAAGACCATGCGGCACAAATTTTATAATCATTAAACATTAACAACGTGGCAAAAAAAGACGAACTGAATTTTGAAAATGGCAACAATCTGGCATCAGGTGAAAAGCTGAAAGCCTTGCAGGCTGCCATGGACAAGATAGAAAAGAGCTTTGGCAAAGGCTCTATCATGAAAATGGGTGACGAAAGTGTCGAACAAGTAGAAGTTATTCCCACAGGGTCCATCGGCCTCAATGTAGCTCTTGGCGTGGGAGGATATCCCCGCGGACGTATCATCGAGATTTACGGCCCGGAATCCTCCGGTAAGACAACCCTCGCCATTCATGCCATTGCTGAAGCGCAAAAGGCAGGAGGCATTGCCGCATTCATTGATGCAGAACATGCTTTCGACCGCTTCTATGCGGCAAAACTGGGTGTGGATGTGGACAATCTGCTGATATCACAACCGGACAACGGCGAACAAGCGCTGGAAATCGCAGAGCAACTGATCCGTTCTTCCGCTATTGACATCATTGTAGTGGACTCTGTGGCTGCCTTAACCCCGAAAGCTGAAATTGAAGGCGATATGGGTGACAACAAGGTGGGTCTGCAAGCCCGACTCATGTCACAAGCCTTGCGTAAACTGACGGCAGCTGTCAGCAAAACACGCACCACCTGCATCTTCATCAACCAGTTGCGCGAAAAAATCGGTGTCATGTTCGGCAATCCCGAAACAACTACCGGCGGTAATGCACTGAAGTTCTATGCCTCCGTACGTCTTGACATCCGTGGAAGCCAAGCCATCAAAAACGGCGATGAAGTAATCGGCAAGCAGACCAAAGTGAAAGTTGTAAAGAACAAGGTAGCTCCTCCTTTCCGTAGAGCGGAATTCGACATCATGTTCGGTGAAGGCATCTCCCGTGCAGGCGAAATCATTGACTTGGGTGCAGAGCTTGGCATCATCAAGAAAAGCGGCTCATGGTTCAGCTATAACGAGACGAAAATTGCCCAGGGACGCGACGCCGCCAAGCAGGTCATCCTTGACAATCCGGAACTGGCAGAAGAGCTGGAAGGGCTTATCTTTGCAGAATTGAGAAAAGACAAATAACAAAAAAACTTGCCAATAGAATGTTTTGTTTTTCTATTGGCAAGTTTCCCTAAAAGGGTACCGCTTCCTATTCCATTTTTTCCAAACGTTCTTCCAAAGCCTCCATGCTTTTTTCAAAACGTTTCCAAGTATCGGCATCCATCTGTTCTTTCAGATACTTGTTGTCTTTCAGTTTAGCTACATTTTCCAGCCCTTTCAATGCCAGTTCTTGCGAATGCTTCAATTCTCCAAGCCAATCGCGGTTCTTCAGCTTCTCTATCTCAGCCCAGTTTATATCCGGAAGCTGTATATTCACATTGTTACCATTCCAGCTGGTATTCTGATACATCATGATATTCTGTATATCCTTCAAAGTCATATCACCTTCCAGATAAACAAATTTCAGAGTAGCTGCACCATCTACAATCATAATCAGCTCCTTCACCTTTTCCCCTTTACGGCTCATGTAGAATTCAGAACTGGAGACTGTCCCTTTCTGCTTCATCAGCAATTCATATCTGGAAGACTGCACCAAAGAACGAAGATCCTTACGCATTTCTTTCTTTACATTATTATCCATTGTAGAAAGTACCTGCACAGAGTTCAACTGTCCGGACACTTTCCCAATATAAACATCTTTAGTAAACAAGTTGGGATTCGTTTCTATCATTGCCTTGGATATGTAGACGGACGACACGCCTTTCATATCTCCATACTTGTTGAATAGGTTCTTCTGTGCCTGGCAAAGCAAAGGCAACATCAGCAGTACACCTGCCAAAATAATTTTCATTGTTTTCATATCAGATTATTGTTGAATTTCTTTTCTTACTTCCTGGTTCACCTTCGTTACGTCTATCCGCGTTTCCTCTATCTGCTCAATTCCCTTGTTCAGATTCGCAGACACCTCGATTAAAGTGGCCTGCAATGCCTTATAAGCAGCTTCCGGATCAGAGAAAGTGTCCTGAGGTGTAGGAGGACGCATATCCTCTCCCATGTTCGTAATGCCATAACCTACACCTACAAGAACCAGAATGGTGGCAGCAATACCTCCTATCCAGCGCCAATTACGTTTGGCCTTGTTCCGGTGGAAAAAACGTTGTTCCTCTTCAGCCTTTTCATCAATCATCCGGCTCAGTTTATCCTCCAATCCGGCGGGAACATTATCCACCACTTTCCCGGGAAAAAAGCTGAGAAAGAGTTTCTTGTCCTTCTGCAAGTGCTCGGGCACTTCTTCGGTTCTGAAAGCTTCCTTCAACAACTCTTCTTCCTGCTCGTTGGTATTCCCTTCATAAAATTCGGCGAGCAGCCTTTCAATTTCCTCGACTTTCATAGTTACTCCATTTATTAAATTCCTCACGTATCTTTTTTCTTGCCCGGGACAACAGTACACGGACATTGGTAGCATTCAATCCCGTGACCTGCTCTATCTCTTCATAAGAACATCCCTTGACATCACGCAACGTTACTATTTTCTGCTGTTGCACCGGCAGATGGGCAATGATGTGCCTTACCTGCTGCGCTTCATCCCTCACTTCAAAGTTATCTGCTTGAGACACATTATGCACTTCGGCCAACTCCACACTCTGTCTGCTCAAAGTATACTTTCCCGAACGAAGCAAATCAAAGCACATATTTTTCACCAGAGTAACGCTGAATGCTTCCGGATTACTGATAATGGCCAGTCCTTCCCGCTTGTCCCACAACTTCAGATAAGCTTCCTGCACCAAATCTTCAGCATCGGCAGCATTCTCCAATAGTCTATAAGCTATGCAGTACAACTTGCGATGATATGGCAGAAACTCTTTTTTAAAACTTTCAGCGTCCATGGGCTATTTATCAATAGTAGATTCCTGTTTATACCCTTCAGACGTAGGGGGAAAGGATTTTGTTACACGACCAGGAAAAAAAATGGAAAAAAAATGAAAACACCAATAGCACCAGCCCAAGAGTGCGTTTATTTCAAGACATCAGCAATCCGCTTTTTAAGATTCAATTTTGCAATGTCTTCAGGCTTCAGCTCAAGCTCCACCAACACCTTCGCTGTGGAGAGTCTGTATTCCTGCTCTAACGTATCATAATTTATCTGTTCCTTATGAATGGAATACAACAAAGCAAAATCGTAGTTCAAGGCACGTGAGACATTATACAACGTATCCGTATCAATACTTTTTCTCGTAAGCATATAGTCTACACTTTGAGGCTTAACTTTCAGTCTTCGTGCAAGTTCCGCCTTGGTAACCTGCTGTTCAAGCATCACGTTCTTGATTATCTCTCCGATGTATATATTACTTTTTTCCATTTATATGAAGGTACAAATTAATCATTCATATTATAAGGAACACCAATACCAATTTGTCTGTATGTATCGTTCTTTTTATTCATAATTCGTTTGTTTTATCAAATATTTTATGATACTTTTGCAACATATTCATATAAACAAACAAATAATATCTGCTATCATGAATTTACTGACATGTATTCTCATAGCCATCCCTATCGGCATTATTTTTATTATGCTATGGATATACAATGACTACCGGAAATATAAGAAGAAAAATAAGCTGGCCATTTTGCTGTTTCTCCTATTTCCAACCACTTTATCTGCACAATACGTTGATGCAGGATGCCAAGTATCCTTTAAATGGCTGGAGAACCAAAAAGGGAAATTAGAGTATACAAAAGATGGGGTTACTTATAAGTTTATTCCAAACGACTCCCAATGGGAAATTGTAATTCGCAACAACTCTTCAGAAGATATCCGAATAAACTGGGAAAATATGCAATTCATTGTGGACGGAAGAACCTCAGAAGTCAAATACACCATACTTGCAGAAGCGGAAACTCCCTTTGCAATTATAAAAAGCCAGGCAGAAACAAGCCAAAAGATTGGTGTGACAACTTATACGGCAAATAACTCTCAAATATACAACAAGAAAGATATTCGAAAAGGAAGGAATTCCTCCATTACCATTATCCTTCCCATATCTATCGGTAAGCACCCTCAATTCTTCACCTCTTTCGACTTTATCATCAAAAAAGTGAACTAACTATGACTTCTCAAGATATAAAAAAACAGCTGAAAGAACCACATTTCTGGAACATTGTATTAACTGGTCAGCACGCCGAACCGAGAACAAAAGCAATGCTGGAAGCAAAAGGTATCATAACTTGGCTTCCACTTGCTCCGGTCCGGCGTCAATGGGGAAGAATATTAAAAGAAATACACACCCCGGTTATCCCGAAATGTGTATTCGTCTATATATCCAATGAGGAAAGAAATACGTTGCAAAAATCCTACCGACTTCTTCCACCGGAAGTTATACTTCAAGAACTGCCGGACCTATGCAATCAGAACAAGTAGATATATGCCAACGTGCTCACACTAATCACTATCCACAACAAGGTGCCTTGTATCAAGGGCTTGATACCTACTGCCTTCAGTACATCACGTGACAGAGAGGCACCGATAAAGAACAGAGTGATAGTCAGCGTCTTGCGGGCCAAAGAATTGATTCCCTCCCCAATCATGGCACCCGTTTCGGTAGTACCCAGCACATAAGTATTGAAAATCATAGCCAGCACAAAGAAGAAGATGAACCAGGGAATACTGATTTTCTGTCCCTTGCTCTTAAAGATGAACGAAGTTACCAAAGCCAAAGGAATAATCCATAAGGCACGTGTCAGCTTTATAGTCGTTGCCACCTGTAATGCCTCTTCCCCATAGGCGGCACCTGCCCCCACTACCGAACTCGTATCATGTATGGCAATGGCCGCCCATGTGCCGAACTCATGCTGGCTCATGTTCAAAGCGTGGCCTATCATCGGAAAAACAAACAATGCAATGGCATTCAATATAAAGATGGTGCCCAATGCCACAGACATCTCGCTATCCTTTGCCTTCAACACCGGCCCCACAGCCGCAATGGCACTGCCTCCGCAGATAGCCGTACCGGAACTGATAAGATAGGAAGTGTCACGGTCCACTTTCAGGAACTTACGTCCTATGAGCCAGCCTATGAGCAATGTCCCCACTACAGAAATAATCGTGAACTCCATTCCCTCCTTGCCCGAAGCCAGAGAAGCCTGCAGATTCATTCCAAATCCTAACCCTACAACAGAGTATTGCAACAGGTACTTTGAAGTCTTCTTATTGAACTTCGGATGTGCCTGCCCACACAGCAACGCAAAGGCCAACCCCAAGAACAACGCCAACGGCGGAGTGACCCATGCCGAATAGGCATGCATACCGGGCACATAATCCAGCAGCAGAAAGAAGGAGAGGACAACCAGAAGAGATACATAAATAAATTTATTATTACTTTGAAGAAAAGGCATATTAATGCTTTTAGCCAAAACTCGATTTGAAGCCATACTGTTTATTTTACTATTATTACTAATGTTTATTCCTTAATTTTCCGGATGCAAAGGTAGTTCTATTTTAGTACACCCGCCAATCGTTTCTACTTATAGACTATAACTTATTGTTATCGGGACATAAACATATAGTTCATAAAGGCTTGTGACAACCCTCCTTCCTGCCCTTGCAACTGGACAAAGCAGAAGTCGCGAAGCATGGGCATATCCTTTATCTCGACCACGCGGAAAGTGCCTGCCGCCAGTTCCTTGCAGATGGAACGGATAGACACGATTCCCATGCAATCGGAGTTTTCAAGAAAGAGCTTGATGCTTTCGGTACTACCCAGATACATCAGTACATGGAGTGAGGAAAGCTTGACACCGTGCTTCTGGAGTGAGCGTTCTATCACGTCCAGCGTACCAGAACCACGTTCACGAAGCACTAAAGGAATAGCGGGCAAATCCTGGGGAGTAATCTCTTCGGGCAATTGTAAACGGCTTTTGGAATGGACTACCGCTACCAGTTCATCCTCAAGAAAAGTAGTATACTTCAGATTGGGAAGGCGGAAAACCCCTTCCACCAATCCCAAGTCAATGCGGTGTTCCTGCAAAGCGGCTTCTATTTCCCGGGAATTTCCATTGAGCAAGGACAAGTTGACCTGCGGAAACTTGCCGATAAAACTGCCCAGCAACGGAGGAAGCACATACTGCGCAATGGTAGTGCTGGCTCCCAACTTGAGTTCTCCAATATATTCGTTATGTAACAAGTGCATTTCATATTCCAGCCGTTTATAGTCCTCCAATATCCGTTCGCAATGCTCCAAAAGCAGCCGGCCCGACTCGGTCAGACTGATTTTACTTCCCTGCCGGTCGAAAAGCCTCGTCTGGTAAGTGGCCTCCAGCTCCTGGATATGCTTGGTTATAGCCGGCTGACTAACAAACAACTCTTGCGAAGCCTTTGTAAAACTCAAGTTCTTGGCAACAGACTGAAACACTTTTAAACGGAAATCACTCATATACTTCTTATATCCTATAACTCGTCAGACTTGATGCCGAAAGCATGCGCCAAAGAATAAAACACCGGCTCCAGGCGGCAATACACCGGGCTCAGAGGTTCCTCCGTAATGAAATACACAGCTTTGCCCCGTTCTTCTTCATTCTTGTCTTTGAAGAAACCCGCCAGCTTTTCCTCCACTCCATTACCATATACCTGATGGAAAGGCAACAACATCAAACACTTCACATCTGCAGAATCAAGCGCCAGGTTCATCAGGTCAAGAAACAACTCTTCGGTAGAGACTAAACCAGAAGAGGTGACGGAAGAAAATGTAAATTCGCCCAGTGGCGTACGGCATGCCTGGTGATTCAGTCTATTCACATCGGATGGTTCACAACACTTCAGCACGTCCGCTGCAGGAGTATGCACCAACAACACTTCTACCTCATTTTCTTGTTCTCTCAAGCCGGCATCCAATGCCAGATAGCTCAACCATGCCGGCAGGTCAACATCGGGTAGCTTCCTTCCCAACTTACCTTCCAAAAAGTTCTTTGCACCATATACCACTTCATTCAGAAATGCAACATCTATCAATATCACATTTGCCGGAAACTTTATCTTATCCTCCATTATCTCCTATCTTAATACATAATTATACATAATGCTCCTCTGCAAGCGGAGCTCCGAAAACCTACCACACAGAAAGCACAAAACTTTGAAGCAGTAAAAGTACGACAAATTTATCAATAACTTGTATCATCCCAAGCAATTAATCTATATCTCCGAAGCGGAAAGAGAATATCCTTCCCCCACAACACGGAAACCTTGGAGCTGGAACACGAAGACTTAGCTACTAAAACATATAGCCCCTCACTACATAAGATGTGCATCTCGTACTACATGAGATGTACACCTCGTACTACATGAGATGCACATCTCATGCATGACATCCTTATTTGCCCTTCTCTTTAACCAATAGAGTTTAATACGAAAAGGAACTTTGCTCCAACTTCTTATCTAAAGAAGTAGAAAGAAACAAAACGACTGATTTACAGACAATTTGTCATTTTATATATTTTATATGCAGACAATTTGTCCGAAATGTGCCAATGGCAAATCTTTTGCGCCTTCCCAAGTGTTATGAAACTGATAAAATAGAAAGGAGAACAAAATATGAACTTTAACAACTTTACCATTAAAGCGCAAGAAGCAGTGCAGGAGGCTGTGAACCTGGTACAAAGCCGTGGACAGCAGGCCATCGAGCCCGTGCATGTACTTCAAAGCGTGATGAAAGTAGGTGAAAATGTCACCAACTTCATCTTCCAGAAACTGGGCATGAACGGTCAGCAGATAGCACTTGTACTGGACAAGCAAATTGATTCTCTGCCCAAGGTATCCGGCGGAGAGCCATACCTGAGCCGTGAAACGAACGAAGTGTTCCAGAAGGCCACCCAATATTCCAAGGAAATGGGTGATGAATTCGTCTCCCTGGAACCGGTACTGCTGGCTTTGCTGAATGTGAAAAGCACTGCATCCACCATTCTGAAAGATGCCGGGATGACGGAACGCGAACTGCGGGAAGCCATCAACGAACTGCGAAAAGGAGAAAAAGTAACTTCACAATCCAGCGAAGACACTTACCAGTCATTGGAAAAGTACGCTATCAATCTGAACGAAGCAGCCCGCAGCGGCAAACTGGATCCCGTCATCGGCCGTGACGAAGAGATACGGCGTGTCCTGCAGATTCTGAGCCGGCGTACCAAGAACAACCCGATTCTTATCGGTGAACCGGGTACTGGTAAAACAGCTATCGTAGAGGGACTTGCCCACCGTATCTTGCGTGGAGACGTCCCCGAGAACTTGAAGAACAAACAAGTCTACTCCCTGGATATGGGTGCACTGGTGGCGGGCGCTAAATACAAAGGCGAATTTGAAGAACGCCTGAAGGCCGTTATCAACGAAGTGAAGAAGTCCGAAGGAGACATCATCCTCTTCATTGATGAAATCCACACCCTGGTGGGTGCAGGCAAGGGCGAAGGCGCCATGGATGCCGCCAACATCCTGAAACCCGCCCTGGCACGCGGTGAACTGAGGAGCATCGGGGCCACTACCCTCGATGAATATCAGAAGTATTTCGAAAAGGACAAAGCGTTGGAGCGCCGCTTCCAGATTGTCATGGTGAACGAACCGGACACGCTGAGCACCATCTCCATTCTGCGTGGTCTGAAGGAACGTTATGAGAACCATCACCATGTACGGATTAAAGACGATGCCATCATCGCCGCCGTAGAGTTGAGCAACCGCTACATCACCGACCGTTTCTTACCGGACAAGGCTATCGACTTGATGGACGAAGCCGCTGCCAAGCTACGTATGGAAGTCGATTCCGTTCCGGAAGAACTGGACGAAATCTCGCGTAAGATAAAGCAGCTGGAGATTGAACGCGAGGCCATCAAGCGCGAAAACGACAAGCCCAAGCTGGAACAAATCGGCAAAGAACTTGCCGAGCTGAAGGAGCAGGAAAACTCGTACAAGGCGAAATGGCAAAGTGAAAAGACCCTTGTCAACAAAATCCAGCAGAATAAGGTGGAAATAGAGAACCTGAAGTTCGAGGCCGACAAGGCGGAACGGGAAGGCGACTATGGCCGGGTGGCCGAAATCCGTTACGGCAAACTGCAAGCGCTGAACCAGGAGATTGAAGAAACTCAGCAAAAACTGCACGAAATGCAGGGCGACAAGGCCATGATTAAAGAGGAAGTGGACGCTGAAGACATTGCCGACGTAGTATCCCGCTGGACCGGCATACCGGTAAGCAAGATGCTGCAAAGCGAAAAGGACAAACTGTTGCATCTGGAAGCGGAACTGCACCAGCGGGTTATCGGGCAGGACGAAGCCATCGAGGCCGTATCCGATGCCGTACGCCGCAGCCGTGCCGGACTGCAAGACCCGAAACGTCCTATCGGCTCATTCCTTTTCCTGGGAACCACCGGTGTAGGTAAGACGGAATTGGCAAAGGCACTGGCGGAGTTCCTCTTTGACGACGAGACGATGATGACCCGTATCGACATGAGCGAGTATCAGGAGAAACACAGCGTTTCCCGTCTGGTAGGAGCGCCTCCGGGATATGTGGGCTACGATGAAGGCGGACAACTGACAGAAGCCGTAAGGCGGAAACCGTATTCTGTCGTCCTGTTCGACGAAATCGAGAAAGCGCATCCGGACGTATTCAACATCTTGCTGCAAGTGCTGGATGACGGACGTCTGACAGACAATAAAGGACGTACGGTCAACTTCAAGAATACGATTATCATCATGACCTCCAACATGGGCAGCGGCTATATCCAAAGCCAGATGGAGAAGCTCAACAGTAGCAATAAGGAGCAAATCGTAGAGGAAACCAAGAAGGAAGTGATGAATATGCTGAAAAAGACCATCCGCCCGGAATTCTTGAACCGTATCGACGAAACCATCATGTTCCTGCCACTGACAGAGCCCGAAATCAAACAGATTGTAATGCTCCAAATCAAGAGTGTGCAGAAGATGCTTTCCGGTAACGGTGTGGAACTTGTTCTGACAAATGCCGCCATAGACTTCCTTGCCAATGCAGGTTATGACCCTGAATTCGGCGCCCGTCCGGTGAAACGTGCCATACAGCACTATTTGCTGAACGATTTGTCGAAGAAGTTGCTGTCCCAGGAAGTAGACCGCAGCAAGCCTATTACAGTGGATGCCAATACCACTGACGACGGACTGGTTTTCAGAAATTAAAAGCAATCCGTATCCCCCCAATAAAAGAGGCGATTCCCGACTATTGAGAATCGCCTCTTTTATTTTGTATTTCAATCCTTCTCCGATTACTCGGCCTTGCTTTCCTCCTTCGTTTCTGCCGCAGGAGTTTCTTCAAAATCCGTCATACCGCTTGCCACCAGCAAATTATACCAAACAATCAATTTCTTGATGTCGGACGGATATACGCGGTCGCGATCGAAGGTAGGCAATACCTCTGCCAGGTAAGCACGCAAATCGTCGGCAGTAGCCTTCTTTAAGTCCATCACTACGGCAGCGCCGTTTTCCTTTTTCTTCATGGAAAGAAGCACTTCCTTCAAAGGAACATCTTCCGTATCTGTATACATGGCGATATCGCCCAAAGAAGTAATCTTCTCATTACCATAGGCAGGAAAACGCTTCTTGTCTGCAAGCGACTCTACAATCAACATATTTTTTCCCTGAGAAACAAGCTTATACAATCCCGGTTTACCGGAAATGGACAAAATAGTCTTCAACATAATATATTCTGTTTTGATGATTAGTAGTTATTTTTTCGGGAGGCAAAGATAATGTAAGCCGAAGACAATACAAAATAAGCTTGCTTATTTTTATTGTTAAGAAGATGCCTATTTTCGTAACAGATAGTGCATTTTTTCAGATAGCGAACCGATTAGCTCTAAAACTTGCGGAATCAATGGAGTTTCGCCATCATTTACAATGACAAAATCTGCATATTTACGCTTTTCTTCGTCATCCATCTGGCTACGGATACGCTTTTCTATCAATTCGCGCGAGGAAGCATCCCGCCAGACGGCACGTGAAATACGCACCTCTTCGGGCGCATAGACCATAACAATAGCATCTACTTCACCTGCAAACCCCGCTTCAACCAAAATGGCCGATTCTATACCGACAATGGAAGAAGCGGCGCGACATTGTGTCCACCGCCTGAAATCCTCCTTTACACGAGGATGCACAATACCGTTGATTTTTTGGGCATGCTCCGGACTGCCAAAAAGATAAGACGCCAACAAAGGCTTGTTCAGTGTACCACCGGCATACACTTCCGCACCAAGCAAGGCAGACAATTCCTCGCGGATAAATGAATCGGATACCATCAGCTTTTTCGTTTCCAAGTCCGAGATATAGACGGGAACACCCAGCACTTCCAACAGTCTGGATACCATACTCTTTCCGCTACCGATACCACCGGTTATACCTATCTTAATCGCCATAATCAGGAGAAATTTGCTCTATCAAAAAATCCACCTGTGCCGGATTGAAGCGCACCTGGCTCACCCCTTTCGGCAGATTCTTGATCTTTACCGTATACTTGTCGGAACCCAGACGAAGCAGTTCCTCATAAGACACGTAAATATGAAAATCATCAGCGTTAATCTGCCTGAAATGACTCAGACCAACCTGAAACGTGACCTGCACCTTAGAAGGGAAAGCGCGCAGCACCTTGTCGGCAGGAAAGTTAACGCCACGCAACGGCACCTCCACTGTCTTTTCTGTATAAATATCCACCGGAAGCATCATCTCAATGGAAGAAGGCACAAACTTCACACCTTTCTGAACACGCAGGGGGATTTGCTGTCTCAAGGTATCCGATATATCTTCCAGCTTCACCGGTTGCGTATAGGCAACAGTAATCGTATCCAGCACGCCTTGCGGCGCATACACCAATACGGAATCGGGACTGAATATCGTATCCGAAAGATAATACTCACGTCCGGCACTCAGCGTGCCGCGCAGCTTCACCGGCACCAGTTTGGAGGCTCCCGTCGAATAGATGTACTCCAATGTATCCGGCTTCATGGAAAGCAGGCGGGTAGAAGCATTCAGCTGGTTCAGCACTTTCTTTTCAAACTGCGGGGGATATATCCTTACTTGATTATCCACACCCGTATAATCGGCATAATCGAGAATAACAGGATAGAAGCTCTTTCCCAACATATAGTTGAGCAGTACCGTTCCCTTATCCTTTACCTTGATGCGGAGTTCTGAAACAGGTTCAGAAGTAATCACCACATTATTGGGTACTCCCTTCAGCCGCACCGGTATAGAGAAGTCCGCCTCATAGTCGTTGTTCAAGGTCTGCAAGAGCCAGAAGCCACCGGCCACAAAGAAGAAAAACAAAAAAATGAAGAACTCTCTGCTTTTATCGCTAAGCAGAAAGTCCTTCACTTCTCTTGATATCTTCAGATATGTACGTTGTATGTTCCTACGTTCAAACATAGGCTCACATTTCTATTATTTAGATGCCTGACTGCTATTCGCATCAGCAGCTGCAGCAAAAATAGAATTCTTGTCTATACGAATCTTAACGTTGGAAGCGATTTCAAGCACCACATCATTGTCGTTGATTTCCTTGATAACACCATGGATGCCACCGGCTGTGATTACTTTCTGATTCACTTGAAGCGATTTACGGAAGTTTGCGATTTCCTTTTGCTTCTTGTTTTGAGGACGAATCATAAAGAAATACATAATAACGAACATGGCTATCAGCATAATCCACATCATGCTACCACCACCAGCAGGCCCTGCAACAGGAGCTTGCAGGAAGAATACAGTCATTAAGTTCATAAATACTCAGTTTTGGTTTCTATTATTAAACAAAGGTATTAGTTTTTCGTTAACTTACCTTCTTTTTTTAATTGATTAACTATTCCGTCCAATGTACCGTTCACGAAGCTGCCGCTTTTGACCGTGCTGTAAACTTTGGCAATATCGACATATTCGTTTAACGAAACACTCACCGGAATGTTCGGGAAACTCAATATTTCGGCCAATGCACACTGCATGATTACAACATCCATAAAGGCTACACGGTCCAAGTCCCAATTACGCGTATTCTCACTGATGAGATGACGGTAATAGTCACAGTTCAAGATGGCACGGCGGAACAAACGGCGTGCAAATTCCTGGTCTTCCTCATCCTTAAACTCTGGTAAAAGCTCCTGGTTGGCACCATTCTTCTCTTCGAAGCGCTTGATGGTTTTCAGCACGAAAGTATCCACAATCTCCTTGTCGTCGTTCCAGTAAAGGCTCTGGTCTTCGAGCACACTGTCCAAGGCTTCGTTGTTGAAAACAAAAGTCTTATACAGTTTTCTCCACAATTCACGATCATATTCGTAAGAATCGTCCGAAGAAGCCATATATTCCTTATATATATCTGATTCCACAATTTTCTCATACAATCCCTTGACGAAGTCTTCATCATTGGCCCACGTGCGCTTTTGGTTGGCGATGAATTCCGTCAATTGTTTGTTCACTTCCAACTGGGCTATAAACTTGTTTTCCACAAATTTCATGTTGGGATACAGCTCCTCGGCAGTGGGAGCCAGCTTAGCTTTTGCCGCATCAATACGTTTTTGTGCGTAGTTCGTCAAAGCTATCATCAGCATCAGCAGGTAGTTGTAGAGGTCGTATGCCTTTGAAAGGCTAAAGAATAATTCTTTCTCCGCTGAGTCTAAATTTTTACTGCCATTCTGATAATAAGCATATACAATCTGTATAATCTTAAGACGAATAAGAACTCTGTTGATCATAATTCTAAAGTAAATACTAGTGTTTTAACAAGGCGCAAAAGTAGGCATTTTTAATGAGTTTACATAAATAAATCACATTTTTTAATGCAGATATTGATTATCCGGTCTTTTTCTTTTGACAGTTTAAAAAAAATCGTCAATTTTGAGCCCGATAAAGAGCTAAAAGCTACGAGATACAAGTTTTAAGGTGATAATATCAAAATTGAGACCTATTATAATATGGAAGACTTTAAGAAGAAAAACGCAGCGGACATGAACGACAAGGAGATTGTATTCTCCCAATCCATCAAAGCAGGTAAGCGCATCTACTATTTAGACGTCAAGAAAAACAGAAAAGACGAAATGTTTCTCGCCATTACGGAAAGCAAGAAAATCGTGATGGGCGAGGGTGACGACTCGCAGGTAAGTTTCGAAAAGCACAAAATCTTTCTATACAAAGAAGATTTTGAAAAGTTCATGAACGGACTCCAGCAGGCCATCGGCTTCATCCAGGAGCAACAGGGTTTCCACACAAGACATACCGCTGACGACGAGGCTGAAACTCCCGAAACACACAAAGAAGAAGTACCACAAGAGGAAAAAGCTTGCCCCCTGGACGGAGAAATCAAAATAGACATTGAATTTTAAGTTATAACCTTTTGATAATTCAAAAAGAAGCTGTATTTTTGCACCGCTTTTTTGCAACATCGTGTGGTAAACCACATCGTGTGATGGTGAATTAAGCAAAAAATTTACTTAATTTAGAGTAACACAATTTTTTTAGAAATGAAATCAATTGAAGTAAAAGGAACTGCAAGAACTATTGCAGAACGTTCTTCGGAACAAGCAAGAGCTTTGAAAGCTATTCGTAAAAACAACGGTGTACCTTGCGTACTTTATGGTGCAGGTGAAAATGTTCACTTCACTGTACCTGCAGAAGGTCTGCGCAATTTGGTTTATACTCCGCACATCTACGTAGTTGACTTGGTGATTGATGGCAAGAAAGTAAACGCTATCATGAAAGATATCCAATTCCACCCCGTAAAGGATACCATCCTACACGTTGACTTCTATCAAATTGACGAGGCTAAGCCTATCGTTATGGAAGTTCCGGTACAGATGGAAGGTTTGGCAGAAGGTGTTAAGGCTGGTGGTAAGCTGGTACTCCAGATGCGTAAACTGAAAGTAAGAGCTTTGTATAACGTAATTCCTGAAAGACTGACTATCAACGTTACTCACTTGGGACTTGGTAAGACTGTTAAAGTTGGCGAATTGCAATACGAAGGATTGGAATTGCTGAATGCCAAAGAAGCTGTTGTATGCGCCGTTAAGCTGACTCGTGCTGCAAGAGGTGCCGCTGCTGCTGCAGGCAACTAATCAATTCTTTCCAAGAAAGACTAAATATTGGGGAACGCGGATTAACGCAGCCAACGCAGATTTCATACTGATTTCCGCGGAAAGTTGCGATAATCCGCGTTCTTTTTCTTACTGCTCTTTCTCCTCTGAAAGGAGAAAGAGAATAGACTTGAAGCACTGACAATGAAATATTTAATTGTAGGATTGGGCAATATCGGCCCCGAATATCACGAAACCCGTCACAACATCGGATTCATGGTAGTAGATACTCTGGCAAAAGCAGCAGGTGCCACTTTTACCGACGGACGTTATGGCTTCACCACAACGCTGTCAGTCAAGGGACGCCAACTATTACTACTGAAGCCTTCCACCTTCATGAACCTCAGCGGTAACGCCGTACGCTACTGGATGCAAAAGGAAAACATTCCATTGGAGAATGTGTTGGTAGTGGTAGATGACCTTGCACTGCCTTTCGGTACACTGCGCCTGAAAGGTAAGGGAAGCGATGCGGGACATAACGGCCTTAAGCATATTGCAGTAACGCTGGGCACCCAGAACTATGCACGCCTGCGTTTTGGAATCGGCAATGACTTTCCCCGTGGCGGACAGATTGACTATGTGCTGGGACATTTTACCGATGAAGATTGGAAAACAATGGGCGAGAGATTGGAAACAGCCGGAGAAATCATCAAAAGTTTCTGTCTGGCGGGAATAGATATCACCATGAATCAATATAACAAGAAATGAACGAAGCCAGAATTGACAAATGGATGTGGGCTGTACGCATCTTCAAAACACGTACCATAGCTGCCGAAGCCTGCAAAAAAGGGCGCATCAGCATCAATGGCGCACTGGCAAAGGCTGCCCGTACGGTGAAACCGGGAGACGTCATCCAAGTGCGCAAGCCCCCCGTCACCTATTCCTTCAAAGTACTGCAACCCATTGAAAAGCGTGTCGGCGCAAAGTTAGTAGCTGAAATGATGGAGAATGTAACGGCTCCGGAACAGTATGAACTGCTGGAAATGAGCCGTGTCAGCGGTTTCGTCAACCGTGCCAAAGGTACTGGACGGCCAACGAAAAAAGACCGCCGGAGCCTGGAAGAATTTACAGAACCGGAATTTCTGGATGATTTCGACTTTGAATTCGATTTCGAGGAAGAGTAAAATAAGGGAAAGATTATGAGCGAGAGAATAATTAAATGGGGATTCATCGGTTGCGGAGAAGTGACCAAATACAAAAGCGGACCGGCATTTCAGAAAATAGAGAACTCCGAAGTTGTGGCCGTCATGAGTCGAAATGGTGACAAGGCCAAGACCTACGCCAAGGAAAGAGGGATTCCCAAATGGTACGACGATGCCCAGGAGTTGATTGACGACGAAGAGGTGAACGCCGTGTACATTGCCACTCCTCCTTCTTCACATGCTACGTACGCCATCATGTCCATGAAGGCAGGTAAACCGGTCTACATAGAGAAGCCGATGGCTGTTACCTACGAAGAGTGCTGCCGCATCAACCGCATTTCCAAAGAAACGGGTGTTCCATGTTTTGTTGCGTATTACCGCCGCTATCTGCCCTACTTCCTAAAGGTAAAGTCACTGGTAGAGGAAGGACATATTGGCAACATCATCAACATTCAAATCCGATTCGCCCAGCCTCCCCGCGACCTCGACCATAACAAGGAAAACCTACCGTGGCGCGTGCAACCGGATATTGCCGGTGGAGGATACTTCTATGACCTTGCACCCCACCAGATAGATTTGTTGCAGGAAATCTTCGGATGTATCCTTGAAGCCAGCGGCTACAAGAGCAACCGTGGCGGACTATATCCAGCCGAGGACACCCTAAGCGCATGTTTCCAGTTTGACAGCGGACTGGTGGGCAGCGGCTCCTGGTGTTTCGTCGCCCACGAATCTGCCCGCGAAGATCGTATAGAAATCATTGGAGACAAAGGCATGATTTGTTTCTCCGTGTTCACCTATGACCCCATTGCGCTGCACACAGAAAGAGGGCGTGAGGAAATCATTGTTGAAAATCCCACTTACGTCCAGCAACCGCTTATCCAGGCAGTGGTAGACCACCTGCTAGGCAAGTCAATCTGCAGCTGTGACGGTGAAAGCGCCACTCTTACCAACTGGGTAATGGACAAAATACTGAACAAACTCTGATTAGCGTTCATGGGGTAAATCTTACCCCATGTCGAAACCTTCGCATTTTCGGCCGACCAGTTTGTACACATCGACACTCTCGCCTACAATCCATACCACATCTCCCTCTACAAAAGGTTCATGCGGATCGGGAGCATGCAAGGTCTCCCCTCCCCGCTCCACACCGGCAATCAGACAGTGATATTTCTCGCGTATCCCTGCTTCTTTCAAGGTCTTGTTCAGGAAAGGAGACTGCCCGTCCACACAGAATTGGCGTAGAATCATTTCACTCTTCTCTATCACATCCGCATTCATGGCAGACACCTTATCCATCTCCTGACCGAAAATGCTCAATTCCTCATCCGTAGCAATTACTTGTATCTTGTCCTGCGGAAAAAGACGGACAGACGCTCCAGGAATATTAATCCGTTTCTTGCCCCGAAGGATAGAGACCACATGGATACCGTATTTCTTTCCAAAATTCAGCTCTGCCAATGTCCTGCCTGCCCATTCCGATTCGCCGGGAATCTCAAAATCTGTCAGGTGCAAGTCGCGTGACAGCAGACGCCCCGCATACTCCGGTTTCTTCTCTCCCATATACTCGGCACGCATGTCGCGGTACCGCAGATTCTGGAAGAATGTCCTTTCTATCATTATGGACTGCTTCTTCAACTGACGGGAAAGTATCATTAAAGTCACCAGCAACACCGCCACCCCAAATACCAGTCCCACAGACATCTTGAATAAACCGGCTATAACGAACATGACAAACGAAACACCCAACAGCAGGCGCAATACAATGGTAGCCACTAACGGCGCCCGATTTCCACGGTTATCCTTCCATAAAGTCACAAACTCTTCCGAGTGATTCTTTTTAATCATGATAGCACGCAGAAACGGAGCTATACACAGAATGATGATAAAGGCAGCCAACAAAGAGCCCCATACCCCGGGCAGACTGTCGTGCACGAAAGGCACCAGAAAACGGAACGCCAAAGCTATCACCGCCACGCAAATGATGGAATATACAACCGTAATCCTGACCAGTGCAAATATCAGTTTCTTCCACAGACTTTCATGGTTCATGGTCTGCGAACCTGAAGCATAGCGGGTCAAGAACTTTCTCCATTTTTCCGGCAAATGCGTATCCACAAGATTGGAAGCGGGCTCTGCCAAACGAATCATATAAGGAGTAAGGAAAGTAGTGATGACAGACACCGCCACCACAATAGGATACAAAAAATGGCTGGTGACATGCAGCGACACGCCCAGCGAAGCTATAATAAAAGCAAACTCACCGATTTGCGTCAGACTGAAACCGCACTGCATGGCCGTCTTCAGCGGTTGCCCCGCCAGCAGCACCCCCAGCGTCCCGAAGAGGGATTGTCCGAAAATGACCGCCAAAGTAATCACGACAATAGGTCCCGCATACTCCACAATCATAGCCGGGTCTACCATCATGCCGACCGATACGAAAAAGATGGCGCCAAACAAGTCCTTGACCGGCTTCACCAGGCGCTCTATGCTCTCCGCCTCTACCGTTTCGGCGAGAATGGAGCCCATGATAAATGCACCGAAAGCAGCCGAAAATCCCGTATGCGCAGCCATCACCACCATACCGAAACAGAGTCCAAGAGAGACTATCAGCAAAGTTTCCTCGCTCATCAACTTCCGGCACCGCTTCAGCAATCCGGGGATGAGGTAAATACCCACCACGAACCAAAGTATCAGGAAGAACAGCAGTTTGGCAATACTCTCCAGCATCTCCGTACCCTCAAAGTTATGGCTGACTGCCATCGTGGAGAGCATCACCATCAATACGATGGCAAGAATATCCTCCAGAATAAGCACACTGAGCACCAGACCCGTGAACTGCTTCTTGCGCATCCCCAAATCATCAAACGCCTTATAGATAATGGTGGTGGACGACATGGCAATCATACCGCCCAGAAATATGCAGTCCATCCGTTTCCAGCCGAAACCGGTACCTACCGCCACACCCAACAATATCATACAAAAGATGATGGTACACGCAGCAATAATCGCTGCCCCTCCCACCTTCACAATCTTCTTGAAGCTGAATTCCAATCCCAGTGCAAACAACAGGAAGATAACACCTATATCCGCCCAGGTCTGTATATTAGCCGTATCCATCACCGACGGTGTATAAGCCATGTGAGGGCTGGCAAGGAATCCTGCAACTACATATCCTAATACCAATGGTTGCTTCAACTTCTTAAAAAGCAGGGTCATAATCCCCGCACAAATCAATATCAGAGCTAAATCAGCTATAAGGGGAGCCAAGTGTGACATAATTCTTCGTCTGTATACCTTTTTGTTGACAAAGATAGTGAAAAGTTTAATAAGATGGAGGAACAATTCATCCTCTATTTCCTTTTTACAACACTCCTTTCGAGCTTGGCAGCCCAAAGTGATAAATATCCCTCTTCACCGCCATCTTCAGCGCACGTGCCAGCGCCTTGAAGATGCCCTCTATCTTATGATGTTCGTTCTGTCCTTCGGCTTTTACATTGAGATTCATCCGGGCAGCATCGCTCAAGGATTTAAAGAAGTGCAGGAACATTTCCGTAGGCATGTCTCCTACCTTCTCGCGCTTGAACTCGGTACCCCATACAAGCCACGGACGTCCGCCAAAATCGAGACACACCTGGCAAAGACAATCGTCCATAGGAAGAGCATAGCCGTAGCGTTCAATGCCTCGTTTGCTTCCTAAGGCTTGATAAAGGCAGTCGCCCAGGGCAAGGGCAGTATCTTCGATGGTGTGATGCTCGTCCACTTCAAGGTCACCTTTCACATGGATGGTAAGGTCCATACCACCGTGCTTGCCTATCTGTTCCAACATGTGGTCGAAGAAGCCCAGTCCGGTCACGATGTCACAATACCCGTCGCCATCCAGATTCAAAGATACATATATATCTGTCTCCTTGGTAGTGCGACGTACTTCCGCTGTACGCTCACCGGCAAAGAGGAATTCGGCCACCTTATCCCAATCCTTGGTGGCGAGAGCGCAGTAATCTTTAAGTCCGTCACAAGCGGCACTGCCACCTTCGGAGATGGGTTTCAATAAAGCCATATCATCTTGCAGAAGAATGGCGCGGCATCCCAAATTCTTTGCCAACTCCACATCCGTAGGCCGGTCACCGATGACGAAACTGTGGGACAAATCGTAGTCCGGGTTATCAAGGTATTTGGTAAGCATCCCGGTACGCGGCTTACGGGTTGGTGCATTGTCATCGGGCATGCTGCGGTCTATGCAGATGTCGTCGAAGGTGATGCCTTCGCCTTCCAATGTCTTCATCATCAGGTTGTGTGCCGGCCAAAAGGTCTCTTCTGGAAAGGAAGTTGTGCCGAGCCCGTCTTGATTGGTCACCATCACAAAATCAAAATCCAGCTTGCTGCGGATGAAGCCAAGATTACGCATCACTTTCGGATAGAACTCCAGCTTCTCCAGGGAGTCCAACTGATAATCAATCGGCGGCTCAATGACTAAAGTTCCGTCACGGTCTATAAAAAGTACTTTCTTCTTCATAAATGCTAAATGCTCAAATCGTAAGAACTTTCAACGCTTCAATCAATTTTTCATTCTCCCCTCTCGTTCCTACCGTCACCCGCAGGCAATTTCCGCAGAGTGACACGGAGTTACGGTTGCGGACAATGATACCCTTACCTACCAGATAATTGTAAATCTTCGCAGCATCCGTCACACGGGCCAGGAAGAAATTGGCATGAGAGGGGAACATCTTCACCGTACATGGCAGTGCGGCGAACTCGGCTTCCAGGTTCTCCCGCTCTTCTTTCAGGGTCTTCACCCAACGTTCTATTTCATAATAGCGGTGAAGCATTTCCACTGCCTGCTTCTGTGTCAACTGGTTCACGTTATAGGGATATTTTATTTTATTGAGGATGCCGATAATCTCCGGTGAGGCAAATGCCATACCTAGACGGATAGCAGCACATCCCCATGCTTTGGAAAAGGTTTGCAGCACAATGAGATTCGGATATTGATTCAAATTTTCAAGGAAGGAAGGTGCCTCGGAGAAGTCATTGTATGCCTCGTCCAGTATCACCAACCCATCAAACCGGCGAATCAGCGTTTCAATTTCGCTACGGAGCAGGTCATTGCCGGTAGGATTGTTGGGAGAACAGATAAAAATCAGTTTGGTATGCTCATCCGCAGCAGCCAGAAGCTTGTCGGCAGAGAACTGGAAATCCTCATCGAGCAGCACTTTGCGGTACTCCACATCATTAACGTCGGCACAGACTTGATACATGCCGTAAGTAGGGTCGATGGCCACTACATTGTCCACACGGGGTTCACAAAAAGCACGGAACACCAAATCGATAGCTTCATCACTGCCATTCCCTAAGAAGATGGAATCGGGACTCACCTTTTTAATTTTAGACAATTCAGTCTTTAACTCCCGCTGCATGGGGTCGGGATAACGGTTGTGCGGCATGTTATAAGGATTCTCGTTTGCATCGAGAAAAACGGATGCCGCAGCACCATTATATTCATCTCGTGCTGAAGAATAAGGCTTCAGACGCCAGATATTCGGACGGGTAAGTTCTTGTAATGTTTTCACCATGTTATTTATGATTTGACAATTTACGATTAAAATTACTTTAAGCCATCAACTCTCAATTTTCAACTTTCAATTTTCATTTCCATTTTCCAACTGCCCCAGTCTCACACTCACAGCATTCTTATGCGCATCCAGCTGTTCATTGGCAGCCATCAGCTCAATGGCAGGGCCGATGATATTCAATCCTTCCGGCTTTATCTCCTGAAAAGTTATCTTGCGGATAAAGCTGTCGAGGCTGACACCGCTGTATGCTTTAGCATAGCCGTTTGTCGGCAAGGTATGGTTTGTGCCCGAAGCATAATCTCCCGCACTCTCCGGAGTAAGAGAACCCAAGAATACAGAACCGACATTCACGATACGTTCTGCCACAGAAAGATAATCCTCGGTTTCTATGATAAGATGTTCGGGAGCATACGCGTTGGTCAGTTCGATGGCTTCTTCCATGCTGTCCACTACAATCAGTTTGCTATTGGCAAGAGACTTTTCGGCAATCTCTTTACGTGGCAGTAAGGCCAGTTGGCATTCCACTTCCACCTTTACAGCTTGTTGCAATTCGACAGAGGTCGTAATTAATATAGCTTGACTGTCCACTCCGTGTTCTGCCTGGCTCAATAAGTCGGCGGCGACAAAAACCGGATTAGCTGTTTCGTCAGCCAGAACTTCTACTTCCGAAGGTCCTGCCGGCATATCTATCGCCACATCACGCAAGCTCACAAGCTGTTTGGCAGCCGTGACATACTGATTTCCCGGACCGAATATCTTGTAAACTTTAGGCACACTTTCCGTTCCGTATGCCATAGCGGCAATGGCTTGTATGCCGCCAGCTTTGAAAATCCGGTTGACACCTGCCACTTTTGCGGCAAACAGCACAGCGGGATGTACCTTTCCGTCACGTCCCGGAGGGGTGCAGAGAACAATTTCCTTGCATCCGGCAATCCTGGCGGGAACGGCCAGCATCAGTACCGTAGAAAACAGCGGAGCCGTTCCTCCGGGGATATACAATCCCACCTTTTCTATAGCAACCGCTTTCTGCCAGCAGGTCACCCCCGGCCGAGTCTGCACTTTCTTGCCCTCAAAGCGTTGTGCCGCGTGGAAAGTCTCAATGTTCTGCTTTGCCAGTCGAATAGCTGCTTTCAAGTCTTCACTCACCAGGTTTTCCGCTTCCTGCTGTTCCTCTTCCGACACAGCCAGCGAAGTCAGCACCACTTTATCAAATTTTTTTTCATAATCCAGTACAGCACAGTCTCCCTCCGCTTTCACACGGTCAATAACGCTCCGCACCGTATCAAACAGATTCTCCGTATTCATCACCGGACGTTTCAGAATCTCTTGCCACTGGAATTTATCGGGATTACTAATCAATATCATAATGACATGTTTTTAAAGATTTATGCATAAGCCATGATATTCTTGGAGGTGTGTCGAGGCTTTAAATTATCATTTTCTCAATCGGCAGCACCAGAATGCCTTCCGCCCCCAACGCTTTCAGCTTTCCAATTATCTCCCAGAAACATTTCTCGTCGAGTACGGTATGTACCGAGCACCAGCCTTCTTGCGCCAACGGCATCACCGTGGGGCTCTTCATGCCCGGAAGTACAGAGACAATCTCATCCAGTTTCTCTTTCGGGGCATTCATCAGCACATATTTCTTATCTTCGGCTGTCTTCACGGCATCCATACGAAACAACAGCTCCCTCAATATCTCTTGCTTTTCCTCGCTCATGTTCTTGTTGCCAATCAGTAGCGCTTCCGACTTCATCACAACCTCCACTTCCTTCAAACGGTTGCTCACCAGCGTAGAACCGGAACTTACAATATCGAAAATAGCATCTGCCAGACCGATGCCCGGCGCCACTTCTACTGACCCCGTAATGACGTGTATCTCCGCATTCACCCCATTCTCTTTCAAAAAGCCGGAAAGGATGCCCGGATAAGATGTCGCAATCTTCTTTCCATGAAACCACTTCACCCCCGGATACTCAATATCCTTCGGCATGGCAAGAGACAGACGGCACTTGCTGAATCCCAGACGCTTGATTATCTCCGCATCCTCATTCTTCTCAACAAATTCATTCTCACCCACAATGCCTATATCAGCCACTCCAGTAGCCACAGACTGCGGAATGTCGTCATCCCTCAAAAACAACACTTCAAGAGGAAAGTTTGACGACTGCACCAACAACGAACGCTTCATGGCACTTAACTTAATATCCGATTCTCCCAAAAATGACATGGTCTCGTCATAAAGACGACCTTTAGCTTGTACTGCAATTCTTAACATAAGGCTATTTACTATTTTACGATTTACTATTTTGAATGAGATGGCAGAAAACAAAACGAGGCTTACCAATATTCGGCAAGCCTCGTCATTTATGTCATTTGTTGTACATATACACTCATACGCCCACCGAGTTATTCGTCAGGATGATGATGGTGATGATGTGCAACGATATTCTTCATATTTTTTTGGTTTTAATGCGACAAAAGTAAACTAAAAGTTTGAAACTTCAAAAGATTTATCACAAAAAGTTTATTTTTTCTTTCAAATTCATCTTACTTCACCACAGATTACACAGATTTGCACAGATTATTTTTATTTCAATCTGTGCAAATCTGTGTAATCTGTGGTAAAACAATCAAATCAACGGCAATATTTCCTCCTGCTCCACTTCGCAGCTATGGAAATGCATTTCCGTTTCCGCTTTCTCTTTCGGGAAGGTGAAGTAAGTGCAGGTAGCTTCCGTACAAAGTTCTCCCATGCTATTGTACAGACGTGCTTCTATGATGGCGATATTCCGCTTTTGCTCCCGAAGTGAAGCCCGCAGCACCACATGCGTGTCGTTGGTCGATATGGATTTGCGGAACCGAGTCTCCATTTTCGATGTCACCCCGCCAGTCTGCAGCTTGCGGAACACTACCCAACCGCAGATTTCATCCAGCAATACGGACTGGATGCCTCCATGCAACGTATTCAGCCATCCCTGATACTCCGGACGCGGCTTCCAGATACTCACCACCTCGTCACCGTCCTCATAAAACTCCATTCTCACACCTGCTTCATTGTCGGGAGAGCAACCGAAACAGTTGTACCCCTCCATATCTTTCCACGGATTGATAATCTTCTTCATATCGTATTCTTCTTTTTTATCTGGCTCTGATTCATATATTCTCTCAATAAAACGTTCAATATTAGTCATTCCGATTGAAAACTACAAATTATTAATGCCTTTTTCATCGAAAAATTAGTGGGATGCTGTTCTAAACCGGTTATTTTATTTAGCTTTGTATAAATGAGAGAGAACAACAAGATGCAAAAAGGGGTCTTTTTCTGCTTATGGATACTATTTACATTCTCATTGTTTGCGCAAAACAAGGAGAACGGTTCCGTCACATGCGACAGCATCGTACATAAAAATACCTTCGTAAAAGCATTGAAGAAATTCCTCGACTTCAGTGACTTCGACACTACCTATATCAGTCCCAACCGATACAATTACGCCCTGATGCTCGACCATTTCACCAATTACGAGTATTACTCCGTGGGCAATGACGGTCAGCGGCTCCGTTTTTCGCCCAACCCGCACAACAAGATAGGCGCTTACTTCGGATGGCGTTGGATATTCCTGGGATGGGCTGTCGATACGGACTGGCTCTACGGAAAGAAAAGCAAGAAAAAGCGCGGTACGGAGTTTGATCTCAGTCTTTACAGTTCCAAACTGGGAGTCGACATTTTCTATCGCAGCACCGGAAACGACTATAAGATACACAAGGTATCCGGCTTTTCCGACGAGATTCCCTCCAATTATTCCGAAGACTTCAACGGATTGAAAGTAAAAATGAAGGGGGTGAATCTATATTACATTTTCAACAACCGACGTTTCTCCTATCCGGCTGCCTTCAGCCAGTCCACCAACCAGCGCCGCAATGCAGGTTCTTTTATTGCCGGATTCTCCGTATCCACCCACAATCTGAACTTCGACTATACCAAGCTGCCCAAAATAATTCAGAGAGCCATGAACCCGGGTATGAAGGTGAAACATATCAAATACACGAATATCAGCCTCAACGCCGGCTATGCCTACAATTGGGTGTTTGCCCGCAACTGCCTCGCATGCCTATCGTTCAATCCGGCTGTCGCCTACAAGACATCACGCATAGAGAAGACAGAAGAGCGGGAAGCGGACGACTGGTACAAGAATTTCAATATCGACTTCATTCTGCGTGCAGGTGTGGTATACAACAACAGCAAATACTTCGTGGGTACCTCATTCGTAGGACGGACATACGACTACTACAAAAACAGTTTCTCCCTGAACAACGGGTTCGGCACCCTCCAAATATATGCCGGATTCAACTTTTATCTGAAAAAGGAGTACCGGAAGAACAAAAAGTAAAAAAAGGCTTTCAGCCCTCATCTCCCCTCAAAAGCTATAAACACACTCCACCCCTACTATATCTTTCCGCTTATCCTTCTCCCACTGTCTGCAATAGAAGATGTCCGCCTCCCAGCGCTCGGACAAGGGCAACGTAATGCCTCCGCGATAACGCATCCGCTTTACTCCGAAGTGCTCTGTCCTATTCAAACCATTATACATCTCGGCCGAAGCATACGGCTCCACCTTGCACTTCGGAATGTCATATGCCACCTTCGCACGTGAGCGCAAACGCAACTCGTCCGTATGTCCATCGAACGTATGCTGAAAGCGCTCACGCAAGGACAGTTTCACCCTTTGCACACGGGCAGACAGAGTGCCTTCCAAACGGTAGCGGTGCCGGAACTTCCAGCCATCCGCCCCCCGATTGCGGTAATGCGTCTCATACCCGGCTCCAAGCTTCAAGAAAGGCAACAGCTTATAGCTTCCCCCCACCTTCAGCCCCCACCGGTCTGTCTTTCCCAAATCATCCTTTGTACGCCACTCCAGCCCACCGGAAACAGTAAGTGCCGGCTTCAACTTATATTCGAAACCGGCATTCGCCCAAGTGGCAAAATCCTTCTCCTGCGCCCACAGGGAAAAAGACGAAACAACCCATAGAACTATCGGCAAAACAAGTACTTTCGTGCATGAAGATATATTACTTACCATACGCTTATTCTGTTAAAGTGTCAAAGGTAAGGATAAATTCTGTAACAA
The DNA here is from genome assembly GCF_003602965.1 of Bacteroides sp. AF25-5LB. NCBI lineage: Bacteria > Pseudomonadati > Bacteroidota > Bacteroidia > Bacteroidales > Bacteroidaceae > Bacteroides > Bacteroides sp. AF25-5LB. The sequence goes on from NZ_QTMC01000002.1 coordinate 92,958, forward strand.
TTCTGTAATACTACAAATCTTGTCTGCACATTTCCGATTTTTCAATGATACTTAAAAAACAGAAACCAAGATACAAAAAACAACTCAAAGTTGCCATATATGTATGGCATCATATATATTTGTAGCATGAAAAAACACCCTTATAAGCGTTTCATAGATTATTTATTTTGGGGGATTCATTTATGTGAAATCTCTTTCAAATACTCCTCCACCTTTCCGAAGAAGGAGGTCAGATGAGAACCGTCGACAAAAGCATGGTTCACATAGATGGAAAGAGGAAATACCAGACGACCTTCACGGGATACAGCCTTGCCGGCAGTCATCAACGGATAACTGCAACCGTTGCCTGCTTCGGCAAGTGTATAGGTTATCGAGGTGAAATACATTTTGGGAACTGCACTCAGATGGACCACATCGTAATCGCCTTGCCCGGCAAGAATCTTTTCGGCTCCATAAGGGTCACCGTCCTCGGGTATGTTTGTTATCAAGGCGTAAGCTTCGGCATAGAAACGCTCAAAGTCTTCGTGGTAGGGAATGCGCACGGTATAGAATGTCTTTCCGGGAACAGCTATCGGAGAAATGATGTCCACCCGGTCGTGAAAAACAACCCGGCCTTCCTTGTCGGTACGGTAACGGAGTTCATCGACTTCATTAGCCGAACGCACCACAGCATACAGATAATAAAGGAAAAAGGAGCGCTTTGCAGCCCGGGCTGCAGCACTGGCTTCCGTGCAGTCAATCTCTGTAGTGACGGAATACCAGGAATTTACAAAACTGCGGAAAAAGCCGTAGTTATCCCGACGTTCCCAAGCATCAATGTCTATAATGTGTTTCATACAAAAAGGGGATTTAGTGAAAAAAGGATGCCTTTTTACAAGCATCCTTTTTCCGATTCTATTTATTTCTCTTTCTTATAATTCTCCAGTCCGGTCTGCAGAAATTCGATATACTTAGGTATATCTTCGTCGTAGGAGTAAGACTTGTTAAGCGGCTTACCTTCGTTGTCAATCAACACATAGAAGGGCTGCGCATTGGCACCGAACTTGACACGCTGCAGATAACTCCACTTGTCGCCTACGGTACGCAGCGTACGTTCCGTGCCGTTCTCCACAATCTTCACGGGAGAAGGAAGCGGTGTCTTGTTGTCGACGTAAAGCGTGATAAGCACATAGTCGTTGTTGATAATGTCACTCACCTTAGGGTTTGTCCATACGGCAAGCTCCATCTTACGGCAGTTCACGCAACCATAACCGGTGAAGTCGAGCATCACGGGCTTGCCATGCTGACGGGCATACTCCATACCGAGGTCATAATCATCGAACTTGGCATGCACTTCATTATTGTAAAGATTGAAATCTTGCGTCTGCATGGGCGGCGCAAAAGCACTGACAGCTTTCAGCGGAGCTCCCCACAAACCGGGAATCATATATACTGCAAATGCCAGTGAGGCCAACGCCATAAAGAAACGGGGCACACTAACCTTTGAATCGTCATCATCGTGCGGGAACTTGATTTTGCCCAGCAAGTAGAAACCAAGCAGTGCAAAAAGTACAATCCACAAAGCAAGGAACGTTTCACGGTCGAGGATGCGCCAACCGTAAGCTAAATCGGCTACCGAAAGGAACTTCAGGGCAAAAGCCAGCTCCAGGAAGCCAAGCGTCACCTTGATGATATTCATCCATCCACCGGATTTGGGCATGGACTTCAACCAGGACGGGAATAAGGCAAACAGCGTGAAAGGCAATGCCAATGCAATGGCAAAGCCCAGCATGCCAATAGCGGGAGCCACCACACTACCCGTCGTGGAAATCTGAACCAGCAGGAATCCGATAATAGGTCCCGTGCAGGAGAAAGATACCAGCGACAAGGTAAACGCCATCAAGAAGATACTGAGCAAACCACTTGTCGCCTCGGCTTTACTGTCTACAGCCGTACTCCATTTGGAGGGCAACGTTATTTCGAACGCTCCGAAGAAGGAAGCCGCAAACACAACCAGCATCAAGCAGAAAAGAATATTGAATACTGCATTCGTAGAGAGTGCGTTCAGTGCGCTGGCTCCGAAAATCAGCGTAATGGCCAGCCCGAGCGTCACATAAATCACTACGATGGAAGCACCATACGTCCATGCATCACGGATGCCTTTCTTCTTATCCTTGCTACGCTTCAGGAAGAAGCTGACAGTCATCGGGATGATGGGCCATACACAAGGGGTGAAGAGCGCTAACAGTCCGCCGGCAAATCCGGTAATAAAGATATAAATCCAAGACATATCTTCCTGCGAAGTGGTTTCGCCCAAAGATTGCAGTTCATTGATAACCGGTTTCCAAAAGTTCACCTTGTCCGTCACATTGATTTCCGTCGGTCCGTCCGCACCACCGACAACAGCCACAGAAACCATGTCGGTGGCAGCCTCCTGCTTTGCGGGCTGTTCTTCAACTTTCGTTTCAACCGTAGCTGCAGCAGCTTCTTTGGCAGCCCCTTCTGCCTCACCGGAGAATTGGAAAGGCACTTGTGTGGGCGGCAGACAATTTTCATCGTTGCAAGCGCCATACTCCAGATATCCTTCCAGCTGATAGGCACCACCCGTCAATTTTAGCTTCTGCACAAATTGGGCCGTATTTTCAAAATAGCGTACCTTCATTTCGAACAACTTATCGAAAGTAGAGATTTCCTTGCCTACAGGCTTCAGTTTGCCAGCCACTTCCGCTCCGGAGATTTTCTCCACATTGAAAGTCGCCGAGATAGGACCGCCATCGCCCAAGTCGGTGGAATAGACATGCCAGCCCTTGTCAATAGCAGCCGTAAAAACGACCTCCGCTTCATCGGCAGCCAAAGTCTTCAGCTCGGACTTGAACTTGACTGGGTCTTGTATCTGTGCCTGCACTGCCACAGCGAAAAGCAACAGAAATAAAGGGAACAACAATTTCTTCATGTTCTCTGATTTAATTTTTAATTTTTAATTTTCAGTTATCTCGTAGTCCACGCAGGCACGGCTCTCTTTCACAGCAGCGATAAGCTTGCCGGCAGCCACGTGGTCGGGATGGGTGGCATAGTATTTCACGTCATCCAACGTATCGAACTCACTGTAAAGAGCGATACTCCAAGCCTCGCCTGGATTGATATTCAGCCCGACTTCAATCTTGCGGATAACGGATATTTTAGCCGGAAGCGCTTCGATAGCTGCCTTGAAACTGTTCATTGCAGCCAACTTTTCGTCAGCCGGTGCCTCATCTTTTAACTTAAATAATACAATGTGCTTTACCATAACTTTGCCATTTAAATGATTTATCACTATATTTGTCAGCCTAAGCGGCTGTTTTAACAACTGCAAAAATACTGGTTTTGTTTCAAATATACACTTAAACGGATGTTAATAATAGGAATTGCAGGTGGAACCGGCTCAGGAAAGACCACCGTCGTACGTAAAATTATCGAAAGCCTACCGGCTGGTGAAGTGGTATTATTGCCACAAGACTCTTACTACAAGGACAGTAGCCATGTGCCCGTGGAAGAACGGCAGAACATCAACTTCGACCACCCCGACGCTTTTGAGTGGAGCCTTCTTTCCAGACATGTCGCCATGCTGCGCGAAGGAAAAAGCATAGAACAGCCCACCTACTCATACCTGACGTGTACACGCCAGCCCGAAACCATCCATATCGCCCCCCGGGAAGTCATCATCATAGAAGGTATCCTTGCCTTGTGCGACAAGAAACTGCGAAGCATGATGGACCTCAAGATATTTGTAGACGCTGACCCCGACGAACGCCTAATTCGTGTAATCCAGCGTGATGTAGTGGAACGCGGACGCACGGCAGAAGCCGTTATGGAACGCTATACACGTATACTAAAACCCATGCACCAGCAATTCATAGAGCCCTGCAAACGATATGCAGACCTCATTGTACCGGAAGGCGGAAACAACCAGGTAGCCATCGATATATTGACCATGTATATCAAGAAGCACTTGGGAAGTTAATTTGTAATGGAGAATTGATAATGGAGGATTAAGAACACACTAAATCTATGAGATATGAACAGTTTATTTTCTCTCGCCAAACATAAATCATCCATTATCAATTCTCCCGTCTCAATTATCTTACTGTTGTTGTGCTGTATCGCAGGATGCCGTGGAGGACATCCTGCCGAAAAAGAAGAAGCGGATGACCTGCAACAGATAAAGGACAGCGGAGAACTGGTTGTATTGACTCTGTACAGCTCCACTTCCTACTTCATCTACCGTGGCCAGGATATGGGATTCCAATATGAGCTAAGCGAGCAGTTTGCCAAGAGCCTGGGAGTAAAGCTGAGAATAGAGGTAGCCCGGAATGTGCACGAACTCATAGAGAAGTTATTAGCAGGCAAGGGAGACCTCATCGCCTACAACCTGCCTATCACTAAAGAATGGAAAGACAGTCTGCTTTATTGCGGTGAAGAGGTCATCACGCACCAAGTCATCGTGCAACGTAATAACGGACGTACCAAACCACTGAAAGACGTGACGGAACTCATCGGGAAAGATGTATATGTAAAGCCGGGAAAATATTATGAACGGCTGGTCAATCTGGACGAAGAGCTCGGAGGAGGTATCCACATCCATAAAGTGACCAACGACAGTATCAGTGCAGAAGACCTCATCACCCAAGTGGCACAAGGGAAAATCCCCTATACCGTAGCAGACAATGATGTGGCACAGCTTAATACGACCTATTACCCCAACCTGAATATCAGACTCTCCATCAGCTTTGACCAGCGTGCATCGTGGGCAGTCCGGAAAGACTGTCCGCAACTGGCAGCCGCCGCTAACAAATGGCATGAGGAGAATATGACTTCACCTGCCTATACGGCAAGTATGAAACGATATTTTGAAATCGGCAAGGCCATTCCCCACTCTCCTATCCTCTCCCTGCGCGAAGGAAAAATTTCCCATTACGATGATTTGTTCAAGAAATATGCTCCCAAGATAGACTGGGACTGGCGCCTGCTGGCGTCTCTGGCATATACTGAGTCCAACTTCGACTCCACTGCCGTATCCTGGGCCGGTGCCAGGGGGCTGATGCAACTGATGCCTGCCACAGCCAGGGCTATGGGGCTACCCGAAGGAAAGGAACAGAACCCTGAAGAGAGTATAAAGGCTGCCGTGAAATACATAGGCGCCACAGCCAAAAGTTTTTCCAAGATACCCCAGGAAGAACGCATCAACTTTGTGCTGGCATCTTATAATTCCGGAATCGGCCATGTGCTGGATGCCATGGCACTGGCCGAAAAATACGGCAAAAACAAATATGTCTGGCGTGATAATGTAGAAAACTTCATCCTGCTAAAAAGCAATGAGGAATACTTCACCGACCCCGTCTGCAAAAACGGCTATTTCCGTGGCATCGAAACTTATAACTTCGTAAGGGATATTACGTCACGTTTCGAGCAATACAAGAAGAAGATAAAGAATAAGGATTAGGGGTTAACGAATTGCGCATAATATTAGGAATATATGCCGCAGGAATGTTAATCCCTAATCCTTATTTTCCTTCCTTCTTAAAACAGATTCAGTTTGTTCTTTCTCGCTTCTTCCAGGGAAACGGTTGTTACTTGTTTCTCCCGGTTCTTCTCGCACAACTGCCGATACTTCTCATGCAGTTCTTCTTCCAGTTCCTCCTTTGTCTCAGGATTCATCAGTTTGGCTGCTACTGTAGCATTCTGTGAGGCGTCCTTCAGATGGATTACGGGAGCATGATAGACCGGAGCAATCTTTAGAGCAGTGTGAAGCGGTGAAGTCGTGGCACCACCTATCAGCAGAGGAATGTCCAGGCCTGCCTTTTCCAACTCAATGGCTACATGCACCATTTCATCCAGCGAAGGGGTTATCAAGCCACTCAATCCTATCATGTCTACCTTTTCCTCTATGGCATGCTGTACAATGGTTTCGGCAGGCACCATGACGCCAAGGTCCACTATATCGTACCCGTTGCAGGCCATTACTACCGAGACTATATTTTTTCCAATGTCGTGCACATCACCTTTTACCGTAGCCAACAACACCTTTCCGGCAGCAGTTGCACCTTCTTCTTTCTCCGACTCGATTATGGGCTGGAGGATGGCAACCGCTTTCTTCATGGTGCGTGCCGTCTTCACTACTTGCGGCAGGAACATTTTGCCTGCCCCAAACAAATCGCCTACATGATTCATGCCCGCCATCAACGGACCTTCAATGATAGAAACAGCTTTGGGATACAGCTTCAACGCTTCGGCAAGGTCTGCTTCCAGATAATCGCCGATACCCTTTGTCAAGGCGTACTTCAACCGCTCTTCCACAGAAGTCTCCTCTCTCCAGGCAAGTTGGGAATGGGCGGCAGCCTGCCGCTCTCCTCCGGAAGTTTTTGCCGCCTCTGCTTCCGCTTTCAAGCGTTCGGCAGTTTCTATCAAGCGCTCGGCAGCATCGGGACGACGGTTCAAGACCACATCCTCTATGCGCTCCAATATATCAGCGGGAATATCGGTGTAAAGAACGGAGGTAGCCGGATTGACGATACCCATATCCATGCCCTCGCGGATGGCATAGTAAAGGAATACGGCATGCATCGCCTCGCGAATGTAATTATTGCCGCGGAAAGAGAAGGAAAGGTTACTCACTCCTCCACTGACATGCGCACCGGGCAGATTCTTGCGTATCCATCCGGTGGCACGGATAAAGTCTACAGCATAATTGTTGTGCTCGTCCATACCGGTTGCCACGGCAAGTACATTCGGGTCGAAAATTATATCATGGGGATTGAAACCTGTCTTGTCCACCAAAAGACGGTATGCCCGTTCGCAGACCTCAATCTTACGTTCGTACGTGTCTGCCTGCCCTTTTTCATCAAAAGCCATCACCACGGCTGCCGCACCATATTGCTTGATGGTACGCGCATGCTCCAGGAATTTATCTTCCCCCTCCTTCAAGGAGATGGAGTTGACGATGGACTTGCCTTGCAGGCATTTCAATCCGGCCACAATCACTTCCCACTTAGAGGAGTCTATCATGACGGGAACACGGGCAATCTCAGGTTCCGAAGCTATCAGATGGAGGAAAGTCGTCATCTCCGCTTGAGCATCCAGCAGTCCGTCGTCCATATTTATATCAATGACCTGCGCACCGTCTTCCACCTGCTGGCGAGCAATGCTGAGCGCCTCGTCATATTTCTTTTCATTAATCAGACGCAAGAATTTGCGCGAACCCGCCACATTGCAGCGTTCACCCACATTCACGAAGTTATTTTCCGGCTTCACTTCCAGAAGTTCAAGCCCGGAAAGCCAAAGATTTTCCGGTCTGGGAACCGGCTGATGGGGCGTTGCACCGGCAATCAGCGAGGAGTACTCGGCAATGTAGGCATCTGTCGTTCCGCAACAACCACCGATAATATTCACCAATCCCTCATGGATATACTCTTTTACTTCATGTGCCATATCGGCAGGAGTCTGGTCGTATGTGCCCAAGCTGTTGGGCAGTCCGGCGTTGGGATAAGCGCTGATATAATAAGGTGCACGGGCAGCAAGCTGCTCCAGGAAAGGTTTCAGCTGGCGGGCACCAAAGGAGCAGTTCAGCCCAACGGAAAAAATATCGGCATGCTGCACGGAGGCGAGAAAAGCATCCAAAGTTTGTCCCGACAGAGTACGCCCTCCAATATCAGAAACAGTCACAGAGAGCATCAAGGGTACATGAACTCCTACAGTTTCCATCGCCTGCCCGGCGGCAAAAATAGCAGCCTTGGCATTCAGCGTATCAAAAATGGTTTCTATCAGCAAAGCATCCACACCACCTTCGAGCAACGCTTCCATCTGCTCACGGTAGGCATCGGCCAGTTCATCGTAGCTCAAGGCACGAAAGGCCGGATTGTTCACATCGGGACTCATGGAGCAGGTCTTGTTCGTCGGTCCTACGGAGCCTGCCACAAAACGGGGTTTGTCGGGAGTAAGAGAAGTAAACTCATCCGCCACTTCGCGTGCCAGACGCACTGCGGCAAGATTCATCTCACGCACATAGTCCTGCACATGATAATCGGCCATACTGATGCAGGTGGAACTGAATGTATTTGTTTCGATGATATCCGCACCTGCCGCCAGATACTTGCGGTGAATATCTTGTATCACATCAGGGCGTGTCAGACAAAGCAGGTCATTGTTACCTTTCATCTGTCCGGGAATCTGCGAGAAGCGTTCACCCCGAAAATCTTCCTCTGTCAAGTTGTATTGCTGTATCATAGTGCCCATTGCACCATCCAAAATAAGGATGCGCTCACGCACCAAACTACCAAGTTTACTCATATTATCTTTTAAACATACGCGCCATATCGCGTTTGTCATCTTTTTCCTTCAGTGATTCGCGCTTATCATATTGCTTCTTACCTTTGGCAAGTGCCACCACAAGTTTGGCCAGCCCTTTTTCATTGATAAACAAACGCACGGGAACAATGGTGAAACCCGGATCTTTCGTACCGCGCATCAGTTTTTCAAGTTCCTTCTTATTCAACAAAAGCTTGCGCTCCCTGCGTGCATTGTGATTGTTGTACGAACCATAGAAGTATTCGGCCACATGCATGTTCTTCACCCACAATTCGCCGTTGGCAAAGTAACAGAACGTATCGACCAAGCTTGCTTTCCCCAACCGGATGGACTTGATTTCTGTGCCCGTAAGCACAATGCCAGCCGTATAGGTGTCTGTCAGTTCGTAGTCGAACGTAGCACGCTTATTCTTTATATTTACAGGAGCTTGTTTCATAACATTTATCAGTTTAGCACTACCGTCAGCTTATTGAATATCCATTCAATGACCACCGGACAAGCTATTAACAAAATAGAAGACAGAATGGTGAAACGCAAACGGTATTTTTCTTCTATCTGCATCACCTTTTTGCTTCCTTCCCACACTACATATACAATATAGAATTGGAGCAACAGAGCCATAATGCCGAAATTCGGCAATATGCCGATAACAATCTTCAGCATGAATACCACAACCAGTGCATAACCTGCAAACTGTTGCGCCAAAGGGACATCACTGTCCAGCATAAACATGCGGACACGCAGCCCATTGATGAGATAGGCTGCCAAAAAATATCCTCCGAACAAGGATACAGCCACCGCACAGCATTGTGTCATGGCATATTGAAAGCTTTGCGGCCCATCCCATCCCATCTTCATCAAAGAACCGATGAAAACGGACAACCCGCATAAACCAATCATAGGATAGACAAAAGCAGCAAACACTTTTCGCCTATCCTCTAAACTAATTTCCTCCCAGGCACGAGCCGGAGAGGAAATCAGTAGTATTGCTATATGAAATAAATCTTTGTAATTCAATATCTTATTTTTCAGTTTCTCCCTTTGTAACAGTATACACTTCTTCCTTAGTTTGAGAATCGTCCAACTTCAGTGAATATGAATTTACTTTCGTAACAATTTCAATAGTAGTCGGATTTTCAGAAGTGGATGTCTGACGTTTGTAACGTTCAAAAACCTTTCTTAAATCATATACTTTATAGAACAATCCCAACCCATAATAACCGCCAGTATTTGCAGTCAATGTGTAAGATGTGCTATTAGTGGATGTCGAATCACCATTAGAATTATGGCCCAAATATAATCTTAAAGTTGTTCCATTATCCTCATTCGGGTAATACACTAACGTCAAAAAATGCCTTTTATTAGTAATATAATAATTTATCGGAAGTAGAAGCGTATGATCGTCATAGAAAAACTTAGGAGCATATTTTATACCACCAGCATCATATCCTAACGAAATGATAGCAGCATTATTGGATTTACTGATAGAATCATTTGCAGCGACTCCCTTTTGTTCAACTATTTCCACTGTATTATCTAATGATTCAATAGAGTACAATTCAACCCCCTTAACATCTTTCTCATCAGCAGGTATATCTACTTGAGTAGGATCCCAACGATAATATATCTGTGCTACCTTATCGCTCATATCAGACATTTTAAAGCCATTGGCCTCTAAAGCCGAAATTGAGGCAGATGTTGGAGTTATAGTTACACCGTTCTCACCTTTAAAAGAATAAACACCCATATAGTTCTGAACTTTAACCATACCCCCTCCATAATTGTAAGGGTCACTATCCGAATTCAAACACGAAGTAAACGAAATGCCCATCAACAATGTCAAGGCAACCACCAAGAATTTTAATTGTTTCATCTTTTTTTCTATAAATATTAGAGTTTGCAAATTTAGATAAAAGAATTGAGTAATATAGTACTCTCCTCGTTTTTTCATTGTTTTTAAGATTAAATGAAAGATTAATCTAAATACTGCATATCACAGTAACATTTAACATTTACATCAGTTAATCCACACCTACACAATCTTGGCAAACAGCTCCAAATGTTCATCCACATAGCCAGCAACCAAAGCTGTATATTCCTCCTCTTTTTCCAAAAATTCATCTTCCAGCTCATCGAAAGCCTCATATTGCTCGTACATTGCCATAAACTCCTCGTCTGTACGTTCACGTTCCAAGTCATCACGATGGCTATCGTATACTTTCTTGGCAGCATAAACCAACTTACTCAAATCGCCCACTCTCCACAAACGCATCACTTTGGCAAACGGATTGTCGAAAATATAACCGCCATAACCATTTTGAATCAGTTGGCAGAAGCCTCCCTCCATCACTTCATCACGGAATATCTGATAGGCCAACAATGAATGCTGTTCACCGGTAAGCAAAGGCATCGTCTCGGCAGTCATTTCTCCGCCTATTTCTTTTTTATAAGCATCGGTGAATACGCCAATAAACGCATCCATCCCTTCGCCGGCAGCCTGGCGCAATGCCACATCTGTAACTTCTATCATAGTCTGAATCTTATTTGTTTCTCATTGATTGAATCGGGTGGCAAAGGTAAGAAATGAATTGCGAAAAAAGGAATCATAAGGACCAATTCTGTTCTGCTGCAAGCAGATTCAGCATATCTAAGAGGAAAATGTCCAAAAACTAGCCGCATACTCCCTGAAAACTAAGTACGGAATCGGCACCTATTATTCTTACCACAGCTGTTGTAAGAAAACAACACAGCCGTTGTAAGAAAACGACACAGCTGTTGTAAGAAAGGAACACAAGTGTAGTAAGAATAATAAGTAGGGAGTTTGAGGACAGTTGCAGGCACTTTCCCAACAAATTAATCCTAAGTTCCGGCATAACATTTCAGCCGCAGGATGACAGCGGATAACGCAAACTCATTTTTCAAAATCTGCTTTCGGGCGTACAAAGCAAAAGTCTGAAAAACATCCGCCGAACTACAATTTCACATTATTATAGAAAAAAGTCAAATTGAACAGTTGGCAGAAACGGGGAAAACAACTAACTTTGCACCCGACTAATAAAAGTAGACTACGTTTTTTTTAAATTATATCACTTAAAAAAGAGCTAATTATGACTTATTCACACGAAGTGGAACACATGTGTGTTGTGAAGAAAGGTCCTAACCACGGACCGGCTCCTATTCCCGAAGAAGGTAAATGGGTAAAAGCTAAAGAAATTGTTGACATCTCTGGTCTGACACACGGCATCGGCTGGTGTGCTCCTCAGCAAGGTGCATGTAAATTAACCCTCAATGTAAAGGAAGGCGTTATCCAGGAAGCTTTGGTTGAGACTATCGGTTGCTCCGGTATGACTCACTCTGCTGCTATGGCATCAGAAATCCTCCCGGGAAAGACTATCCTCGAAGCATTGAACACTGACCTCGTTTGTGACGCTATCAACACAGCTATGCGCGAACTCTTCCTGCAAATCGTTTATGGTCGTACCCAATCTGCTTTCTCGGAAGGCGGTTTGATGATTGGAGCTGGCTTGGAAGACTTGGGCAAAGGTCTGCGCAGCCAGGTAGGCACATTGTACGGAACGTTGGCTAAGGGTTCTCGTTACCTGGAAATGGCAGAAGGTTACATCAAGACTATCGCTTTGGACAAGAACGACGAAATCTGCGGTTACGAATTTGTTCATCTGGGCAAGTTTATGGATGAAATCAAGAAAGGTACAGACGCCAATGAAGCATTGAAGAAAGTTACCGGTACATACGGCCGCTTCACTGAAGAGCAAGGTGCAGTTAAACACATTGACCCACGTCACGAATAATATAAGGAGGAAAGACATATGATTAGAGAAGTAAAATTTGAAAGCCAAGACCGTCGTATCAAGCAGATTCTTGCCGCATTGAACGCAAACGGTATCAAAGACATCGAAGAAGCCAATGCTATCTGCGAAGCTCATGGTCTCGATCCTTATAAGACTTGTGAAGAAACTCAGCCCATCTGTTTCGAAAATGCAAAATGGGCATACGTTGTAGGTTGCGCCATCGCCATTAAGAAGGGCTGCAAGAACGCTGCTGAAGCTGCTGAAGCTATCGGTATCGGTCTGCAGGCATTTTGTATTCCGGGTTCTGTAGCTGACGACCGCAAGGTTGGTATCGGTCATGGTAACTTGGCAGCCATGTTGCTGCGTGAAGAAACCAAGTGTTTCGCTTTCTTGGCAGGTCACGAGTCATTCGCTGCTGCCGAAGGTGCTATCAAGATTGCCGCTAAAGCCGACAAGGTACGTAAAGAACCTCTGCGTTGCATCCTGAACGGTCTCGGCAAGGACGCTGCACAGATTATCTCTCGTATCAACGGCTTTACATACGTTCAGACTCAATTCGATTACTATACAGGTGAACTGAAAGTAGTTCGTGAAATCGCATACAGCGACGGTCCCCGTGCCAAAGTAAAATGCTATGGTGCAGACGATGTTCGCGAAGGTGTGGCTATCATGTGGAAAGAGGGTGTGGATGTATCCATCACTGGTAACTCTACGAATCCGACCCGCTTCCAACACCCGGTTGCAGGTACTTATAAGAAAGAACGCGTATTGGCTGGTAAGCCGTACTTCTCAGTAGCATCTGGTGGTGGTACTGGTCGTACTCTGCATCCGGACAACATGGCTGCCGGACCGGCTTCTTACGGTATGACAGACACTATGGGTCGTATGCACTCAGACGCTCAATTCGCTGGTTCTTCATCAGTTCCTGCTCACGTGGAAATGATGGGATTCCTGGGTATCGGTAACAACCCGATGGTAGGATGTACAGTGGCTTGTGCCGTTGACGTGGCTACTGCTTTGAGCAAGTAATTTAAGTTACTTAATACAGATAAACTCCTGTAATCCTTGTGGTTGCAGGAGTTTTTTATTTGTGGTAACTTGACTTAGATAACAGATTGAAGCACCTTGCATCACTCATTATTTGGAGTGAATGAATGGTGAATCAGTAAGGAGATAACAAGATAAATCCTGCTTTATTTAAGTCCAAACAACTCATGTAAAGAGTAGCCAATTACCCCTCAAATCAAGCCATAAACAGGTTACTTTTGCAGCCGATTTGCAGCCGAATTTGCCATTCTTAAAAAACGGCTGCAAGAATTGGCATAATCAACTATAATACAATGCGATACACTCCATATAACATTTAATTTAAAATGGAGAAACATTGTACAATGGTTTACTTTTCATTAAGAGAAAGTAAGCAAAACAAGAAAGGTCTATCACCTATTGAGGTTTCAATCACCACTAACGGAAAGAGAATCTACTTTAGTACAGGTAAACACGTACCTGCTGCTGACTGGAACAAAGAGAAGCAAGCTGTAAAAGGCAAGAGTGAAGAAGCGCAGCTAATCAACGGTTATCTGATTCAACTACGGAATAAGATATATCAAAAAGAAATTGAGCTACTCCAAAAGGGTTATCTTATCACTGCTGAACTATTAAAAGAAGCTATCACAGATAAGGTGGAAGCTCTGAACGAGAAGACTTTATTGGATGTTCTGAACGAACATAATACAGAGCGCAAAGCAATGGTAGGTAAAACTGTTGCCCCTGCCACTTATTGGGTGTTTGAATATACAGGCAGATTATTCAAAGAGTTTATTCAGAAGAAATATGAGCGTAAGGACTTATATTTAAGAGAGATAAACTTGGGCTTCATTCAAGGATTCCATGCTTTCCTTTTAGGAGAGAAGAAGATGGGAAAAAACTCCTGCACCAAGCATTTAAAGTTCTTAAAGAAGTTGCTAAATTTAGCTGTCGCCAACTCTTATATATCCTACAATCCTGTAAATGCTTATAAAGTAGAACGCGACCCCGTAGAAGTAGATTTCTTGGATGAAGAAGAATTGAGAAATATTATTAACTTTACGTGGGTTCGAAATAAAATCAAAAAATAGCAAGTTGTCCGTCATTGACAAAATTTACGTCAATGGCGGGTTGCTTTTCAAAAAAGCAGTATGCCGCCGACAAGGAGTTGGCTATAAAGTTATTGAATGAACGATGTCTGGAGTGTTCTATCTACGCAATGTTCTTCAATTCGTCATTGACCGTTTCGATTAAGGCTCTTTTTCTGAGCAAAATCTTGTCGGCAATACTCATCAGTGAATTCTTCATATTGTTTTTAACTTTAATGACAAGCTGTATACCATTAAGAAAAAGGTTCTCAAACAGATCCTAACCAATATACCCTTTGTCTGCGCATAGTTTTCCTTTGATGTTCTCCAGAAACTTACCTTGCTTCAACGGTTCCCGGTCATCCACGTTTCCAGGCGTGAACATGAAATCGAGAATCTCACCCTTGTCATTGATTATCAGATGCAACTTGAATCCGAAGAACCATCCCATTGAACATTTTCCACGCTCGGCAAGTCCCTCAAATGTCTTATAAATAAGGAGTCTTTGGTTACGACAAACACGTAAGGGGGTGGAGTCGACAAAACTGATACCAATACAGGTTCCCAGCAGGACTTTTTTGATGAAGATGGTCATGGGAAGCAATACTTCCTTCTCCAGTTCCACAAAACGGTTATAAGAAACCTGACGAGGGAAAAGGTGTTTCAGATGTTTACAGACATACCCCTTATAGTAATGCTTGAAACAGCGGAAACCACCGGAGTGAAACCGGATTAGAATAACCATAATCTCAGCATCACTCATACGGTTGGGCTTGTTACAATACTTGGTCTTCTTATACTCAATCATATATTTTTCCTGTTGAAATGTAAATTCCTTGCAAAAATCATCGGCCATACAATAAATCTCTGTAACTTTAGACTCTGGAAACATAGTGGTAATCGTTTAAATGTTATAATTGGACACTATAATTTTAATACTTTTATCGCTATATTTCTAATGGTCAGAAAAATATATTTATTCTTATTTCGAATTCACGTGATTTAAGGTATGAACGCACTGCTTTCTGCTATTACAGAAAGTACAAGTGCAAATACATTCAGCTTCATGTAAAGATGAGCGAAGAACCCGTACACATCTTCATCATCAAATACGGACGAAGCACCCATCGGAAAGTGCTACTCACAACAGACACCTCCATGCACTCCGTCAGGGCCTTTGAACTGTATGAAAGACGTTGGGGCATAGAGGTCATATTCAAGGAATGCCGTGGATATTTAGGTATTTGAAAAAATAGAATTTATGGAGAAAATTTCAATGGCTTTTGGTTCTACAATACTGAGGTTATTCAATTACCATCCAAAGAAAATATAAACGAACCCCATGCCAATATCTACCCCTCCTGGTCGTGCGAAATGGTTCAACCCGAACAAAGATCTGAGCAAAAACCAAAACCTTGAGAAAAAGAAGCAATTCCCTTACCACACCACATAACAGCCAAACGGGACACATACCACAAAGGTGCATGTCCCGTTTTTAATTGTAACAATTGTAACGTAACGGCTGATAGCGGCAAAGAAACTGATCAGAAATAAACCCCAAAAGGTGTGTCACAATGACAACATAACACACCTTTTATTGATTAATACATCTGATTATTTTTCTGTATAGCGTCGTATGATAGCTCCGCCCATTGGTTGGATGGGTCTGTTATCCCACAGATCACCGAAGACATTCATTGAGTGAACTGTTCCATCATAAGAAGAACGAGTTTGAAGTTGCGGCTTCTCTCCATTTTTTATCCACGTCAAAGCAATGTAGCCTAACTGGTCTTCCATCGTACCAAATTCACCCGGGTAAATGGCAGAATCATCAATTTCAACATCGGGAACAAATCCTGATGCATAATCTCCAAAACCTTTAGCATTTTTAATGTAGAAGCTGACAGGGTATAGATAAAAGTCATAGTTATAGAAACTACGTACCACACCTTCCATACCTACATTCTTTCCATTCGTTCTTTGACCGATAAGATTAACTTCTAAACCTAATCCACGGAGACCATTGATTACCATTTCACTGGCAGAAGCCGTTGTCTGACTAGTCAAAACATAGACAGTTTTTAGCCCCACAGCATGTTGAAGTGCTGTTTCCAACGGTTCATAAACGCGTTCTACAGTTTCCTTGACACCAATTTTATAATCTCCTCCTTCCCCTGCATTGGTACGGTCTTCGTTAAATTGAGTATGTGCATATACCTGACCTTTATAATCAGCACCGACAATTAGGGTACCCATCATAGCACTAGAAAGCACATCACCACCATTATTATAACGTAAGTCAAGGATTAAATCAGTGACATGCTGCTGGCGGAAATATTCAAAGGCGGCCATCAAATCTTCATCAAAGTTTATATTGAATCCCATATAGAGTAAATAACCTACTTTTTTACCGGTACCTTCCATTTCTACTACCTTATGCTGATAGATAGCCGGATCTATAAAGGTTGCTGAGCCCAACTGCAAAGTGCCTTTCGGCATGAGTATGGGCGTAGACCCATTGTCCTCCCATTTTACACGATTCACAGTAACGCTCACATTACCATTATATATAAGTTCTCCCAACGCTTTATAATTAGCATCAGTAACAGCTGTACCGTCTACTTCAGTAATAAAGTCTCCGCGTACTAAACCTATCTGATCTGCCGGAGTACCTGGAGTAACCGCCATAACGGCATATCCGATAAAGTCTGCACCAAGACGAGTGGCTTGGAGCAAATATACACCTGAACCATATTGCTCTTGGCCTACTACCCGGGTGGTAGGAGCATCGCTTTTTAAGGTAGAATAATAATACATACGTTTTTTACCTTCCCAAAAACCATCATCGTGGTTGATCTCATCTTGGTCAGATACCCCGTCTAATATACTTTGGAAGAATTGATCGTAGTTGATACTGTAGTCTAAGAACAGATTATCAATCGGACGATTCCACAAATAATTCTGCTTCATATAAGCGGCTACCCATTCATTAACAGTACGGTACTTTCCATCACCTTGTTCTATGGAGCCCTCTTTTTGTTTGACGTTAAATGAAACAGAATTAGCAAAACCTGATACTTGAAGGGTTATGGTCGCTACACGGGCTGCCGTTTCTTCGTTTTTTTCTATAGTTAATCGCAGTAAAGATTCTCCCGCTACACCCGACGGAGTCTTCACAACGCACCATTCAGCAGAACTACTGGCTGTCCATTCAGCCTCTGCCATAAATTCAAAATCTATAGTTTCCCCTTCTATAATGGCTTCATTTTCATTTTCCCATAAAGCCTCTGAGACTCCTGTGCCTTGAATCAATTCATCATCGTCACTGCATGATGTCATAGTAAAAGTTAGCATGAGC
The DNA here is from genome assembly GCF_003602965.1 of Bacteroides sp. AF25-5LB. Taxonomy (NCBI): domain Bacteria; kingdom Pseudomonadati; phylum Bacteroidota; class Bacteroidia; order Bacteroidales; family Bacteroidaceae; genus Bacteroides; species Bacteroides sp. AF25-5LB. The sequence goes on from NZ_QTMC01000002.1 coordinate 110,558, forward strand.
ATAACTATCAGCACCCTGTTAAATATCTTTTTCATGACTAATCTATTTTTAGTTATTTATATCTTTGTTCTACGGCCATTCTACGTTTATCTGCCATAGAAATATTATCTAATGTCAATACAACGTGCTGCGGCACCATAATGTGATCTACAGTTTTTGTGGTAGGCATTACAGCTCCTTGATTAGTATCACGTGTTAAGATGATTTCATCTGAGGCTGCAAAAGTCATATCACCCCACCATTGGCTTGAACCTGCCAGAACACCAGGATAATATTCAAACGAATTATCAACAGCTTTCTTGATAGTTATGGTAAGGTCATCGCTTACTTCTATCGGAAAACTTAGGGGCATATCAGTGAATTGATCACTGTTAGGACGTTTAGCAAATCCATGAAAATATATTTCGTGCCCGTTGAACTTCGCCATAGCATAATCCAGTTCACCATTTACAGGAGCACTTGTTGAAATGGCATTGCCTTTATTAAATTCGATAAACCATTTGGGACCATAATTGGCATCAGCTTCGTCTTGAGATGATGCCCATCCGTTGGCTAACAAAGTTTCCGGAGAGGCATACTCTACACCACTCGGAGCAAATCCTAATACAACCAGACGATTCTTATCATGATATGCTTTTTCGGTAGTTTCGTTTACCCCTGTAGCTATAACAACAGGGAAGGTTACATTCTGGCCCGTAACATCTTTAGTAGTAGCAGTATATTTCCCAGGAAGTTTAGCCCGGACTCCATTACCATCATACTGAGGCAATGTGGCTGTTGTAAAGTCGTGTACTACAGAAACACCTACGCCTTCTTCATTGGCGGCATAGATGCCAAATTCATATTCGGTATTTTGCGACAAATTGTCACTGCTTTCGAGCAGTAAACCTTCTGCTGTCATAGCTGCCGCTACTTGTTCTGGCGTCAACGATGAACCATTATTGGCTATGACATCGCCAGCAGTCAAAGATTCATTACCCGGACGGCTAAGTACTTCATTAATAGATCCTCTCGGGAAGATTCCAGCTACCATGGAAACGGTATGAGTAGTCTTGATGCGGAAAGCAGCCTTGTTCCAGGGTGTTTCTACCGATTCCGGCGTTGCGCTCAGTTCCGGCAGCGGACCTATAGGCTCACTGGTTCTAAAATCATACAGCAGTAATTTTTCACGGTTGTCTTTATCAAATCCTACAATTCCTACCTGATAATCAGTATTCGGCTTTAATCCCTTTGCATTGACCACGATGGATCCTGTGCCTTCGTTGCTTGTTTCACTCCAAGGTCCTATAATCATACGGCGTACAGAAGCTTCGCCTTCAAATGACATATAGTCAAATTCGGCTTTTGTATTTACATGATATCGGAAACGTTCGATACCAGCTTCTGGTATAATATTAATATCTGCTGTCATAGAAGTTATGTTCTTGACCATGACTTCTATGTTGTAAGGAGCCTTCCCCGCTTTTTTTGTTTTAAAGACCAGAGTCTTTACAGCCTTTTCATCAACCGTTCCTTCTTCGTTGAGTTCACCGGCAATCACGATAAACTCCATATCTGAATAAATATCTTGGCGGAATCCCGAAGCATCAAGAAATGTAGTATCAAATAAGTAAGTTTTATCTTCAGTGGCTTCTGTCCCAAAAGCATTAACGTAGGAAGTGGGAGTACCACCTACTAAGTTGATGATATAATCAAAATCTGATTTAGAAAGACAGACATGTTTGTATTTAGCAGCACCTTCTGGCTTCATGATATGATAGGAAAATGAAGTGGTTCCTACGCTTTCCAATGAAATCATGCCACTATATGGTTTATGGGTATCTATGGGCTGAGAAAGAATTTCACTATAAACGAAAGGATTAATGGTTCTGACAGCTGCATAAAGCATATAGTTAGAGTCGCCTGTTAAATCAGTAAGAGTAATTTTGGCCGTTTGGGAATCCTTTTCAAATATACCTGCTGTGCCCTCTTTGAAGAGCGTCTTTGCATCTGCTATTTTTTCTGCATCAGGTAATATTACATAGGCATAATCCGTTGCATCGCTTGACGAAATGGAAAAGGATGCGGTAGTTCTGGTTACATCACTGACCTCGAGATTTATTGAGGGAGGGACTGAAGTAACTACTTTACTTTCGTCATCGTCACTGCATCCCAGTAGACCCATCAAGGACATAAGTACAAATCCGACCATGCCCCCAAAATAATAAGATGTGCGCATAATTAAAAAAAATCTATTAAAAATATAAAAAAAACAATATCATTACAACGGATAATAAATGATAAATCGGCACGGCACCGGCTGTTCTTCTTTCAACCAGCCTGTGACAGATATTCAGTATAATTTCTGTAGCACTCATATTTTAGTAATTCAATAATGCAAAGATATATAATTTTAGACAATAAAAGCAAAAGAAGGTGGGAAAGTTGTCAACTATGTCTGAAAATTAGGATATTCAGACGAGATATGCAAATGATATTCTCAAAAATCATACAAAAAACTCCCATCCTATCATCACTGACCAGACGAGAGATTGGATTTATTATTGGGGATATGTTATCATGGCTAAACAAAGGTAAGGGATATGTCAGGCTTCCGGTTATGCTGGCGTGATAAAAACAGCCTGCCATGGGATACCCTCCACAAAATCCTTCAGCCAATATAACCGGATGATGACTAAATTGTATAAAGGGTTGGGATAATATAAGTTCCCAATTATATACTTTAATGCACTAATAACACAAAATAAAAACCGCACCCAAATTCAAACTTAGATGCGGTTTTTATTTATCTATATTCAACTTATACTATCTTATATCACAATTTCATTATATAAACCAAAGTATAGTTACAGTATCATTACCGCCAGTATCACCAACATTAAATGTACTTCCACCGCATATAAACTTTCCAATTAAATTAGTGACCCATCACATAATGCCCATCCATTTGGTATAGAACTACCTTTAAAGGCTATAATCATACCTGATACAAATCGGGCAAATACGTCTTCTATATCAGCTTTTGTAGGACATTTATTTGACGCCAAATCATTCCATGCCATATTATACCTCCTTTCTCAAAAACAATTCAACACTGTGGGTGGTTTTCGTCACTAAATTAAATGAGGGCAGAAATATTAGGGAACTTTCTTTATACATATAAATCTATATTTTAGTATTGATTTATAATATGTCACTACTGTCCACTAAAAATGGACAAGGTTAAAAATTAAATAAATTCGGTTCACTTGAATCATATTGGTCTTTGGCATTTTTGAAATTCGATTTGTCGAACAAGTCACTAAGATGTGTTTTGTCAGTTAGAGAGATTCCGAGAATTTGGAGAACTTCATAGGCGCTGCGTTCTAATTTCATATCGTGTTGTACTATTGCTACTAAGCAGTAAGTAATTATCTCACAATAGATTTGTATGAGTACTGCGTTTTCTGATGTTCCCCAAAACTTCTTAATCCTCAGGTGTTGTTTTATCCATTTGAAGAACAGTTCAACACTCCATCTGTTTCGATAAAGCGATGATACTAACTCCGCAGATGCGTCAAGATTGTTCGTCAGGAAGATGTATCGTGTACCGTCTTCAAGACTCTCAATGATGAGTTTTCTAAGTTTCTCGGGGTAATCCTTAGAACTTTTATAAACCGTAAAGCATCCGATTACATTTACACAAAATATTTTATAGTGCCGACGCTCAGTTCGCTGGTTCTTCATCAGTTCCTGCTCACCTAGAAATGATAGGATTCCTCGGCATTGGTAATAACCCGATAGTAGGATGTACAGTGGCTTGTGCAGTTGACGTAGCTCAGGCTTTAAGTAGATAATCATCTGATACACAGATTACGACAAAGATCTCTCCTTAGGGAAGGCTCTTCTTGTTTTAACAGACTTCCACGCTATCCTTGCTCTACTCACCTATACCCATCATCCTTTAGCATCATCACCTTATCAATTGTGACGATGCCCTATATTATACTCTATAAATTGCCACATTATCGCTAATTCTGTGACATACTTGTGACGGGGTATCTATACCGTCACAACAAAGTAAAACATTCATAAGTCACTATTGTATCAACTCATATCAAAATCATATTAAACACCTCCTATCTTATATTATTAATGGCATGTAATGAAATTACTTCAATCATACAACTTTATTTACTTTACACCTCTACCTTCAAATTCAAGAACATTTAGTTTACATTAGTTTCCCTTCTGCAATATGGTTAACTTCGTATCAGATTAATTCAATTATCAATTATCAAACTGCTTGTTGTTCTTGAGGTTTCCAAATACGGCTTCCACATCCTGCAGTCGCTGATTGCGATATTTAAGGCCTTCCGGCGATATGAACTTTTCACGTTCTATTTCCTTGATTTTTCTCAGACGGTGATTCACCTGTACTATCCTTTCCGAGCGGCTTCTGTGACACCGGCATCTTAACGGGCAGCCCTTACAGTTAGATACCCTGTATCTTGGTCTACACAAAACCGTTGCCTGTTATCCACCTTGCATCGGAGAGTCTTTCCATTCTCTGTCCCATCGGACAATACATGCCGTCGGTTTCTTCATTATAATAAAAGTAACTTCAGAAACGGATTGTTTCTGAAGTTACTTTTCTGTTCTTTATGAAAATAATTGTACTTTACGAAGCATGCAATGCCATGTCTGAAAGCATACAGATAGTTCTCTTCACTTCCGTATCCGGCATCACAGACAGATACGTCAAGATATCTGCCATAAAGGGAGAGGATAGGTGGAAGTATCACCCACACACTGATGGAGAGTTATAGCCCAAAATGAACTGGTTATTGGTACTGATCTGGGAATTATATCCGGAGTTGAATTGTCCGTTCCTCATATGCTCCTCTTTCATGCGCATGAAAGTGGCGTCATTGTCTGTCTTTGAGTAGCTGTCACGTCCATCAAGTATTTTTCCCTATGATTCATATTTTTTGAATTGTTCAGGCCATGACTTCCTTAGACGTCTTACCTTTGCTTTCATTTTCCTGTCAGCATCCCCCGTTCAGGGTATCATCTATCTGCACGAGTGCCTTTTCCACTTTCTTCGGGGTGATATCCTGATATGTGACCGGAGCGGAATCACGCAGTTCCTGTTTGGTGACGGAGCCCCAGACGAACCCGAACTGGATCATTTTGGGGAATAAAATCGCCTAAATATGGAGGCAAAAGCAGATTATCGTTGGAGGTGTAACTTTTAAACATTATCCTTGGGATATCTTGACTTGATTCCCTAAGATACGAAAAATTAGGGACACGGGCAAGTTCTGGCTGAGAGAAGTTAGGGCTTGTCCGATTTTTTTGCAGACACAAAAAAGGCCATCTCAAACTCATTTTGAGACAGCCTTTTTTTCTATCTACCCACAATCGCCACCTTTATCACCCCCTCCAGCCTATTCTCAAAAATACGGTAGGCTTCATCAATTTCCTCTAATGGGAAACGATGTGTGATAAGTGGTGTGGTATCTATCTGTCCCGCCGCTATCAGGCGCAGTATCTCGGCACAATCGCACCCATCCACACCACCGGTCTTGAAGACAAGATTCTTACCATACATCTCCGGCAAGGGCAATAACTGAGGCTGGTCATAAAGCGCCACAATGGTGACAATGGCATTGGGACGGGCACACTCCCATGCCAAGCGGAAAGTATCTTCCGTGCCGGCAACTTCAAGTACGACATCTGCCCCACCATGGTCGCTATGCTTCCTCACAAAGTCTTTGCAGTTTTCCGGCCCAATGACCAGCACCTCCGGATAATGCTCGCGGACAAAACGGATTCTTTCGGCCGACTGCTCGCAGACAATAATGCGACTGGGCTTCTTCAGCATGGAACAAAGCAGGGTACAAATACCCGTCGGCCCGGCACCGATGATGAGTACAGTGTCTTCCTCGGTTATTTCGGAGATACGGGCGGCCCAGAAGCCGGTGGCCAACACATCGCCTACCAAGAGCGCCTGCTCGTCACTTACCGTATCGGGAATACGATTCAGCCCCTGGTCGGCATAGGGCACACGTACATATTCCGCCTGGCCGCCATCGATACGGCACCCCAAAGCCCAACCGCCATTGGGATCGGTACAGTTGTTCACATATCCGCGACGGCAAAAGAAACATTTACCACAAAAAGTCTCCACATTCACAGTCACACGGTCGCCGGGCTTTACCGACTCAACGTCGGCACCCACCTGCTCTACGATGCCCACCATTTCGTGTCCTACCGTAATTCCGGGTACAGCGCGCGGTACGCTTCCATGCTTTATATGCAAGTCACTGGTGCATATGCTACCCAATGTCACCCGCACAATAGCATCGCGTGCATCCTCCAATACTGGTATCGGTTTCTCAAGCAATCCAAACTTTCCGTGTTCAATATAAGTATATGCCAACATAATATATGTTTTTTGAGTTATCACTTTTAAACGCGAAGTTGCCAGAAAGCAACGGCCGCCGCAGCCGCCACGTTCAGAGAATCGACACCGTGCGCCATGGGGATACGAACCACATAGTCGGCTCCCGCAATCGCTTCGTGCGAAAGACCATCTCCCTCAGTACCCATCACAATAGCCAACCGGGGCTCGGTCTTCAAAACGGGATTGTCTATGGAAATGGAATTGTCCGTAAGCGCCATGGCCGCCGTGCGGAAGCCCAACTCACCAAGCGTATCCAAAGGACCGTCCATCCACGTCCACGGCACAAGAAAAACCGTTCCCATTGAAACTCGGACCGCACGACGGTTCAGAGGGTCGCAGGAATTACGCGTCAACAGCACGGCATCCATGCCAAGAGCTGCTGCCGAACGGAAGATGGCCCCGATATTGGTGGTATCCACCACCCCGTCAATAACCACAATACGCCGGGCTCCCCGGCAGATGTCCTCCATACTCTTCGGAACCGGACGGCGCATGGCACAAAGAACACCACGTGTCAAGACGTAACCGGTCAGCTCGGCAAGCAATTCCCTACCGCTTGTGTAGACGGGTATATCGCCACAACGTTCAATGATTTCAGCAGCATCCCCATAGATGTGCTTGTGCTCACACAAAAGGGCCAAAGGCTCGTAGCCGGCATCCAGAGCCACCTTGATAACCTTAGGACTCTCAGCTATAAACAGCCCTTTGTCCGGCTCAAGGCGGTTGCGCAACTGGGCTTCGGTAAGGGTACTGAAGATCTCCACACCGGGATGAGTCAAAGATGATATTTCGATAATAGGCATCGGATGATTTATTATTTGACAATTACTATTTACAATTCATAGCAGAAAGCCCTATAACCCCTTTATTGTCTTCATCAGTTGTTCTCCCAGTCCGATGGTATATCCTTGCGATACAAAGACCACCCGATTGAAAGTATCGGCTATAATGAATATCGGCAGGCTCTCTTTATGCTTCAACTTCATGCTTTCTGCAATCTGCGCAGCGATACCGTCCGTATCTATACCATAAATAATGGTAGAGGGCAAATCGGGGAATGACTCGCGGGCGAACTTGCCGGCTTTGGCCTCATTAGGGAACAGCAACACCATCTTACGCCCCCACTTCTCCAAATCAGCCTTGAATGAAGCGATATCGCGCAACGCATGATTGGTTGGCTCTTGGTTGACACCCAGAATGCCTACGACAAAGTAACCGCGCCCACAAGCCTGCAGCAGACTCTGCCGGGCTGCGGAGCCGGCGTCCGGCAGCGGAGTGAAGAGAGACTCCGAATTAAAGTTCCCGATAACCTGCACCTCATCCTCGCTCTCGCGCATCACCAATTCAATTTCCGTTGTCTTCTCCGGCAGAATATTGAAAAAGGTGGTTTTAGAAAGTACCGTACCGCTGGCAAGGCGTGTACCTGTCACCAAAACATAACCTCCGGCCTCCAGAGCAGTTCCTTCCCTCAGCAGGCTATTCCAGGTAGTACCACCGCCCATATCCGTATCGCCTTCGTCATAAGAAAGCAACTGTAAACTACCCTGCGGAGTCAGTTTGGAAAGGGTGAAATGAGAATAGTATTTCGGGTTGTCCAACGAACGGATAGGCTTATAGGAAGCCACTAACTTTCCCTTCGAAGCAATTCCTTCCGCCATAAAGACCGGCTCTTCCGGATGATGGTTCAAGTCCACATCCGTCACACCATCATCCCCTATCAACTGTACTTTGCCGGTCACTCCGTTGATACGGGCAGGGATTGCCATGCTGCGTGCCATGGAGACGAAGAAAATGTCACGGCTATGGGCATCAGCCACACGGGCCTTCCAGACCCCTTCTGGAGAAATGGGAGCCCCTCCCAGATTACAGTCATTGTCTACCCGGATATTTTGGGCCACCCATGCCACCAGTTTCATCGGTTCTGCCTTGTATGCCTCAGCATCTTCCTTTGAGACGGCTTTCTTGAAAAAGCCTTTATAGGGGGTCAGCATCTCGTTGCTTACGCGTGGATTGCGCACATATCTGCGGAAATGGTCGGCATTCTTGCACATACGGGATTGCATGTGGTCCATCAGAACTTCCAGCGTAACGTCGCGGAGGTCTTTTGCCGAAATCCGTTGGAGCAGGTCCAGACCTCCTCTTTTGGACTTTTCAGAGCGCAACCGTGCCATGAAGTCGGCAATGACCCGGTGGTTTCCTCTGGAAGCGACCAGTATCCGTGAAACGGCATCTTCGTCGAGCTTGTACTGCCGGGCAAAATAACGTGCTGTCTCATCCGTCATGAACATAGACACATAAGCGTTGCGGATGGAATCTTCATGAACCATGCGGCGGTCGTTCGCCGCACGCTGTTCGGGCGTAACCGTCGGTAACTCCGCATTTTCGGGTGGCGGCACAAGTTCAAAATCTACCGCATGGCCGTCACCGACAGTCTTGTCCATCTTCACTGTCAGTTCATGGTCCTTGCCGAAAGACAGTTTGGCATAGCCGAACTTTCCGTCTTTGGAGACCCATACCAGCATGTCGCCTTTGCCAGCCGTCAAGGAAGCTTTTCCCTCTTCATCACTCTGTTTCCGGGCCACAGTATAGAACTCCGCATAATTATAGAGTTTGAACTCCACACAGGCATCAGATACCGGATTGCCTTGCCCATCCGTTACCGTAACGGTGGACTTGGCTGTCGCTGCATAGTTACCGATTACATTGATTTCCGTATAAGTAGGAGTGACGGACATCACTTCCTCCGCTCCTTCATAACGTCCGAAGACCTTGGTATGCATCAACATACCGCGACTGGCCGGAGCATTGAACCAGCCAAGGTTGAGTACCGGTTCCGGTTCGCAGGCTCCAAGAAAATACCATTTCCCGTCTGCCCATGCTTCTACCCACGCATGATTGTCGTCCGTATGCGCCCACCGGGGGGTGTAGACCTGACGGGCAGGAATGCCCACCGAACGCAAGGCGGCAACCAGCAAGGTAGATTCCTCACCACAACGCCCGTATGCCGTGCGTACCGTTGCCAAAGGCGAACTGGTACGGGCATCGGAGGGAGTATAGATAGCCTTCTCGTGGCACCAGTGGTTCACCTCCAGAATGGCATCATAAAGGGACAGAGACTTGACACGATTCTTCAGTTCTTCGTAAAACACTACCCGTGCACTATCCAGATGCTCATTGTTCACCCGCACCGGAAGCACGAAATGACGGAACACCTCCTCGGGCACCGTTTCTCCCCAAGGCATTTCCTCGGCCGCCTTCCGAGAGGCTCGCACATTCATCAGATGAAATTCGCCGGGGTAGTCGGTTATGTCTGCCAAAGGCATATAGGCATAGAGAAACTCCAGTGCCTCACGCTCATACGGCGTCAGGTCCGCATCGAAAATAGCGAACAAATCACCCTGCGGTAACCTTTCCTTTTTTTGATTGAAGTCCTGCTCCACACGTTGGCGGTAAGAAGCGTCTGTAATGAAAGAACGTCCGCCACAAGAGGACAGCAGACATACCACTCCAAGAAATCCCAGAAGTCGTGCAACTCGTTTCATAATCCTTATTATTGAGGTTGAGCCACAAAAATAAGGATTATATTTCAATTTTTACTTCAGATGTATCACCAAAGTCATGTCTCCGGAGAAAATGAAGCTACATTTGGCATAGGACGGAGGCCCCATCATGCCTTCGGCATCATTGCTGAAACCAAACTTCTCCGTAGGGATGCCAAAAGCCCCGCTATCCAGCTTCCCGTTTCCATTCTCATCCTGGAAAAGGGAAATGGCATACGTGCCCGCAGGAAGTCCCTGGCAAGGGATGGAGAGCGACGTATCTTTTACATCTATCCGGAAAGCGGTCAAGGGTTTCTTCATGAACGCCTCTTCCGAGTTATAGAGGGCGACGTAGAGATGTCCCTCCACCTTTTCAATGTCACGCACTTCAATGGTCAGGTTCTGAGCAAAAAGCATCTGGGCAACACTTTGTAACACAAACACTAAAAAAATAATCATTGCTTTCATCTTTGTTCTTTTTTAAAGAGTTATCATTAGAAATTGGATACATCGTAAGCAGCCTTCTTCCCCAAAGTGACGTACACTCCTACATAAAAGAAACGGTCTTGGGAAGCCAGGACAGCCTTGTTGTCTACTTTGCCAAACTCATTCTTGCGACCGAGGATATTGCTGGCGGAAGCATGGATAATCACCTTCTTGCTCGCCAGAAAGGTCACCCCTAAATCCAAGCTATTATAAGGCTTCACTTCATCGTTCATCAACCCCGGCAGCAATGGATTATGATAGGGACGCCCCGTGCTGAAACGGTTCGTTAAGCTGATGATGGAGTGAAGACGGGGCAAGGAATATTTCACAACCAATGCCGCGTTATGCCGAGTGGCATACTGGGGAATGGTCAGCTCGGAACAACTCTGATATTTACGCTTGGAAATGTTATACGTATAGGACAACTGGTATTCCAGATTCTTTATCGAAATCCGGTCGCGGAAGAACAAGTCTACACCTCTGCTATATCCGTATCCACCGGAAGTCAGAAGTACACTCCCCGTTCCAGCATCTGTTTCTTCCAGAACCAAGCGGCTATAGTCTTTATAATATAGTCTTTATAATAAAGTTCTGCCTTATAGAAACGTCCTTCATAACCGTATTGCATCCCCAGATTATATTGCATGCACACCTCGGACATCAACTTCCGGTTACGTACCAACCAGTCATTTTCGGGCAATTGCGTGTAGCGGCCCACTATGCCAGAGAGCATCATATCCCCCAAATAGTAATTTACCGCCAGACGCGGAGAAAAATTCATCTTCCGGTTCAGAGAAGTGTACTCCGTACGGAAAGACAATTCTGCCTTCAAGCGCTCCAGCGGATAGTAAGCAGCCGAAAAGAAACCTGCACTGATAGTGGGGGACATTTGGTTGGCATCGTCTATGTCGGAGTATAGATAACAATTCCGATAGTTACGGATATAACTCTCCACCCCCATATCCAGGTGGAATACTGACGAGAAGCGCCTAGACATCTTAGTCTTCAAATGCAACTCCCACTGGCGTTCCAGCCAATTATCTCCCGAAACAGCAGCAGCGTTGACCTCCCGATTATAATAGGAATAAGCAGCCCCTGCAAACCAGTCCCATCCACCTGCCGCACGATAGCGAAAGGTAGCATTGACGTAGATGTTGTCTTCGGCCAGAGCGAACAATCTGCGTTCATCCCCCTCATAGGCAGAAAAGTCTGTCCGGTCATATTGCGCATAGATCTTAAAAACCGTCGCATCGCCGGGGGTATGACGGAACTGGGTGGCACCGGAAAACATCCGGTAGGGCCGCTCAAATTCTGTCCGTCCGGAATAAACCTTGTCATATAAGCTCAGATTCTGGTAATTCAGATCGACGGACAAGGAGCCACGGTCCAAAGTCTTGGTACCGCCCCCGCCCACACCGACTACGGAAGCATTCACGCCCACCTTATCCACTTTACTATAATCCTTGGTTTCTAAGGGCAGAACAGCCGAAAGAGCCTCTCCGTACTCCTGCGAAGCCCCGCCGGAAGCAAAATTCACCCCACTGAACATGAAGGTGGAATAACGACTACGCGAAGGGGTATTTATTCCATTGGAGGTATAGGGATTCAACACATGCATCCCATCAATGAAGGTCTGTGTCTCATAGCTGCTCCCACCACGTACCAGTAATTCGCCAGTCTCCCCCTGCACCTGCGTACCGGGCAAGGTCTGCAATGCCTTGTACAAATCACCGTTTGCACCGCCCACCGTGACTAGTTCCACCGGATGCATATCGCTCCACCTGCTATTGGCGGCAGGAGTCTTTTTCCCTCTTACCACCACTTCGTCCAGACCTATACTATCGATATTGAATGTCAGACGCACGGTATCCGTCACCGACTTCTGCGCTACGGAAGCTTGTACAAAGAGAAGTCCGCCCGTCATTAAAAAGATTATTTTCCACTTCATATCTTCATGTTCGTTATGTTTTCCTGCCACAAACATAAAGGAAGGACACGGACAAAAAAAATATCCGGGACAGACGACCCGGATATGTGACGAACAACCAACGACTTGTGACGAATGGCGTATCTCTGTGACGAATAGCTACCGCTTTATCTTGTTTTCTATCAGTGCTTTCACCTCCTTGGCATAGGCACGTGAAACAGGAATCTCCTCTCCATCTCCCTCCAGCCTCAACCGGTATCCTTGAGAGTTTCCGTCCACTTTCACCACCTTGCGGGCATTCACCAGAAAGGCTCTATGACACCGGATAATGAAGGGGCAGGCAGCAACCGCCTCCTCTGCCTGCTTCATCGTGGCACGCAACATCTTCCGGGTACTCTCTCCCTTCAGTCGATAATCCACCTTCACATAATTTCCTTCAGCCTCCGCATAAAGAAAATCTACGGCCTTCACTTCCAGCATATCTTTGGTGCCACCGGAAAACACCAACACTTCCTCCGGAGAAAACTCCTTACTTTCCGCCCCAACCTCTTGAGATGCCCTCTTTGAAAGGTGGCAATTTATCTCCATGGCTTCTTGCAGATTACGGGTCAGTTGCAAATTGCGATTCCACAGCAAGAAAAACACGACTGGAAAAGGTGCCAGTACCATTACCCAAGACAAAGCCAGAAAAAACAACCGCTTGTCCAGCCACATACCCATCAACCATGAATGATAGACCCAAATTCCCACCGCTATCAGTAACAGCATCAGCAACACGTCCAACACGTGTTTACCCAACGTCCAGTTCTGCTCTTTATAATAGGTGGGAAACAATGCCGGAAGCAGGTAAGTGAAGATGCTCGAAGCACCCGCCGCTATAAGTGCCGAACCGGCAACCACCCAAAATACACCTTCCTTTATCCGGGAAATACCGAAAGGTTGGAGTATATATAGTATCAGAAATATAATGACCGAAGGTATCACCACCGCTTTCCAACGTTGATAAAACATGGGATAGGGGCTCCGCCAAAGTTCTGTCAGTTTATTCATAAGTATTACCTCTCTTCTTTACATGGTAGTACATGCAAAGATATGTAATATATTTGTTATATACGGATTGCAAAATACAGTATTTCTAGAGAAAATGAAGAAAGAAACATAAGTTTTTATGTTATAGAACATATTTATCGCAAACATTTCGTATCTTTGCAGCGTTATAAGATAAAAGAAAAGATATAAAACCCGCTTTCCGAAACGCGGAGAGCACAAAAAGATGAGAATTATGAAAAAGAATGCAAATGAAATTTTTATGTTACAGTACCAAATCAAACGCTATCAAGCAATGGGTAATGGAACAATGTGCCAAACACTGAACGGTAAACTACAAAAACTGCTTGCAAAGCAGCCCCTTGTAACCATGTAAAAAAACACCTTTAAATACAATGAATGAAGGGCGGAGAACTGAAAAATTCCCCGCCCTTCTTCTTCTCTGGCATATTCCAAACCAACAGAAAATAACTCAAGCCGCAACAATATCCTTCCCGAAAGGAGTCAATGCCAGCCCTGCCAACTTAAAATGTTGAATACCGAAAGGAATGCCTATAATAGTGATGCACAGCAACAACCCGAATCCCAAGTGCGAAAGGCAAATCCAAATGCCGCCCAAGAATATCCAAAGAATATTCATCAGCACATAGAGGCAACCGTTGGAACGTTCCCCACTACGAACCTCTTTGCCGAAAGGCCACAAGGCAAGGCTTGCCATTTTCAAGGTCTGCATACCAAAAGGGATGCCAATAATGGTGAACATCATCAATAAACTTGCAATAAGATACTCCACAGCAGTGATGATACCTCCAAACATCAACCACAAAATATTCATAAAACAGCCCATAGCTTTCCTTTTTTTGATACTGAACACAAATATAGCATTATTTATTTGAATGTTCCGTCTCCCAGTCACTAAATTCAAAACTCAGCTGCTCCCAGACTCCTTTCTCCTCCCCCTCTTCACAGGGGTTGGAAACGGAAAGCCCAATCAAACGGATAGGATGATGTTCATAATCCACTTCCTGCAGCAATTGCTTTGCCAAAGGCAGAATCACGTCAAGGGCAACCAGCTCCTTTGTTTGGGTCATACTGCGGGTAATCTGGCTAAAATCATGAAACTTGATTTTCAGCGTCAGCGTATTCCCGCGGAAATTGGTGTGCTCCAGTCGCCCCACCAGCTCCACTGCCGCATGGTACAGCTCTATAATGACGGATGAACGCTTGCTGATGTCCTTCTCCAACGTATGTTCACAGCCCACAGACTTGCGGATACGGACAGCCTCTACCGGACGGATATCGATGCCACGGGCAAAATCATAATAAATTGTCCCCACTTTGCCAAATTCGCGGGTCAGCATTTCCAAAGACTGCATGCGCAGCTGTTCCCCGTTGTGAATCCCCAAAGTGTGCATCTTCTTCGCCGTTACCGGTCCCACTCCCCAGAAACTTTCAATGGGCAGCCGGGCAACAAAGTCCAACGCCTGGGCAGGATGTATGGTGCAAAGCCCGTCCGGCTTGCGGTAGTCCGAGGCTATCTTGGCAAGAAACTTATTATAGGATATGCCGGCGGAAGCCACCAGATTCAACCTCTCCCGCACCTTCCGCTTTATCTCCTTCGCGATGTCCACAGCCAACGGAATGCCCGGTTTATTCTCCGTCACATCCAAAAAAGCCTCGTCCAGCGAAATGGGCTCGATGACATCCGTATATTCATGAAAGATTTCGTGTATCTGGCGGGAAACGGATTTGTAGACTTCCATCCGTCCCGGGATAAAGATAAGTTGGGGGCACAGCCGCTTTGCCTTCAGTGACGACATGGCAGAACGCACCCCGAAACGCCGTGCCTCGTAACTGGCTGCCGCCACCACTCCCCGCTCCTCCGCATGGCCCACGGCAATGGGCTTGCCCCGCAATGCAGGATTATCACGCTGTTCTACGGAGGCGTAGAATGCGTCCATATCGATGTGTATAATTTTTCGTCCGGTCATTCTTCTTTCAACTCCCCGATACAAAGATACACTAATTTTTCTTCATCCGAAGTATCCGCCGATAGACATAAATGAAGGCTGGTATTAAAAAGGCATCTGCAAAAATCCATGCAGTAGGGTCACCAAAACACACGGCCAGATAGCCGAAAGCCGGAACAGCCAGCAGGCTGACCAGTATCCGGGCAATCATCTCCGAGACACCGGAAAGCATAGCAAGATTGGTATATCCCACCCCCTGGATAGTGTATCGCAGGATGCAGAGCAGTCCCAAAACCGGGAAAAAGGAAACGGAAATGTGCAGGAACAACTCCGTATTCTTTAAAATCTCCAACTCAGAGGCATCTACAAAGAGCAGGGCAAAAGTCCTGGCACCGAACATCAGTACACAGAAAGTGAATGCCCAATAAACAATCATCATCAGTGCGCTTGCCTTGACTCCCATCCAGATACGTTCCGGCTTGCCCGCACCGTAGTTTTGCCCGCTATAGGTGGCCATTGCCATGCCCAGACTCTCGAAAGGACACATGAAAAACATCTTGATACGCATGGCTGCCGTGAATGCAGCCACACAAGCCGTACCCAAAGCATTATTGGCGCTTTGCAACATAATGCTGCCAATGGCAGTAATGGAAAATTGCAGTCCCATGGGTACGCCGATGTACATCAGTGTGCGTGCCAAAGCACCGTCGAATTTCCGCTCGGCAGGCGTTGTCTTCAGAATGTCGAAACGACGCATCATATAGATGTAGCACAATATGGCCGAGACGCCTTGTGAAAATACGGTAGCGATGGCAGCTCCTGCCACTCCCCAACCCAGTACCAGAATGCAGAACAAATCGAGCAGGATATTCAGTACTGTAGAGAGAAGTAGAAACCAAAACGGCGTCTTGCTGTCACCCAATGCACGGATAATACTGGACAGCAAATTATAGAAGAAAGTAAAGGGAACCCCGATAAACGTAACAAGCAGGTAATAATAGGCTCCCGTGAATATGTTCTCCGGCGTACTCATCATGTGCAGAATATCTGCACAGTAAATGCTGGTAACCACGGCAATGACAACAGACATCACCGCAGCCAGCTGCAGGCTGATAGCCACATAACGGCGCATCGTGACATAATCCCGCGCACCGAACTTTTGCGCCACAGGAATGCCGAAACCTCCGCAACAGCCATTGCAGAATCCCAGAATAAGAAAAACGACCGAAGTGCTTGCCCCGACTGAAGCCAAGGCGTTGATACCCAGAAAGCGCCCCACGATGGCTGCATCCACCAATGAATAGGTCTGTTGCAGCAGATTGCCGAGCAGTAAAGGCAAAGTAAAGTTGAAAATCAACGGAAGAGCCCGTCCTTCCGTCATTTCTCTGGATGTTGCCATAAATCTGATACCTCCGAAATTGGGTGCAAAAATACGAAAAGATAGCGTTTACAGACTTGACGAAAGTCAAATTTAATAGGGAAGCTTAAGGAGAAGGAAGGCGAAGGACAAATCGTTCCATCGTGGGGGAAATATTATTCCTCCACGATGGAACGATTAAATCTATGCAGATTCGGAGCTTAGTATTTACACTCGCGAATTATCTCTATCAGCTGCCAGAAATCTTCGGGATGAACATCTCCGATATTGCCGATACGGAAAGTGTCGGCTTGCGAAATCTTTCCCGGATAGATGACAAATCCACGTTCTTTCAGTTGTGTGTAGAAAGCTTTGAAATTGAAATCGGCATGAGGATAGAGGAAAGAAGTAATAACGGGCGATTGAATCTCGTCCGGCAGCAACGTTTGGAAACCGAGGGAACGCATGCCGTCCACCAGCACGCGGTGGTTCTCGCAATATCTGTTGTGACGGGCCTCCACACCGCCCTCCTCTGCCAGTTCGTCCATGGCTTGCTTGAAGGCGCGGACCACGTGTGTGGGAGAAGTAAAACGCCATTTGCCATGTCCTTTCTCCATGGCTTCCCATTGGTCGTAAATGTCGAGAGAGAGTGACTTGGAGACGCCCTTGCAGTGCAACAGCTCGGAACGGCGAGCGATGATGAAGCCAAATCCCGGAACGCCCTGGATGCACTTGTTGGCACTGCTGATGAGGAAGTCTATGCCCAGTTCGTGTACATCGAGGGGAACACCGCCGAAGCTGCTCATGGCGTCTACAATCAGTTTCTTGCCGTGCATCTTGACGAGGTGGGCTATCTCCTTGAGGGGATTGAGCACGCCGGTAGTGGTTTCGCAATGCACCACGGCAACGTGAGTGATTTCGGCATTGTGCGAAAGATAGTCGTCAACGTAGCTGACGGAGACTTGCTCCGTTTCGTCAAAAGCAAGCATGTCGTACGAGATGCCGTGATACTCGGCGATGTTGCCCATGCGGTCGCCATAGGCGCCGTTGCTCAGTATGAGAAGTTTGTCGCCAGGCTTGATGACGCTACCGATGACGGCTTCCACACAGTACGTGCCGCTGCCTTGCAGGAGGATGGAAGTATAGTCGCCGGTATGCTGGGTGGCGAGGGAGACGAGGGACTTACGGATTTCTTCCACAATGTGGAGGTTGTAGTCTTCGTCCCAGGTACACCAGTCGGTCAGCATGGCTTCCTTGACAGTTTGTGAGGTAGTAAGGGGGCCGGGGGTAAGGAGAATGTAGGGTTTCATATGCATTGAGTTTTTAAGTTTATACGTTTATAAGGGTTACAAAATCTCAAGTTTACGGTTTATCTCGGCGATGACTGCGGGAAGCTCGGCAATGGTATCGACCACATAGTGGGCACCGGCGGCAAGCATGCGGCGGCGGACATCGGCCTTACGGGCTTCGAGCTCATCGGCAGACAAGGAGGAGACTTCCTCTTGTGTCAGTCCCAGTTCGTTACTGCCGAGGACTACACCGACGGTCCATGCTTTGGCATTGATACCCTCCTTGATGTCGGCGATGGTATCGCCATACTTCAACACACAATCTACGGAGGGGATGG
Organism: Bacteroides sp. AF25-5LB; assembly: GCF_003602965.1. Lineage (NCBI taxonomy): Bacteria > Pseudomonadati > Bacteroidota > Bacteroidia > Bacteroidales > Bacteroidaceae > Bacteroides > Bacteroides sp. AF25-5LB. The sequence continues at coordinate 128,959 of NZ_QTMC01000002.1, forward strand.
CGAGGTCTGCCATATTCTTATATATCATGTAGGGAGCAGGACGGCCTGCAGGCAACCCGTCGGGAGTGACACAATTATCTACCGCATAGCCTTTGGCAGTGGCGGCAGGCAGCACAACATCCATCATAGAGCGGGTATAGCCGGTGGTGGAGCCAATGCGGACGCCTTGCGCACGCAGTGCGGAAATAGTTTCCACCACACCGGGAATAGGGTCGGTATAATCTTCGAGCGAGGCAAACAACACCCGTTGGAATTCGGCATAACGTGCCTGCACGTCTTCCTCACCGGCGGGACGGCCGAATTTCCGTTCAAATTCCGCACGGACACGCTCTATATTGAACAGCGCACGGATTTCTTCTACTTTGGTCAACCCCATGTGCGCACGTGTTTCGGCAGCAGTGACGGGAACGCCGATGGCCCGAAAGCTCTCGACAAAGGCGGCGACGGGAGCAAAGCAACCGTAATCGATGGCAGTTCCTGCCCAGTCCATAATGATACATTCAATTCTTTTCATACGATATATTATTATTATTCAGTCTCAAGAAGCAAGGAATTGCCCGGCCGGGACCAACGGCGCAAACGGAAAAGGGAAGAGCCCAACGGTCCCGAAGCATTCTCCTTGCGATAGCGCTGCACCAGGTAGACAGCCGAGCATAGGAAAGCCACGCTGCACACAATGCCTACATAGCCCGACATCAGGTTATAGAAATCCAGCCAGTTGATGTCCGGATTGAAGAATTCCTTGAATACCAATACCACCACCGTACCGGTATACCCGATAAAATCGAGTGTGACGATAAAGAACCCCACATTCCCCTTGATGCGGAAGCAGGCGATGAAACGCTCGAAGAACAACGTCTGAAAGCTGAGGTAAACAGTATAGAGCGACAAACTCTGGAGGAACAGCCACGTCATGGGTGGCAGTTGCAACCCATCGTAATTGAAGGCCACGAATCCCAAGGTCGCTGTGCCGCACGTCACAAGCACCAGCAGCAGGCACAGCACCTTTATATTACTCCTCACCGCGGACATCAGCCCGAAAAGCAACAAGATAATCAGTGTCACCACCGCATCTACCTTGGCAAATGCCCACGACGACAGCCCCACCGCCTCCACATCCAGAATCTTCACCAGGAAGTCCTCCTTGATGTCCTGCAAGACGGTGATGAACAAGTTTGCCGCAAACAGCATCAGCAATACCGGCATGAAGCTCTTGAAGAGGTCCGCACGCGCCCTGCCGTCCAGCGTCACCCGTTCCGAGCGCAGTGCCCGGTCTGCCGCGGTAGGTTGCGGCATTCTCGTCATCAGCCAGCCCAGCAACGACAGCAGCGGGAAGGCAAAGGCACCGATAAAGGCAGGCATCCAGAACTCACTGATGTGGAGATGCTCCATCACAAACAGCCCGACAGACTTTGCCGTGCCCGAACTGATGGCAATGCTCAGCCCCATCAGGCTCGCCAGCAGATCCGTCACCCGCCGCCCCTCGAGGAAACTGAAAATCACTCCCCACATGCATCCCAACGAAAGCCCGTTGAAGAACAGCGCAAAGACATTCAGCGGCCGGGGCAACGCTCCGAACAGCACCAGCGAAAGCTCGGCCACCGCCACCGAGAGGATGATGAACTTCAGACGGTTCTCCTTCTTCAGTTCCGAAATTACCTTGATGCCAATCAGCTTGGAAATAAAATAGCCGGAAATCTGCACGATGCTGGTTGCCGTCTTGTAATCCATCCCGAAGAAGTCGAGCCCGTCGAAGCCCGCAGCCGTAAACGGCTTGCGCAGCGCATAGACCAGTGAATAGGAAAGCAAAGCCGCTCCACCCGCCCAAAGGATGAATAAGGCATCAGCCAGTCTCTTGCTCTGTATTATCTGTTTTTTCTCACCGTTGAACATAGTGTGTTGTTTAAATTCGTTCTTGATTTCGGTGGCAAAGATAGAGGCGGGCGCTGACAGCAAAAATGAATTTCCATTATTAATAAACTTCATGAAAACAGCCCTTTATTATGTAACATTAATGAAATATTTATGTAACGCCAGCATAACATCCGCACCTTTTCTTTGCACCCATTTAAGTAATGTATCATAGAAGCACACCCTTATGAACGACCTTTTAGACATATACAAACGCATCGAATACCTCCGCAACAAAGGAGTGAAAATGAAAGAAATGGCAGACCACACCAACATGGCGGCGAGCGTCCTCTCCTCCCTCTACTCCAGCGTCCTCCCCACCTACATCAGCACCCTGCGGAAAGGCAGTACGGAGGAAGAATCCCTGGACTACGCCCTCTCCCAAGTGAACAACGTATCGAAGAAGCGCCTCCTCGGCTCCCTCAAAGAACTGAAGGAACAACTTTTTGAGCTGGAGCCTGCTCCAGCCACGGGGCAAAAAGCCAACCCTTTCCTCGACATGCTGACCGAAGAGATGCTCCACTCGGCGCAGGAAGTGTACAATTACAGCGGCATCTACATCAGTTACAGCCTCTCTTCCTCCTCCAATGCCTTAAAGGTGGAGCCTTACCTGATAACCCCTGCCGACAGCAACGACCACGTCAAAGTGGTGCACATGAGCGCCTACAACACCACCCACTTCGGCACTGCTATCTTCAACAACCACCAGAATGCCTATATCTTCTTCAACGAACGCGAGGCGCCCCAACTAGCCTTGTTCACCATCTACCTGCAACTGCCCATGTACGACTTTCCCCACCTGCTCAAAGGGCTCTACCTCTGTCTGGACTACAACCGCAACCCCATAGCCCGCCGCATCCTCTTCATCAAACACTCGGACAGCACCTCCATGGACGACTTCCTGGAACTGAAAGGCCAACTCATCCCCCAAGACCAGCTGACCGACGAGCAACGCCCCTACTACAACTACACCTGCCAGCCGGGCGACTTCATCAAAACCTGTTCCGTCCCCTCTCCCCTGCTGAACGAGAAAGACCTGGAACGGGAGAAACGGATGCTGGAAATCTAAGACAGCCCGGACAGTCCGGGAATTTTCACTTTGCAACCAAGTTGCATCTCCTTTCCGCTACCTTTGCTGCAGAAAATAGAAAATAGGAGGAAACAATATGAGTTGCAAATGCTGCTGCACACACGGACATACAGCGATACAAGAAAAAAGAAACAGTCTGCTGAAAGATTATTGGAGAATCATCCTCTCTGCCCTATTGCTCTTCGGAGGGCTCATCCTGAATGCTACTGACGCCACCTTCTTCAAGGGAGAGTATGTACCTTTTATATGGTACTTGCTTGCCTATCTCCCCGTAGGCCTCCCGGTGATGAGGGAAGCCTGGGAAAGCATCCTGCAAAAGGACGTGTTCAGCGAATTCACCCTTATGTCCATCGCCACCCTCGGCGCCTTCTATATAGGCGAATATCCCGAAGGCGTTGCCGTCATGCTCTTCTACTCCTTGGGAGAGCTCTTTCAGGACAAAGCCGTAGACAAAGCCAAGCGTAACATCAGCGCCCTGCTCGACGTACGTCCCGAAACGGCAACGGTCATCAGAAACGGCAGTACGCTTGTCGAAGCTCCCCAACGTGTGCAGGTAGGCGAAACCATCGAAGTAAAAGCCGGAGAGCGCGTCCCCCTGGACGGAACGATGCTGGACGAAGTTGCCGCCTTCAACACCTCCGCACTGACGGGAGAAAGTGTTCCCCGCAACATCCGCCAAGGCGGGGAAGTGCTTGCCGGAATGATTGCGACCGACAAAGTCGTACGCATCCAAGTCACCAAACCCTTCGAGAAAAGTGCTCTTTCCCGTATATTGGAACTGGTGCAGAATGCCTCCGAGCGCAAAGCGCCGGCAGAACTTTTCATCCGTAAGTTTGCCCGTATCTATACGCCCACCGTCACCGGACTGGCGGCATTGATTGTACTGCTCCCCTTCCTCTATTCGCTGGCAGATGCACAATTCTCGTTCATCTTCAATGACTGGCTATACAGAGCATTGGTCTTTCTGGTTATCTCCTGCCCGTGCGCCCTCGTCGTAAGCATTCCGTTAGGCTACTTCGGAGGAATCGGTGCCGCCTCCCGCCTGGGTGTCCTCTTCAAAGGGGGCAACTACCTCAATGCCATCACCCAAGTCGACACGGTGGTATTCGACAAGACGGGTACGCTGACCAAAGGCACCTTCGATGTACAATCCTGCCAGGCACAACCGGGAGTTACGGAAGAGAAGTTGATACAGCTTGCCGCCTCGGCAGAGCGAAACAGTACGCACCCCATAGCCAAAGCCATCGTAAGCTATGCCAAACAAAGGGATATAGAGCTGATTGCCACAACGGACGTTACGGAGATTGCCGGCCACGGACTGCAAGCCACTATGGATGGAACGCGTGTCCTGGTGGGCAACACCCGCCTGCTGACTAAGTTCGGGATAGAATATCCCGATGAACTGTCATCAATTGTCGATACGATTGTGGTCTGCGCCATCGGAACCAAATATGCCGGCTATCTGTTATTATCAGACACATTGAAGGAAGACGCCGTCAACGCCGTCAAAGAATTAAAAGCTTTAAATATCAATAATATTCAGATATTATCGGGAGACAAACAAGCCATTGTTACTAACTTTGCAGAAAAGCTAGGCATCACCCAGGCATACGGAGACCTGCTGCCGGACGGAAAGGTGAAGCACATCGAGGCACTCCGCAGCAACCCTGCCAACCGGATAGCCTTTGTGGGCGACGGCATCAATGATGCCCCGGTTCTTGCCCTTAGTCATGTGGGCATCGCCATGGGCGGACTTGGCAGCGATGCCGCCATCGAAACCGCCGATGTAGTGATACAGACAGACCAGCCTTCGAGAGTGGCCACCGCCATTCATGCGGGCAGGCAAACCCGCCGGATTGTCTGGCAGAACATCTCGCTGGCTTTCGGAGTGAAGCTGCTTGTCCTCATCCTCGGTGCCGGTGGAATCGCCACACTTTGGGAAGCTGTCTTTGCCGACGTAGGCGTCGCCCTCATTGCGATAGTGAACGCCATACGCATACAGAAACTTATTAAATAGAAAAAATGGAACAAAAGAAATATTTGGACCTATTGGCCAAAAGAGACATACAGCCCACTGCCATTCGCATCCTGGTATTGCGCACCATGATGCAGGCAGGCCGTTCCGTCTCATTGCTCGACCTTGAAACCATGCTGGATACGGTGGACAAATCCACCATCTTCCGTACCCTTACCCTATTCCTCTCCCATCATCTGATACACAGTATAGATGACGGGACGGGTTCCTTCAAGTATGCCGTGTGCAGTGACAGTTGCTCTTGCGACGTAAGCGACCTGCACACCCATTTCCATTGCGAGAAATGCAACAAGACCTTCTGCTTCACCAACATTCCCACTCCGGTGGTGAAGCTGCCTCAAGGATTTACACTGAACAGCATCAACTATGTACTGAAAGGCATTTGTCCGGACTGTGCAGCAGAAGCCAACCGGGAGGCTTAGTTAAAAAATAAAAATCCATGCAGTCATTCATGTTCTTCTCTATCTTTAAGAAATAACATTGAGACAAACACATGGATACAAAAGCTCTTGTCACTTTATGCCAGAAGGGAAACGGGCAGGCCTTGAGCCTGCTCTACGAAAACTATTCAGAGAAAATGCTGAAAGTATGCCTACGCTATATTCCCGACCCAACGATAGCCCAAGATCTTCTTCACGACGGTTTTGTCATCATATTCACTTCCATTCATTCGCTGCGCAACCCGGAGAAACTGGAATACTGGATGAAAAAGATTATGAGAAACCTGGCACTGCAATACCTCAACCATGCCAATGCCAACCCCACCATCCCATTGACAGATATTTCGGAAGAGGAAGAGCCTGCTGAAAATCCTTTTTGTCCGGATTTCATTTCGTACGATAAGATGCTGGATATAGTGGAGAGCCTTCCGGAGGGCTACTGCAAGGTATTTAAACTGGCAGTACTGGAAGGATTGTCCCACAAAGAAATCGGAGATTTACTGGGTATAGCGCCACACTCCTCTTCCTCCCAATTGTTCCGGGCGAAAATTTTACTTAAAAAGATGCTGGCAGGATACCGTGTATTCATTGTTTTGACAGTATTGCTTCTCTTTCCAACGCTGTATGACTATCTGTACAGAGAGAAAAAGAGTATCAGGGAAAACCGTTTGTCCAAAGTTTCTTCCAGGCAAGCCGGGAGTACGCAACTAACAAAGAAAACTGATACTCCCCGAAACGACGAACAATGCTATACCAAAGAAAATCTGAACAAAAGGGAACGAATCATCCCTCCCGTTCCTGTTTCCACAGAATGGCCCCTTACCATACCCAAAATGAAAGATAGCATCCACAAATATCCCATACCCTCTCCATTCACCGGACAGACCATCACCAACCGGCAGATGGCTTTCGCCTCCTCCCCTTCCCCGATGCCGCCAACCCGCAAGAAGAAATCCGGGAAATGGAAGTTGATGCTGGCAGGTTCACTCGGACCGCAACTGGCACAGAACTTATATAAGCTGATTGCCACTCCACATACCGACGGCATTTCAAGTGACTTCCCTCAACAAGTCAGTACGTGGGAAGAGTATTATTCTTATCTGCACACCCGCTATCAGCAGGGTACTCTGGGAAAAGATTCCATCGGACTCATGCAGATTGCCCAGAATAACAGCGGCAGGATTGTTGAGAACCAGCAGCATCATGCCCCCACCGTCGTGGGACTCTCTCTCAGCAAGAAATTGAATGAGCGTTGGAGTCTGGAAACCGGATTGCAATATACGCTTCTCAGGTCGGAGTTCACTACCGGCGAAGCATTCCGCATTCAAGACAACCAGAAGCTGCATTATATCGGCATCCCTCTCCGGCTTTCCTACCGTTTCTGGCATTACAAACGTTTCTCCGGTTATGCCACGGCAGGCATGCAGGTGGATATCCCCATAAAAGGGACACTCCAAAGCTTCCACGTCACAGACAGTATTCCACACAAGCTCGGCAGTCATCCGGTAAGTGCTCCCTGGCAGTGGTCGGTCAACACAAGTATAGGCATACAATATCACCTCACACCCCAGGCAGGCATCTATCTGGAGCCGACTGTAAACTATTACATCCCCGACGGCAGCCAACTGCGCACCATCCGAAAGGAACATCCGTTCACATTCACCCTCCCGGTAGGCCTCCGCATTTCCTGGTAAAAAAACGATGTGCCACGCAGTCTTTTACCCGACTGATTATCTATTTATATGGATAATCAAACTCAAGAAGGAACAAAGAACATGCAGAAACGACATACCGACCGGGAAAGCTACTTTGGTGAACAGTCACAGACCAGCAAGAACTATTATATCCCCTACATAAAGGAAGTCATCGGACACATCCCCGATAAAGTGCTGGAAGTGGGCTGTGGAGAGGGAGGCAATCTGCTCCCCTTTGCCGAAGCCGGTTGCCGGGTGATGGGCGTAGACATTGATGCCACGCGAATAGAACAAGCCAGAACCTTCTTCGCCCAAAGGCATCAGCAGGGACAGTTCATTGCCACCGACATTTTCCAGCTTAAGGACAAGGCTACGAATTTTCCCCTAATTCTTCTACACGATGTGATAGAGCATATCAGAGACAAAGAACGGTTCCTCTCCGGCCTACAAAAACATTTGTCTGCCGATGGAGCTATATTTGTAGGGTTTCCCGCCTGGCAAATGCCATTCGGAGGGCACCAGCAGATAGCACACAGCCGCATTGTTTCACACTTCCCTTTTCTCCACCTCCTTCCCCGCACTTTATACAAATGGATATTAAGACTATGCGGCGAGCAGGAACACGCAATTACGGAGCTACTGGATATAAAGAGCACCGGATGCACCATAGAACTGTTCAATCGTATCGCCCGGCAAGCCAACTATCAAATCATTGACCGGAGACTGTACCTTATAAACCCACATTATAAAATCAAATTCGGCTTGTCCCCACGAAGGCTCAACGGAGTTATTGCTGCTATCCCGTATATAAGAAACTTCTTTTGTACAAGTTGCTTTTACATATTAAAGAAAGGGACTAAAACTGTTAATCACTACTGATTTCCCAGCTTTAGAATTGATTCCGAACCATCAATTTAAGATTATATATTCAGAAGAAACAATTAATTTTTTGAATAGCTCTGATGAAAGAGTGGGTGTAGAAACCCTCATAAACTAAAAAATCCCCCTCGCTGCAGATGGTTGTAGCGAGGGGGATTTCAATAAAAGAGGAACTTGCACTTCTTCCCTTTTAATGTTTTTACATCGTTACTTGGTTCATTACAGCCTCGTCAGGTGTCGTTCCTATTTCATCGGCAAATAATATGTGGGTGATAGACCCTCTCGGGGTCGGAGTTTCGATTTTAATTCTTTGACCTTGGTACATCTCCGGAATATCAACCAGCTTACATCTATGGACTTCGTTATTGCCAAAACTGACATAATAGTCTTCCCCTATTACCAGCTTTACAGGTTTACGTTGAGAGAAATGAATCGGACAAACAGAGCTATCCACTTTTATATCTATCACAAAACCAAGAGCGGATGTTACCTTAGATAGTATATCAATGCTCACATTATAAGCCCCTTTCTCTATCTTGGCTATATTAACACGATTAACACCACAAAGATTAGCCAATTCCTCTTGGGTCATATTTCTCTTCTTGCGAAGAATGGCTAACCGGTTACCAATCCGTTCACGTTCTTTCAAAATCTTCTCTGTACATTTTCCTTCGTGAATTTTCATAAATCTGTTGCAGAATTTAAAGTGTTGCCCCCACTTCTAATAGTTATTGATTGTTGAGCAGACAAAAGTAGACATTAATTTTGAATTGTAGTACATTTACTACAATTATTTTTTAATGAATATAAAAGATAGAGGAAGTAGTAGAAAAAGAAATTCCCTAAACCATTGAAATTCAAGGAATTAAAAACTTATTTTCCCATTTTTCGTGGAGCTGGAGGGAATCGAACCCTCGTCCAAACGAGGAAATCATAAGCTTTCTACATGCTTATCTTTGCCTAAGTTTTCGTGCAGCGGCAGAACCAAAGCCATCAACCGTTGCCTTATCCTCTAAAGTTTCATCCGCGCCACGAGGCTGGCACGAACTATCCCCGATTTGACTGCACCACTTTATCGGAATGCTTCGGAGCAACAGCTTCCGAGTGATGTCACGTCCCAGCACCTTGTGCCGGGATTAAGCTTCAATCTACTATACTTCGATTAAGCAGCGAGAGCGTAACGAGTTTCGCCAGATAAAATTTTGAGGACTGAGATTAAAGTGCAAATCAACGACGCACTGCATGCTTACTTACCATTTCTGCCCGCTGTCAAATCCAGTCAACCCCATGACTTTATAACGGTCTGAAATTTAAAAGATTGCGTAACTCATTGCTAAGTAGGGAGGGTGAAAAAGGGATAAATGCTACTTTATTTTTCATCCTCTACCGCTTTCTTTGGCACAAAGATACATATTCTTTTATTAGCAATCACCATATATTTACAAATATTAGCTAATACTGACTTTTCGTGATAAAAACAATAATCCTCCATACATACAATATGTGCACCCCATTGTCATCAATGTTCAAACAGCTACCAAAGCCAGTATCCGTTGACGGAATTAATGCCTGCAAGAGGGAATATCTATCTTCTGTAATGGATATTTGCACAAAAGAGATAGGAAGTTAACGGAAAAACCGGAAAGAATTAAGGAAGCAATCTATCCCAAACTTTGGTTTTTCCAAACCCAACTTTGGGATGTCTAAACCAAGGTTGGGTTTAGACATCCCAAGGTTGAAAAGAATGTTCTCCCGTACAAGCAACAATTCTGCCAACGGATTCCTATTATATAAATATACCCTCGTTCAACAGATGCAGCCGTAATACTTGTATACACCACGACCGCATCTACTTCTCAGGTTATTATAGTGTCCCCTATTTCTTTTTAAAAGTGAATGATATGTTTCGTCTAATAATGATTTGAACTCCCCGGTAGCATCTTGGAGGATATTTTTAGTAAGAGGAATACCCTTCGGACAATAAAAGCCGATACTTCGGACTATTTTATCCCTTTCTTTCACACATTAGCCGTATTTTTGTCAATAAAAGAAACAATAATAACCAAGAGATTTTCAGAACATATCATGAAGAACCTTATTGCCCTAACCCTGCTGCTTGGAGGAAGCACACTGCTCTGCGCACAAAAGCCTGCCAAAACACCGGTAACCTACAAGCCGGTGAAAAGTGAAATGTACCGCAAAGGTTGGATAGACTTCAACAAGAACCGAGTGAAAGACGTGTATGAAGACCCCTCCGCCCCGCTCGAAGCACGTATCGAAAACCTGCTGCAACAGATGACGCTGGACGAAAAGACCTGCCAAATGGTCACCCTCTACGGCTACAAACGCGTACTGAAAGACGACCTCCCCACCCCCGAATGGAAAGAGCTGCTCTGGAAAGACGGCATCGGCGCCATCGACGAACACCTGAACGGCTTCCAGCAATGGGGACTGCCTCCCTCGGACAATGCCTACGTCTGGCCCGCCTCGCGCCACGCCTGGGCACTGAACGAGGTGCAACGGTTCTTTGTGGAAGATACCCGTCTCGGCATCCCCGTAGACTTTACCAACGAAGGCATACGCGGCGTGGAAAGCTACCGCGCCACCAACTTCCCCACCCAACTGGGACTGGGACATACCTGGAACCGTGAACTGATTCGCCAAGTAGGACTCATCACCGGACGCGAAGCCCGCATGCTGGGCTACACCAACGTCTACGCCCCCATCCTCGACGTAGGACGCGACCAGCGCTGGGGACGCTACGAAGAAGTTTACGGCGAATCTCCCTACCTCGTAGCCGAACTGGGCATCGAAATGGTGCGCGGCTTGCAGCACAACCACCAAGTGGCCGCCACCGGCAAGCACTTTGCCGCTTACAGTAACAACAAAGGCGCCCGCGAAGGCATGGCACGCGTGGACCCGCAAATGTCGCCGCGCGAAGTGGAGAACATACACATCTACCCCTTCAAACGCGTCATCCGGGAAGCCGGCATGCTGGGCGTAATGAGTTCGTACAACGATTACGACGGCATCCCCGTGCAGGGCAGCTACTACTGGCTCACCACCCGCCTGCGTGGCGAAATGGGATTCCGTGGCTACGTCGTATCCGACAGTGACGCCGTAGAATACCTCTACACCAAGCACGGCACCGCCAAAGACATGAAAGAAGCCGTCCACCAAAGCGTGGAAGCCGGGCTGAACGTACGCTGTACCTTCCGCTCGCCCGACTCCTTCGTCCTTCCCCTCCGCAAACTGGTGAAGGAAGGCGGGCTGAGCGAAGAAGTCATTAACGACCGTGTGCGCGACATCCTCCGGGTAAAGTTCCTCATCGGTCTGTTCGATGCCCCCTACCAGACAGACCTTACCGGTGCCGACCGTGAAGTGGAAAAAGAAGAGAACGAAGCCATCGCCTTGCAGGCATCCCGCGAGTCCATCGTTCTGCTGAAGAATGCCGGTGAGCTGTTGCCCTTAGACATCAACTCCACCAAGAAGATTGCCGTCTGTGGTCCCAATGCCAACGAAGAAGGCTACGCGCTGACCCATTACGGCCCCCTTGCCGTAGAGGTGACCACTGTACTGGAAGGCATTCAAGAAAAGACAAAAGGCAAGGCAGAGGTGCTCTACACCAAAGGCTGCAACCTAGTGGATGCCCACTGGCCCGAAAGTGAAATCATAGACTATCCTCTGACCGACGACGAGCAAGCCGAGATAGACAAAGCCGTAGAAAATGCCCGTCAAGCTGATGTTGCCATCGTAGTATTAGGCGGCGGACAACGCACCTGCGGCGAAAACAAATCGCGCACCAGCCTCGACCTGCCCGGCCGGCAGTTGCAACTGCTTCAAGCCATACAAGCCACGGGCAAGCCCGTCGTACTGATACTCATCAACGGACGCCCGCTCTCCATCAACTGGGCAAACAAGTTCGTCCCCGCTATCCTCGAAGCTTGGTATCCCGGCTCCAAAGGCGGAACAGCCCTGACCGACATCCTCTTCGGCGACTACAACCCCGGCGGAAAGCTGACAGTGACCTTCCCCAAGAGCGTAGGGCAAATACCCTTCAACTTCCCCTGCAAGCCTTCTTCACAGATAGACGGCGGTAAGAATCCGGGACTCAACGGCAATATGTCACGCATCAACGGAGCACTGTACCCCTTCGGTTACGGCTTGAGCTACACCACCTTCGAGTACTCCGACCTCGACATCACCCCCCGAGTCATTACCCCAAACGAGTCTGCCACCGTCCGCCTGAAGGTGACCAACACCGGCAAACGCGCCGGAGATGAAGTAGTGCAACTCTATATCCGCGACGTACTGAGCAGCATCACCACCTACGAAAAGAACCTTGCAGGTTTCCAGCGCATCCACCTTGAACCGGGCGAAACCCAGGAACTATCCTTCACCATCGACCGCAAGCACTTGGAGCTTCTGGACGCCGACATGAAATGGGTGGTGGAACCCGGCGACTTCGTGCTCATGGCCGGCGCCTCTTCCGAAGACATCCGCTTAAACGGAACGCTGACCGTAGAGGATTATCAGACTCGAGCCAAAGCCATTGAAGTCCAAAAACCGACAAAGCGTGTGAACGCCAGCACTAACCCAGAGGATGCCGAAAACGTGCTCGACGAAAAAATCAATACCGTATGGCAAGGAAATAAGGGAGATTATATTACCTTTGCCCTAAAGAACGGAGCCAAGGTAGATAAAGTTGCCATCGCCTTTACACGCGACAACAACCTACCGGCAACCTTCGAAATCCAGCTCTCGGGCGGTGGCGGACAGTTCCTCACCGTATATTCGGGCACCGTCAGCGAATATGGCAAGCTGATTTCCTATCCGTTCAAAGGCACTACCGCCAGCGACCTCCGCATCGTGCTGAACGATGACCGCGTCGGTATTGCCGAAGTTAAATTTTAATGTGCTAATGTGCCAATATGCTAATTGGCTGCGCTGTATATGCCGCAGGGGCATTGGCACATTAGTATATTGACATATTAGCACATTAAATTAATGAAAACACTTCTTTTCTGTATGCTCGGATTAGGTTTGACAGCATGTGGCTCTTCTCCAAAGGGCACTAACGGTGACCAGGACGAACTTGCCATGCTGGTGGGTACTTACACGAATGGTTCAAGCAAGGGTATCTATACCTTCCGCTTTAATCAGGAGACGGGAACAGCCGTCCCGCTCAGTTCAGCGACATTGCCCAATCCCTCCTACCTCGTTCCCTCGGAAGATGGCGAATTTGTCTATGCCGTCAGTGAAATGAACGACAGCACAGCAGCCCTCAGCTCCCTTTCCTTCAATCGGGAAACAGGAGAACTGCGCCTGCTGAACACCGTTCCCACCTTCGGCGCCGACCCCTGCTACGTGGCCACCAATGGCCGGGAAGTGTTGACTGCCAACTACAGCGGTGGAACCATGTCCGTCTTTCCTTTACAGAAAGACGGCACTTTGGCCCCTGCAGACACGCTCTTTCAAGGCTCTGCCACCGGTCCCGACGCCATACGACAAGTCACTCCCCACATCCATTGCACAGTCTTTTCACCGGACGGAAAGTACATCTTCGCCACCGACTTCAGTGCCGACCGCATCCTGCGCTTTGTGATGCACCCCGACAACCCTATTCCTCATGCTTCTCTGGAAGCCGTTAACATTGAGGAGGATTCCGGCCCGCGCCACCTGACATTCAGTCCCAACGGGAAGTTTGCCTATCTCATCACCGAGTTGTCCGGCAAAGTCATCGCCTTCAGTTACGATGACGGCCGCCTGGAACAGATACAAACCATTACAGCCGACACCGTAGCCGCCCGTGGAAGTGCAGACATCCACCTCAGTCCGGACGGGAAATACCTCTATGCCAGTAATCGGCTGAAAGAAGACGGCATCGCCATCTTTGCCGTTAATCCCGAAAATGGGACCTTGACAAAGGTAGGTTATCAGCCAACCGGCATCCATCCTCGCAACTTCAACATTACACCCAACGGCAAATACTTGCTTGCCGCCTGCCGTGACAGCAATGTCATTCAGGTGTATAAACGAAACGAAGTTACCGGACTTTTAGAAGACACTCATCAGGACATTGTAGTCGACATGCCGGTTTGCGTACAATTCGTCAGATCTGTTAATAATTTATAAAGCAATATTTAGCAAAGATAACTTCATTAACTTTGTCCCTTAGCTAAATCAGTCTAAACGAATGTAGATTATGAAAAAGAATATATTGATACTCTCAGCTCTGTTCTTGTCTACCACTGCCATAGCGCAAACAGACGTAACCACCGGTGTGATGCGTGGCAAAGACTATGGAGTAACCTATATGTTGCCCAAAACAGAAATAGAAATCGTATTGCAAACCACCAAGCATACCTACACTCCCGGAGAATTTTGCAGATATGCCGACCGCTATCTGCGTCTCAACAACGTGTCTGCCGAACCGGAAGAGTTCTGGACACTGGATAAGATAGAAACCCGTATAGCCGGTATACCGGATAAGGACAATGTCTATTTCGTCAAAATGAAAGACAAAACCGTGGCACCCCTTATGGAGCTTACTGAAGACGGGATTGTCCGCTCCATCAACATTCCGTTCAGTGACAAGCCTGCTGCCAAGATGCCCGTAGCTAAAGCCACCGAAAGCAACATTGACCCACGCAGTTTTCTGACAGAAGAAATACTGATGTCCAACTCCAGTGCCAAGATGGCCGAGCTGGTGGCCAAGGAAATATACAGCATCCGCGAAAGCAAGAATGCCATCCTGCGCGGTGAGGCAGACAATATGCCCAAGGACGGCGCCCAGCTCAAGCTGATGCTCGACAATCTGAACCAGCAGGAAACGGCCATGACGGAAATGTTCTCGGGCAAAATAAAGAAAGAACCCAAGACATTCACTATCCGGTTGACGCCTAAAGAGATGAAAGATGAAGTGGCTTTCCGTTTCTCCAAAAAGTTAGGAGTGGTAGCTAATAATGACCTTGCAGGTGAACCGTATTACATCAGTGTCACAGACCTCAAAAATCCCGATGTATCTGCCACCGAGGAAGGCAAAAAGAAAGTGGACGGTGTAGCCTATAACCTTCCGGGCAAGGCACAAGTGACATTGGTGTATAACAATAAGAAATTGTTTGACGACCAACTTCCCATTACCCAATTCGGCACCGTAGAATACCTCGCACCGGTACTGTTCAACAAGAATTCTACCATCAAAGTGCTGTTTGATACGGCAACGGGAGGATTGATAAAAGTGGATAGGGAATAAAGGAATTCTAATTCCGGATTGTCAACTGGATAAATCCATCCTTACGCAACTGCATTACGTAGGCGGTGACCCGGGGAATATAATTCTCTTCCTTCCCAAAGTGCCTGGCAAGCAGAGAGATGATTTCGCGCACGGTACGATGTCCATCTATCAGATTCCAGACAGCTGTGCCGTGTTCTTCCAGCCTCACATGGATGTCAGGAGACATCCCCTTCGGCAATAAAAAACGACGCATCCATTCGTATTTAAACCGTGGGTAGGCGAGTACGGCGCACTCACCTTCCCATTCGGTTGTTATATGTCCACAGCGGACCGGAACAGCGTCCAACAGACTTACTTTTCCTTCGGGTATTTCCATCATACGATATCCGCTTTTCCTATTATTTCTGAATATTAGGCTCTTCCAGCTTATAACCATACTTCCTGTCCGCCTTCTTCAGCAGTAGGGCCACTACAAGGGACAAGCAGGCAATACCGGTAAATATGCACATAGGCACCGTATAGTCATACATATTCGTTCCATCTGGTTTCTTACCGGATATACAATAGGCATCAAGCACCCACCCTATCAATGTAGGAATACCCCAAAGACCGATATTCTGGATAAAGAAAATCAATGCGTATGCCGTACCCAGCTGACTTACCGGGAATATCTTGGCCACAGCCGGCCACATGGCAGAAGGTACCAGCGAAAAAGCGATGCCCAAAATTATCATCAGCACAATAGCTACCAACCAATAGTTTATATCGGGAATAGCATAAATAAAATGTACACATATCAGCATGGCTGAACCCAGCAGCATGATAGATGCGGACTTGCCCCGCTTGTCAATAAAACCACCAAAGACCGGGGTCAGAATCAGCGCCCCCAATGCCGGAAGTCCGGCAAACGTACCAGCTACATTCTCATTGATACCGTATTTGATAATCATCAACTCGGAAGCAAATTTCTGGAATGGGAATACACAAGAGTAGAACAATACACACAGCAATGCTATCAGCCAGAAACCGGGATTGACCAGAATATTCTTCACATCCTTAAAGGAGAACTTCTCTTCCTCATCTTCCGTACCGGCAGCAATGGCAGCAGCTTCCATCTGTTTGTCCAGCTTCTTGTCCATCACTGTAAAGACGAAGAAAGCAATCATACCACCCAACAACAGAACCAAGCCCAACAACACCGGTGTGGAAATACCGAAAGCACGGGCCAAAGGAATGGCTACTGCATAACCGGCCTGCGAACCGATACGTGCCAAAGCAACTTGTACCCCCATAGCCGTGGCAAGCTCTTTCCCCTTAAACCA
The DNA here is from genome assembly GCF_003602965.1 of Bacteroides sp. AF25-5LB. Lineage (NCBI taxonomy): Bacteria > Pseudomonadati > Bacteroidota > Bacteroidia > Bacteroidales > Bacteroidaceae > Bacteroides > Bacteroides sp. AF25-5LB. The sequence continues at coordinate 145,567 of NZ_QTMC01000002.1, forward strand.
CTTAGCTATGATTTTGGAAACTGTAATACCAGCGACCTCCGCTCCTACTCCAAAGATGGAATAACCGGCAAAAGCAACAAACACCCCTGTTTTATAGCCAAATATTTCATTGATTCCAAATAAAGTCGCGTCGGTACCGGCAAGTCCCGTCATTGCATAGTATTCAAGTGCTGTACCACCTACCATCAAGATAGTTGCCAGCTTTCCGGTGAAGCGGATTCCAAAGCGGTCGAGGATTAATCCTCCCCAAATCAGCATCAGGAAAAAAACATTCAGGAAACTATAACCACCGGTAAAGAATCCGAAATCAGTACTCGACCAAGCCAAGTCCGTTTCCAACATTGTCTTCAATGGCGCTACCACGTCGTTTACATAATAAGCTGCCATCATCGTGAAGGCAACAATCACCAATGCCCCCCAACGGGTAGCCTTGGAATCATTCAATTTAAGTTTGAGTTGTTCTGTCATTGCACTATTTAAATTTCAATTTATTAATCAGATTGCATAAGTTGCTGACAAAGGTAAATAAATACTTCATTAAAACGAAAAAAGGTTGACACCTTTTCAGTATCAACCTTTCTCTTATTTTTCCAAGCGGGAGTCATCCGCAATATCCTTATCTTATTCTGCTGCTGGGGCTTCTGCTGCAGGAGCAGGAGCTTCAGCCGAAGTTGTAGCTGCAGGGGCCTCCGATTGCGGAGCTTCTGTACCTACGGGCATGTTATAAGGATTAGTTTTTTCTTCTTGTTGCGCCTGTTCCAGAATCACATCACCGCCCTTACCTGTGGAAGAAGGAATAGTGTAAGCAGAAACAATACTGAAGACTACCATGACAGCTGCCAGAGTCCAAGTTGCTTTTTCCAAAAAATCCGTAGTCTTGCGCACACCCATAATTTGGTTGGATGATGAAAAGCCTGATGCCAGACCGCCTCCTTTAGAATTTTGAATCAATACAATGAAGCACATCAGCACAGATGCAATCAGCATTAAGATAACTAATAATAAATACATTTTGTTATTTTGATTTAGCGTTAATAATCAATTTCTCCAAAAATCTGATTTGGTCTGCAAAGTAAGCATTTTTTTTTGGATAATTCAAACTTAATTTTTTAATAATTTCAAGTGCCTTGTCATATCTGTGCTGTTTTATATAGATTTTGGCTAAAGTTTCCGTAAAACAGCTATCGTCCAATTCTTCCGTTACCGGCGATACGGAGCGCTCTTCCTCTTCTTCAGTCTCTTCCTCCTTCTCTACAAGAAACTCTCTTCTCGTATTCGCGACATCTGGAGACTCACTCTTTTGAATAAAGTCATCTATCAATTCATGTCCGCGCAGTTTAGGTACTTCCTGCTCATTTTCTGCATCTACACCAGGTTCTTCCTGCATTAAATAGGCCGTATAATCCACCGCATAATCCAGCTCCGTATGCTGTGAATGCTCTTCGGGAACAGTAGCCAAAAACGCATCTATCAAGGAAAGGGTACGGTCTACACTCGGCTCTTTCTCCGAATCGCCGGAAAAAAGCGACGAGACCTTCTGGGATTTCAAAGTATAGCGGTCACCCTCTATAAAGTAAAACAACACACGACGGTCTGCCACATACAACACAGCCTTGCGCAGCTCCGCGCCAAAGTTGATGTCGTGCAGCAGATAGAGGTTTTTCAGATAGAGCAAACGGAGCGACTGGAAATAAGGATAGCGTGCCACCAATGTGCGAAGCTCGTACAAAGTATCCCTATTCAGCGTCTCGGGATGCTGAATCCATTGTTGCAAATGGGTAGGCGTCATGAGTTTACCAGTTAGCTATAGTTGCATTGAAAATCTGTTCAGCAATGTCCTTCACCATCAGGGTTATCAGCTGGTCCTGCACATCGGTCAACAATTGTGAGGAATCATAGGTCTGGAAAGCCGAGAACTGCTGTTCAAAGTCCTCCTCATGGTTCGTGTTATTGGTGTAGCGCACGTTAACTGTCAGTGTCACCTTCACCTTCGAAGAGAAACCGCTGGCATCCACCGATTCATTATATTGGTTGTAACCGGTTATTTCTCCGTCTATGTCCAAGTCTCCTCCGGAGTTCACCAATTGCAGGCGAGTCTGCTGAATGAACATATCCTTCATTTTCTGATTAAACTCTGTTGCCAACGGTGCATATACATACTCTGCCCGGTTCTGGAAATCGGCAATGGAAATCGTTTTTACCTTTGTATAGTCAATAGAGCTTATCGGAGCAAGTCCCAACTTCATACTACATGAATTCACCAGAAATAACAAGCTTACCAACAAGGAAGCAAATGCCGCTTTTTTAATCCAATCCATATTCTTTTATCTTTCTGTATAACGTACGCTCAGAGATATTCAAATCCTGAGCCGCACTCTTACGCTTGCCGTGATGTTTTTCAAGCGCTTTACGTATCATTTCTTTCTCCACTTCATCCAGGGAGAGTGACTCCTCCACATATTCTTCCGTATCCTGGAAGTCATCGTCCACCGGAGTAACCGGCTTTACCGAAGGATGTATAATAGTAGGGACACTGGATGTCACCGGAGGTACCACCGCCGGAGTGACCGGCGCATAATAGGTAGATGTGGCAACCGTCGGATTGGATACCGTTCCCCTTTCAGCCATAATCTCATGCACCAGCTTTTTCAAGTCCGTTACATCCTGACGCATATCAAACAGAACCTGATAGAGAATTTCCCGTTCACTTCCGAAGCTCTTGTCCTCCTTCACTCCAAAGAAGGCAGGCAGGCGCTGCATATTGTTCTGCTCAGGCAGATAGCCCTTCAGTATGGATGCATTGATTTCACGATTGGTCTCAATGATGGATATCTGCTCGGTGATATTCTTCAACTGGCGCACATTACCCGGCCATGAGTAGCTCAGCAATACTTGCTTGCCGTCTTCCGTCAGCTGAATGGCAGGCATACGGTACTTCTCCGCAAAGTCCGAAGCAAATTTGCGGAACAGCAGCACCACGTCTTCACCGCGTTCGCGCAATGGAGGAACCTGAATAGGTACTGTGTTCAAACGGTAATACAAGTCTTCACGAAAGCGTCCGTCAGCAATGGCCTGTGTCAAGTTTACATTGGTAGCGGCAACAATACGCACATCGGTCTTTTCCACCTTAGAAGAACCTACCTTGATGAATTCACCGCTCTCAAGCACACGCAGCAAGCGTGCCTGGGTAGGCAAAGGTAATTCGCCGACTTCATCAAGGAAGATTGTTCCGCCGTTGGCTTCACCGAAATACCCCTTCCGTTCACCGATAGCCCCCGTGAATGCACCTTTTTCGTGGCCAAACAGTTCCGAATCAATCGTTCCTTCGGGAATGGCCCCACAATTCACGGCAATGTACTGTCCATGCTTGCGCCGGCTGTATTGGTGTATTATCTGCGGAAAGCTCTCCTTTCCCACACCACTCTCTCCAGTAATCAGTACAGACAAGTCGGTAGGCGCTACCTGGATAGCGATATCAATGGCACGCATCAGCGCTTCGTTATTGCCGATGATGCCAAAACGTAATTTTACTTGTTGTATTTCCGCTTTTGTCATTCTACAAATCTTCTTCTACACTATCGAGTTTCAGTTTGTCGCTATCGTCACGTTTCTCGTAATATTGCTTGCGCAGCGGATTTGCATGTGCCTCTTTCTCACGCTGGCGGTTACGGAACACATCTATAGCCACATAGATAGCCTGCCGGAACGAATCTTCAGAGGCAATTCCTTTCCCGGCGATATCGTAGGCCGTTCCATGAGCAGGCGAAGTGCGTATCACCGGCAAGCCGGCAGTATAGTTTACGCCCTCGTCCATAGCCAATGCCTTGAACGGTGCCAGCCCCTGGTCGTGATACATGGCCAGGATACCATCAAAATGGATAAAGTTATCTGAGCCCATAAACCCGTCTGCCGGATAAGGACCATAGCAAAGCATACCCTTAGCAGCCATTTCGTTGATGGCCGGAATGATAATCTCCTGCTCTTCAGTTCCCAGCAATCCACCGTCTCCTGCATGCGGATTCAGTGAAAGCACTGCAATACGCGGTGCGCCGATAGCAAAATCCTGCTTCAAGGAGCGGTTGAATATCTTCAGTTTTTCTTGTATCAGTTCTTTGGTGATGCTTCCGGCTATCTCTTTAACGGGAATATGTCCGGTCACCAATGCTACCCGGAAGTCATCTTTCATCAGAATCATAAGGGCCTTCTCGCCATCTCCCAATTTCTGCTCTATATACTCCGTATGTCCGGGGAAGGCGAACTCCTCCGACTGGATGGTGTGCTTGTTGATGGGAGCTGTGACAATCACGTCTATCATCCCCTCCTTATATTCCTCAATGGCTTTTTCCAGTGCACCAAGTGCAGCTTTACCAGCTTCAACGTCAGGTTTAGAAAACTCAACCTTTACTTCATCATCCGTACAGTTCACTACACTCAAGCGATTGGGAGCCGCTTCGGAAGCGGAGTTGACGATACTGAAGTTGGCAGGCAAGTCCAATGATTTACGATGATAAGCTGCCACTTTAGGCGAACCGTAGATAATCGGCGTACACAATTCCAGCATCACCGGGTCTGCAAACGTCTTTAAAATCACTTCATACCCTACACCATTAATGTCGCCTTGTGTAATGCCGACTCTTATTTTGTTATCTTCCATTTTTATTACTTATTATTAGTAGTATCTTTTGCGGTTACACCTACCGGAATCTCCTCACCTTCCTGCTTACTGCCGGGCAGTTTCAAGGTATAGAGCGAAGCCTCCATCTGACGCACCAGATTACGTTTCATTTTATCAGGTGAATAAATAAATATTTCAGATACAATTATACGCTGATTGGCTTTGTCCAAACGTACATGCGATACGAACGGACCACCCATGAAATCACCCTTCACACGCCACAAGCCGCGGGCCTCCAGTGCATAGTCTCCCTGCACACTGATGGGACGTACATCGGTCATCAGAGAATCCGTCGACATATACATACCTTCTTGGGCACCCGGGATATTGATTTTCATCACAGAATCGCGTTTATGAACAAAATATTCTTTAGTAAACGTATCCTTATCCGTATAAGGATAAGAGTAGATTACAAAGTTCTGATCACCGGTAGCCGCATTCGTACCTGCCCAGAAGAAGTTCTCCCCCTCCTTGGTAGATGTCAGTTCGCCCGGCACCCATACATCGCAATCGAACTGGCTTTTCACCTTCGTTGCTATATAGTCGCTATGCTTGTCCTTCAATACTGAAATCTGACGGTTCATTTCCGCATGGGTAAAGAAATCGATGATTACCTGCTTGTTCTCCTCCACAAATTTCTCGAACGAAACCTCGTCCGGCGCCTGAATAGTGAGAATAGACTGAGGAGCGGCATACACATTCCTTGCATACTTGAATTTAGGCTGGGTATAGAGATCCTTATTCACATCGACAATAATGATATTGCGAATCAGTTTTAAAGTGGCATCATAATTGGAAGGGGCAGTATACATGATTCGGAATGAACGTTCTGACTGGGGAAGCCCCGGAACATCAGAATCAAGCACATCGAAAAGCGCCCTACCGGCAGGACGTTCCCACAAGCCGGGCTCCACCACTACCAGAACTTCATACGCACGACCGCTGGAGGTCGGAGTAAACACACCCTTTTTACCACCACCGCAGGCGGAAAAAAGTGTCAGTACGAGAACCATACTTAAATAAAACAAGTGCTTTCTCATATCTCTATCATTTTAGTTTTTCACAAAGCTACGAAGAATGCGTAATATCCTCCCTACCTAAGTTAATAATTTATATTAATTCTTCTTTATTCTCCTCCTGCTTGGCAGTGGACAACATGCCACAAGCGGCAAATATATCCTCTCCACGCGACGACCGTATAGTGGTAAACAGACCGTGAGAAGTCAGATAATCACGGAACGCAATCATGGTTTCCATATCGGCTCCCTCAAGATTCACCCCAGGTATGGCATGAAAACGAATCAGGTTAATCCGGCAGTCCAACCCACGTAGCAGCTTCAGAAGTTCCTTTGCATACGGTAACGAGTCATTCACTCCTTTGAAAACAATATATTCAAAAGATAGTCTGCGCTGTTTGCTAAAATCATAGTTTCTTAACAATTCTACAATCTCCGTGATGGAGAACGCCTTCTCTGCCGGCATCAGCTCGCGGCGTTGCAAAGGTATCGGCGAATGAAGGCTGATAGCCAGGTGGCAATCCGATTCCTCAATAAAACGCAGCAAGCCCTTCTTCAGTCCCACAGAAGAAAGTGTAACACGCTTGGGACTCCACGCATACCCATAAGAGGCGGTCATTATTTCCAGCGCTTTCAATACCTCGTCCAGATTATCAAGTGGTTCGCCCATACCCATCATTACCACATTGGTCAGCTTGTCCCTTTCGGGCAACGAATTGATCTGGTTAATAATCTGGTTAGATGTCAGATTGGCGGTAAAACCCTGCTTGCCGGTCATGCAGAATTTGCAGTTCATCTTGCAGCCCACCTGGGAGGAGACACAAAGCGTAGCCCGGTCTTCGTCGGGTATATAGACAGCTTCCACAAAATGTCCCTCGCCTGCCCGGTACAAGTATTTCACCGTACCGTCTACAGAGCGCATGGCATCTACCGGCGCTTTGGCACCTACCTCATAGATTTCTTTCAGCAATTCCCGATGCTTCAACGAAAGATTGCTCATTTCGTCTATAGAAATCACCTTCTTGTCATACAGCCAGGAAGCTATCTGCTTGGCAGAGAAACCGGGCATTCTCAGATTCTTCACCACATTCTGCAATTCAGAGAGCGTCAAGCCCAATAGAGGTCGTTTCTGCATATCGTTTTTCATTAAAACAAAACTCTTTCAAGAATGCAAAGGTAGGAATAAAGTTGCACAAAGACAACGGAGAGTGTAGAAAATGAAATGTACAGACAATGAAAAAGCCGCCCGGAAGTACCGGACGGCTTTTCAATATATTTTTTCTATTCTTAGAAGAATAAATAACGTTGGTCTTTTACGTTGGCTTTCAGATACAAGTCACTGATGAACTGGCTTGCCATGCGTGCATGCATGTTGGCCAAGTTATCCTCTTCAGTTTCCTTGTTGAATGTTTCGTTCAGTTTCTCTTTTGCATAAGGTTGCAGAACGAATACACCACCATTACCCTTGATAGGAGCACTCAGCTTGTTCACTTCGGCAATAGAAGCGTATGCGCCTACCAGAGGTTCGCTGCTACGCAATGCCGGGATATAGGCAGGAGCAGAGAAAGTAACGTGCTTTACAGAATCACTGACAGCATTTGCCATATTCTTATACTGCTCGAACGAAGTTGCATTGGCAGCCTTCATATCAGCCATAATCTTCTCTGCTTTCTTGTCACGGAGAATTTCAGCTCTCAACTGGTCTTTTACCAAAGCCAGTGGGCGATAGCCTTCAGGAACAATACTTGCAACACCTACTACCAGCATATGGTCGCTCTCGCCACATTCGTACAAACCGGAAACTTCACCGGCTTTTGCCTCAAACGCCCATTTCAAAGCATCTTTGGTACCTCTGATACCACCGATACCATGTTCAGAGCTGTACAAGTCGGCTCTATCCAGCAACTTATAACCAGCATCTTCCGCATTGGCAATCATTTTCTCTAAAGTATTGTTTGCAGCAATAAACTGGCTGAACTCATTGTATGCCTTACTGTAAGTTTCCTTACTGAATTCTACCGGACGCTTGATAACGGCTACCTTATATTTATCCTTGACAGCCTTCTTGTTGGTTACCTGCAAAATGACATTTGCCTGTCCCAACGCCAAGTTGGTCAGCTCGTTCTGTCCCAAAGTAGTGACAGCAGTAATATATTTCAAGTTGTCACCGTCAATCTGTGCGCCTTCGTAATTAGCAGAAGAAATCCAGGTAGGCTCACCGGTCTGACCGTATTTCTTCGCAACTTCAGCAAAGCTGGCACCCTCCTTAATAGCATTGTAGATGCTGTCGGCCAAAGTCTTCGTCTTTTCAGCATCTTCAGCAACCACTTGAATCTGACGGAACTCGATAGAGTCCGGCATGGCAGCAGTAGCCAATTTCTTGAAAGAGTTGAGAGTATTGTCCGATACGTTATAATAAGGTCCGAACACACCACCCACCGCAACAGAGTCCAAACGGGCAGTCACATCAGCGGGCAGAGACTTAGTAGTGTAGAACAAGTCTGTATAAGGAGTTTCGGAACCGGTAGAACGGATGAAGGTAGTATAGTCAGAAGGATTGGCAATAAGTTGCTCCGTATATTCCTCCATTTCCTTTTGGAGAGCAGCTCTGTCTTCTGCACTTGCAGTTACCTGCACATCAATAAACTTAATGTTACGGGTTTCCACATATTGCTTGAATTGCTCTTTCTTCTTATCGTAGGCAGCTTTCAAGTCAGAATCCTTGATGACAATAGTAGAATCAACAATAGAAGAATAGGGAACTGCTGCAAGCAACAGGTCTGACTGATCCACTCTTGCATCAAATGCATCCTGAGCTTCCACAGGATTGGAGAAGAGAGATTTCGTAATCAAAGCCTGATACTTTTCCTGAAGACGAGCCTGGATAAGAGACTTCTCAAGGAAAGACCAGAACTTATACATAGACTCATAATACTCTGCATAATTGGAAGGCATCTGTGCCTTGTTCATCTTGGAATAGTCTACTAGGAACTTCTTCAACATATCCTTATCGAACGCACCGGTCTGGGGATTACGGAACGGAGTCTGTTGCAGCATCGGATGCACACCGGCATCAATGATAGCCTGAACTTCCGCCTTAGATACAGACAAGCCAAGTTTCTTAGCTTCTTTTTCAATCAGTTTATTATTGACGTATGTTCTCCATACTTCATCTTTGATTCGGTTGGTTTGTTCATCGCTCAATGCACTGTTGCCACTGGAGAACTTGATAACTTCTGTATATTCTTCTACCAATGCTTGAAAATCCTGAGCGGAAATTGTCTCCCCGTTCACTTCACCAACGTCTTGTGACTGGTGTGGCTGAAGCACTTTCCACGCGTCACCTGCGATGAAAGCAAACAGCGCCAAACCAATAACAATCACCAATAAAGGTCCTTTAGACCGAATGTTTTGTAATGTTGCCATTTTAGTTAATATGATTTATTTGTTTATTATTATTTTCCTAACATGTTCATTTTAGCGCACGAAGATACAAAAAATGCTAATACGCATCCATTTATTCTTTAAAAAATTACGCCTAAATGAAATTATTCAATGACTTTCAGTCTTACCAACTCAATTTTAGTAGCTGTCACCTTGATTATTTTAAACTGATAATTATCCACTTCAATCACTTCATGCAGCTTCGGGAAACTTTGATAACGGTTCAGAATCAGACCGCCCACTGTCAGATAATCGTCCGATTCCGGCAGGTCGAGCCCGAAAGTCTCATTTACCTTTTCTATTTCCAGACGGGCCGAAAGCACATATTCACGTTCACCCAGCTGCTTACATACATAGGACGTATTATCATGCTCATCCTCAATATCGCCGAAAATTTCTTCCACCAAATCCTCCAAAGAAACGATGCCTGCCGTACCACCAAATTCGTCCACCACTACAGCAATCGTTTTTTTCTGCTGCATGAACAGTTTCATCAGTTTGTGAGCCGACATCGTTTCGGGTACAATAGGCACTTCCTTCACGTTATTCTTCCAGTCTACCGGATTCCTGAACATTTCCGACGAGTGAATATATCCCACCACATTATCTATATTTCCATCATATACTATGATTTTAGAAATACCCGACTCCACAAAAAGACATTTCAATTCTTCCAATGTGGTGGTCAGATCTACAGCTACCACCTCTGTACGCGGTACAATACAGTCGCGTATCTTTATATTCGAAAAATCAAGCGCATTTTGGAATATCTTTACCTCTGCATCCAGTTCTTCTTCACTTTCCGCATTCTCTATGCTCGACTGGATGAAGTAATCCAAATCCACTTTGCCAAAAGCCTTGGCCGACGCTTCCTTGTTTACTTTCATCCCAAATATCCGAAGGAACAGATACGACAATCCCGATGCAAATTTTGAAACAGGAAACAGAATGACATAACATATAAATAAAGGAATGGCACACACCCTCAGCATCAGATTGGGATTGATTTTAAACAAAGTCTTCGGCAAGAACTCACCGGTTACCAAAATAATAAGAGTGGAAATTATAGTCTGCACCAACACCATTACAAAATGGTTGGAAATAATTCCGGCAAGAAGATTCACCTCTATGATTTGTGCCATCAAGATACCATAAATGACAAGCGCGATATTATTACCAACCAGCATGGTCGAGATGAAGTTATTCGGGTTGCGAAGAAAATAGGAAATGATACCGGAAGTGACGCCTGACTTCCTTTCCATCTCAAAGCGCAGTTTATCTACGGAAACAAAGGCAATCTCCATTCCTGAAAAGAAAGCGGAGAAAGCCATGGTTATCAATAAAAAAATAACGGTATCCATTTTATCAATTTATGGTATCAGTCTGCAAGCTATCTGCTGCGGCAGCCTCTTCGTCAACATAGAAGATGCCCTCCGGCTTGCGAATCGTGTAAACAGTCATTTGCTGATTGGATTCAAAGCCATGTCCCGTAATGATACGGTCAGGCTGTTCGATACGGATAAACTCATCCGAATAAATTCTTTGTGTCCGCTGGTCCCAATACAGCAACTCTGTATCAAACTGCTCACCTTTCAAATTCTGTATATGCACATTCCCCATCAGTTTCCATAACTCTTCCTTATTAAAGAAATAGGCTGTATCGGCCTTGATACTTGCCTCCACTTGGAAGATAGAGTCAAACTTTTCCAAATAGACCCCCTTTTCAAAAGCCCAGTATGGAGGATTCTTCCGGTCAAAGACCAGCCACTCTTCCGTATTGATGCGGTAACGTGTTACACCGGAATCAGACACTAGCGTAGTCACCCCGCGGGTGTCCATCACCGCCATAGAATCACGCTCGGTAATGGCATCGCCCAGCTCCTTCTTCTTCCCGGAACATGAAGAAAATAAAAGAAGCATAACCATTGCCCCAAAGACAATGGTTATGCTCGCATTTTTATGATAAACAACGTTGATGAGTTGTAGCAACATAGTTTTATCTGATAGTTGTAGATTCACCTATCCATCCGCCGATAGTGATACGGTCACCAGCTTTGTAACCCAACATAAAGAGGTCTTTAGCCTGGGGAGTGTGACGGGAATAAGTACTAATCAGCTCGTTAGCACGTTCTGTAACTGAAGGATCCACCGCTTTAGCTCTCTGCAACTTATCAATTACTACAAAGTAAGTACACTTATTCAGAGCTGGCTCGTCAGTCCAATTAGGATTGGAACCGTAAAGCTGTGCCAGCAAGATATAAGGATCACCATAGTTTTCCTTAAAGCTAATAGCCTTCTGGCAATATGCTCTTGCCTGAGAAAGTTTCTTAGCCTGCATCAAAGCAGCAGCAGTGGCATATGCCATTTCAGCTTTCTTGTCATTATCGGTTTCCTTAGCCAATGCTTCGTCAAAGTATTTCACGGCATTGTCATAGTCACCTTTTTTATAGTACATGTATGCTACACCTACAGCAGCATCGGCAGTCGGGTCAATTTGATACATGTATTCAGAAGCCTTGAAATAAACTTCACTTTCGTTACACTTCATCAATTTCAAAATATTCAATGCTTTCTTCAAGAAAGTAGAGTCTGTCTTATTTTCTTCTACTTTAGGGCCATAGATATTCTGCAAAGATTCACAATCAGCCACACCACTCTGGATGAACATAGCTACCAAATTATCCTTGATAGTTTGCAGGTTTGCCTTCTTTGCCTCTTTGGTCTCAGCTGCGATAGCATCATCCGCATACTTGGAAGCATCAATATAGTCTTGGAAGAACTGGTCAGTATGATTGTCATCTGCCTTTACCTTCTGCATAGAAACATCCAAGAAATAGTGTAAAACCGCACCTTTGGAGCCGCCCTTTTCTGCTTGGACAGATTCTTTCAGCCAATTGTAAGCTGTATTAAGGTCCGGAGTAGGAGCAAATTGAAGATAATCCACTGCTTTGGCACCCAAAGCATCAGCTACACTCGGCACCCCCTTCATTCCCTTGTTAACAAATTCAGGAATGTACTTCATTCTCAAGTCATACACATCCATCAGCTCATCAAAATACTTCTTATAATCAGCAGAATTTCTATCTTTAATCTGACTCAAGAAACCCACTAAAATCTTCTGAGCATCTGTAAATGTATAATACCGCAGTGTAGGGCAATCCTTCAATACAGCCATACAAGGAGCGTATGCATCCTTAAAGTTACCAGCTCTCACTGCTTCATGAGAGATACTACTGTTCGAATTACAATTTTCAGTCTGTGCGAAAGTACTGGTCGCTCCACCCGAAAGGAGCAAGACAGCCACAAGCGTCTTAATTTTCATTGTATTTAAATTTTAGTTGTTATATTTTTGTCTATTCAATTTCCATTAATCCACTTTACGCTTGAAGAACCAGCGTTCGTTAAAGGTTACTCCGATACAAATACGCAATGTATTTTCGTTCAAGAACGCAGCTTGGGTTCCTTTGGTTCGCACGTATTGCGCAGAAAGGCTCAATACGGAACGGGTTCTCGGTATAGGTAATCCAAAACCGGCAGTAATGCCATATTCATCAGCGGCACGTACACCGTCTATCTTATAATAAGGCTTGGAGTAATAAGCTCCCAAACGATACTTCACATGAGACAAATAACTTCGTCCCATAGGATTCGGCAGATATTCTGCACCAACGGATACTCTTCCACGGTCGCAAAACGCCTCGTCATTATTCATATAGCTCACTTTACTCCAATTTTGAAACATCACATCCGCTCCCACCGTCAGACGATCGTCGTACACGTATGTCACACCTGCTCCAAATGTTGTTGGAATGCCGCAAGTAACAATAGTGTCCCTTGTTACCGAGGTAACTCCCGTATTACTATTGCCAGTCTGCGTAACTTCGTACGCATCGTTGCTCAAATCATGCCCCGGAGAAAATACGATTCCCAATGTTGCAACATGCTTTTTTCCAAACTGGTGGGTGTACTGTGCTCCAAAATCCAATTTATAGCTCTTTACAGCCACATTAGACTGTATTGTAATAGGAAATACACTAGAACTGGACGGAAAGGTTTCCGCAGCGGTTCTTGTTATATCTCCCCAAAGATACGAAAAATTCGCACCGACGGAAAGATTTTTAATTATTTTAAAGCCTGCACCTAAATAAAGCTGGTGCAGACCTCCTTCTCCCGAATAGCTTACCGTCGTAGATTTGTCTGGGAATTCCGTATCTTCCCGGTACTCTCCCATGCTGTATCCCACATTCGAATAAGGCAATAACCCCAAGCTTATGGCAGCCCATTTACTTGCACGAAATTGCATCGTGATGTAATCAAAACTGGAATTCTTGGCATTTTGTTTCAGAGTGCCGTTACTGAGGTTTGTATTCTGTAGAGAGACTGCTCCATCAAAGATAAAAGTCAGCGAATCTACCGCCGTATAGGATGCCGGATTAGCAAAGTTAGTCTGGTACTTGTCTCGTAAACCATAGGCAATACCACCCATCGCCCTGCTGTTACTTGAGCCTTGTTCAGACAACTGTCCATATCCATATCGTGTATAGGGAGAATTCGTATTATTTTGAGCGACTGCCGCTCCTGATAATATCGTAAGCAAGAGCACTAACAGTGTTTGTCTATAGCCTGTCATTATTATAGTTTAAAATTCTATTTAATCCTTTCAACACTAAAAATCTGTCTGCAAAGATGATACTTTTTAAGTTTGTATCAAAAGAAAAATCATCCCCGCCCGTTAAAAAAACCAAAAGTTCAGGATATTTATGCTTCATAGCCGTAACGTAACCTGAAATTTCATATTCAATACCCTTCAGTACTCCGGCACGGATAGCCGTATCGGTATCCTTCCCCATGGGCACCATCCGCCCCTCAAGAGTCACCATTGGAAGCCGTCCGGTAAACTGATGAAGCGCCTTGAAACGCATCTGCAGGCCGGGAGAGATATTCCCGCCATGATAGCGGGCAGCAGCATCGACAAACTCATAAGTGATACAAGTACCGGCATCAATCACCAGTATATCCCTGCCAGGAAATTGCTCATTGGCTCCTACCACCGCCGCCATACGATCATACCCCAGCGTCCGGGGAGTTTCATAGAGGTTTTCTACCGGAAGAGAAGTCTTTTCATTGAGCCACAGAATGGGAACAGCCATACCTTCCAGTTGCGACAACACCTCTCTGCTCAAATCAATGACAGTAGCCACTATCGCTTTTTCAATCGTATATGTACGGCACACTTCAGGCAATCGTTCCAACGTCAGATTGGAGTCATACACCACCTCTACGATACGTCCACCATCAAACACCGCCATCTTGGCAATTGTATTTCCTATATCAATAATGAGATTCACCGTATTGCATAAATTTAGCGGCGCAAAGATATAACATTAATATTGAAATTCAGCAGAAACTACCTCTTTATTAGAAGAGCAACCGCACAAGAATTCTTATTCATATCCGTACCAAACAAGCACAATGCCACTCCAATAATTTGTTGAGATTTATTAAAACCACAACACCATACCACAACCACCTGATTATCAATATAGTTGAGATGCATTACATTCAGTATACGACCGATCCCTATTCAGTATACGATTGAATGGCATTCAGTATACGGCTGAACCAGGTTCAATATACCACTATTCTTTCACCTATATCATTTGTAAATAGAAAACACTTACCGCTCGTACTTGGCAGTTGATTCAAAACAGCCAATAATGCGAATCAAGAATTGTATCAAGTTCATAATTAAAAAAGATTCTTCGGACACAGATGACTGGGATAACACGAATAACCACTTTAGTTCCTCATCACAAATTGGGATAATATTAGTTTTTTCCGTAAGTTTGCAGCATGAAACGAAGCCTACTTATACATATATATATAGTAATCTTTTTCTTCTGTTTGCCTGCAGCGAATGCCCAGGTGACACAACAGCAAAAGAGTGCTGCAACAGACTCCGTGCGCGTCAGTCTACTGACTTGCGCTGCAGGAGGAGAGATTTATTCCCTATTCGGACACACTGCCATACGGTACGAGAACTATACGCGCGGCATTGACGCCGTCTTCAATTACGGCATGTTCAACTTCAACGCCCCTAACTTCATCTTCCGTTTTGCCTTGGGAGAAACGGATTATCAACTTGGAGTGACCGATTATGAGCATTTCGCCGCCGAATATAACTATCTGGGACGCGATGTCTGGCAACAGACGTTAAACCTAACAGAAGAAGAAAAAGAACGCCTGATAACACTATTGACAGAGAACTACCGCCCCGAAAACCGAGTATACCGCTACAATTTTTTCTACGACAATTGCGCCACCCGCCCGCGAGACCAGATAGAACGTGCCATCAACGGCACGCTGCAATACGCTGACAATATGACTGATAACAGTACGGGAATCTCTTTCAGGGATTTGCTGTATAAATACAGTGAAGGCCATTTGTGGTCACGTTTCGGCATGGACTTATGCATGGGCAGCAAAGCAGACGAACCCATCAACCGCCGGCTGGCAATGTTCGTCCCCTTCTACATGCAGGAGTATTTCAATAAAGCGCAGATTGTGGACAAAGAAGGACAAGCACGGCCACTGGTTGCCAAAGAAGAAAAAATCGTAGTAACGGGTAAAACACCAGCCGACTTCGTCAGCAGAGGCATCACACCGATGCAGTCGGCTTCGCTATTACTGATACTTGTAGCAGGCATCAGCATTTACGGCATACGAAGAGGAAAAACTCTCTGGGGCATGGACCTCATACTCTTCTTGGTTGCCGGAATGGCTGGATGTATACTGGCATTTTTAGCACTATTCTCACAGCATCCGGCAGTAAGTCCCAATTATATACTATTTGTATTCCATCCATTTCACCTTTTTTGCCTTCCATTCATGCTATCCAGGGTACGAAAAAGGGAAATAAGCCGCTATATGCTGGTTAACTTTGCAGTTTTAACACTTTTTATAGGGCTTTGGGCAATAATTCCGCAGAGAATTCCGCCAGCAATATTACCTTTGGCACTGTGTTTGCTGATACGTTCTGCAAGCAACCTCATTCTGACATACAAACGAAAGTAATGAAAAAAGGACTGATAACTTCCATACTCGCACTAACATTCAGTGGTTTGCAAGCCCAACCGCTGCCTGCCTCCCCAAAGCTGGTGGTAACATTGACCATTGACCAGTTGCGTACAGACTATATGGAAGCATTTTCGTCCTTATACGGAGAAAAGGGGTTTAAGCGCTTACTGCGTGAAGGTAAAGTCTTCCGTCAAGCAGAATTTCCTTTTTGCGGAACGGACCGAGCCTCGGCCATTGCCGCCATCTATACCGGGACAACACCGTCCATGAACGGCATCATTGCAGAGCAGTGGCTGGATGCAGGTACACTACGCCCCATAGACTGTGTAGAAGACCCCAACTTCATGGGCAACTATACCGACGAAAGCACTTCCCCCTCCCAATTACTGACCTCCACCATTGCCGACGAGCTAAAAATAGCTACCCGCAACAAAGGTCTGGTTTATGCCATTGCGCCTTTCCGCGATGCCGCCATATTGGGTGCCGGACACGCGGGGAACGGTGCCTTCTGGCTTAATAACAATACCGGAAAATGGTGCAGTACAACTTATTATAATGAATTTCCGTGGTGGCTGAGTCAATACAACGACCGGAAATCTCCCGACTACCGTATCAAGGATATGGTATGGACACCTGCACTTCCTTTTACCAACTATACATTTCTGCCCGAATGGCGTAACGAACCATTCAAATACAAGCTGGACGGTGAACGGGCAAACAAATTTCGCCGCCTGATTACCAGTCCTTTCATCAACGAGGAAGTCAACCTGCTGACCGAAGAGCTGCTGAACAAGAGCACTATCGGACAAGATGACGTACCCGACCTATTATCGCTGACTTACTACGCAGGAAATTACAACCACCGGAGTACGCAGGAATGTGCCATGGAAATGCAAGATACCTACGTACGGCTGGACCGTAGTATAGCTTCCTTATTAGAGCTCATAGAACGTAAAGTTGGGCTCCACAACGTACTTTTCTGCATCACCTCCACCGGCTATGCCGACCCGGAAGCTGCCGACCCGGGCGTATATCGGATACCGGGTGGTGAATTCTACCTGAACCGCTGTGCCGCCCTGCTGAACATGTACCTCATGGCATCCTATGGCGAGGGACAATATGTGGAAGCTTATTATGACCAACAAATCTATCTCAACCATAAACTTATTGAGAACAAGCAGCTGAGCCTGACTGAAATTCAAGAAAAATCTGCCGAATTTCTGGTTCAGTTCAGTGGCGTGAGCGAAGTATATTCAGCTCATCGCCTGCTTTTGGGCCCCTGGTCACCGCAAATAGAACGTATACGCAATGGTTTTCACCGCAAGCGCTCTGGCGATTTGCTCATTGAAATACTTCCGGGCTGGACTATCATGCAGGAAAATAGTACTGATAACCATGTAGTACGTACGGCCGATATTCCTGCTCCCCTCATTTTATTGGGAGGAGGAATGAAGGCTGAAATCATCCGTATACCCATCAGTATCGACCGTATTGCCCCTACCCTGGCAAGTGTAATGCGCATCCGCGCCCCTAATGCAAGTACAGCATCTCCCCTCGACTTTTGATTCTAAAATAATCTGTGCAAATCTGGATAATCTGTATAGAAATCAGTAACTTTGCACGCTCAACTAACTCAGCAATAATAATAAAAACAAATATATAATGGGATTTAATGAATTTTTAAGCTCGATTTTCGGCAACAAATCCACACGCGACATGAAAGAGATACAACCGTGGGTGGAGAAAATCAAAGCCGCTTACCCGGAAGTAGCCAAACTCGACAACGACGCCCTACGCGCCAAGACAGAAGAACTGAAAGCCTACATCCACGATTCGGCAGCCGAACAACGCGCCAAAGTGGAAGAACTGAAAGCCAGCGTTGAAGATACCGAACTGGAAAAACGCGAAGACCTCTTCAACCAAATCGACAAAATCGAGAAAGAGATATTGGAGATTTATGAAAAAGCGCTGGACGAAGTATTACCCACCGCTTTCTCTATTGTAAAGGAAACAGCCAAACGATTCTCTGAAAATGAAGAAATAGTGGTTACAGCTACCGATTTTGACCGCCAACTGGCTGCCACTAAAGACTTTGTACGCATCGAAGGCGATAAAGCCATCTACCAGAACCATTGGATAGCAGGTGGCAACGATACTGTATGGAACATGGTACATTATGATGTACAGCTATTCGGCGGTGTGGTTCTACATAAAGGTAAGATTGCCGAAATGGCAACCGGTGAAGGTAAGACATTGGTAGCTACCCTACCGGTATTCCTCAATGCCCTGACTGGTAACGGCGTGCACGTGGTAACAGTGAACGACTATCTGGCAAAACGTGACTCCGAATGGATGGGTCCTCTTTACATGTTCCACGGTTTGAGTGTAGATTGCATCGACAAGCACCAGCCCAACTCTGATGCCCGTCGCAAAGCTTATCTGGCAGACATCACGTTCGGTACAAACAATGAATTCGGTTTCGACTACCTGCGTGACAACATGGCTATCAGCCCCAAAGACCTGGTACAACGCCAACATAATTATGCCATTGTCGATGAGGTGGACTCAGTATTGATTGATGATGCCCGTACTCCGCTGATTATCTCCGGACCGGTTCCCAAAGGCGATGACCAACTCTTCGAACAGCTCCGCCCACAAGTAGAACGTCTGGTAGAAGCTCAGAAAAAACTGGCTACCCAATACCTGGCCGATGCCAAGCGCCTGATTGCATCGAACGATAAGAAAGACCAGGAAGAAGGCTTCCTCGCTTTGTACCGCAGTCACAAGTGCCTGCCCAAGAACAAGGCACTCATCAAGTTCCTCAGCGAACAAGGCATCAAGGCCGGTATGCTGAAGACCGAAGAAATCTACATGGAGCAGAACAACAAGCGCATGCACGAGGTGACTGACCCGCTGTACTTCGTTATCGAAGAGAAAATGAACAGCGTGGATTTGACAGACAAGGGCGTAGACTTGATTAGTAGCAATGTAGAGGACCCCACTTTCTTCGTACTCCCCGATATCACAGCGCAACTCTCTGCCTTGGAAAACGAAACAGAGCTGACAGACGAACAGCGCCTTGAAAAGAAGGATGCCCTGATGACCAACTATGCCATCAAAAGCGAACGTGTGCATACCATCAACCAACTGTTGAAGGCATACACCATGTTCGAGAAAGATGACGAATATGTGGTAATCGACGGCCAAGTGAAGATTGTGGATGAGCAGACGGGACGTATCATGGAAGGACGTCGTTATTCTGACGGTTTGCACCAAGCCATCGAAGCCAAAGAAGGCGTGAAAGTAGAAGCTGCCACCCAGACTTTTGCCACCATTACATTACAGAACTATTTCCGTATGTACCACAAACTATCCGGTATGACCGGTACGGCAGAAACAGAAGCCGGCGAGTTGTGGGACATTTACAAACTGGATGTAGTGGTTATTCCGACCAACCGCCCCATTGCCCGTAACGACATGAATGACCGCGTTTACAAGACAAAACGTGAAAAATATAAAGCAGTCATCGAAGAGATAGAAAAAATGGTGGCAGCAGGACGCCCCGTACTGGTGGGTACCACTTCTGTTGAAATCTCTGAAATGTTGAGCAAAATGCTCACCATGCGTAAGATTGAACATAGTGTATTGAATGCCAAACTGCATCAGAAAGAAGCGGATATTGTGGCTACTGCCGGTTTGAAATGTGCTGTAACCATTGCTACCAATATGGCCGGTCGTGGTACCGACATCAAGCTGAGTCCGGAAGTGAAAGCTGCAGGCGGTCTTGCCATCATCGGTACAGAACGCCACGAATCACGCCGTGTGGACCGTCAGTTACGTGGTCGTGCAGGACGTCAAGGCGACCCGGGTTCTTCTGTATTCTTCGTATCTTTGGAAGATGACCTGATGCGTTTGTTCTCCAGTGACCGCATTGCCAGTGTAATGGACAAACTGGGTTTCAAAGAAGGTGAAATGATTGAACACGGCATGATTTCCAAATCCATTGAACGTGCGCAAAAGAAAGTTGAGGAAAACAACTTCGGCATCCGTAAGCGTCTGTTGGAATATGACGACGTGATGAACAAGCAACGTACAGTAGTCTACACCAAACGCCGCCACGCTTTGATGGGCGAACGTATCGGTATGGATATCGTGAACATGATTTGGGACCGTTGTGCCAACGCCGTCGAAGCACCCGACTATGAAAACTGCAAGATGGATGTGCTCCAGACGCTTGCCATGGAAGTACCTTTCACCGAAGAGGAATTCCGTAATGAGAAGAAAGAAAAACTGGCAGACAGAACTTTTGACGCTGCCATGGAACTCTTCAAGCGCAAGACAGAACGTATGGCACAGATAGCCTATCCGGTCATCAAGCAAGTATACGAAATGCAGGGACACATGTACGAAAACATACTTATCCCCATCACAGACGGAAAACGTATGTACAACATCTCCTGCAACCTGAAGAAAGCTTACGAGACAGAATGTAAGGAGGTGGTGAAGTCATTCGAGAAATCCATCTTGCTGCATGTTATCGACGAAGCATGGAAAGAAAACCTGCGCGAGCTGGACGAGCTGAAACACTCCGTGCAGAATGCAAGTTACGAGCAGAAAGACCCGCTACTGATTTACAAACTGGAATCTGTGAACTTGTTTGATGCAATGGTCAACAAAATCAATAACCAGACCATCTCTATCCTGATGCGTGGACAAATCCCGGTACAAGAGGCTCCGGCTGAAGCCCCTGAGGCTCCCCAGACTCCCCACCAAGTAGAGGTGCGCCAGGCTGCTCCGGAACAACGCCAGGATATGAGCAAGTATCGCGAACAGAAGGTTGATTTGAATGACCCGAACCAGCAGGCCGCTGCGGCACAAGATACACGTGAACAACCAAGACGCGAACCTATCCGTGCCGAGAAGACCGTAGGACGCAATGATCCTTGTCCTTGCGGAAGCGGTAAGAAATACAAAAACTGCCACGGAAGGAATGCATAAATCAAAGCTATAAAATGATAAGGCGATAGGGTGATAAGATGATACCGTCAGGTATCTTTTATCACCCTATCACTTTTTCTCCTGCCACATTATCACATTTTTTATTCGTTCCAGCTTTTGAATATTCAGCTAAAAGAGTACTTTTGCTCCAAAGAACAAAACCAAAGACTATGACCAAATATCACTATTGTCTGTTATTGATGGGGTCTCTGCTGTTAGGCAGCTGC
Organism: Bacteroides sp. AF25-5LB; assembly: GCF_003602965.1. Lineage (NCBI taxonomy): Bacteria > Pseudomonadati > Bacteroidota > Bacteroidia > Bacteroidales > Bacteroidaceae > Bacteroides > Bacteroides sp. AF25-5LB. The sequence continues at coordinate 167,004 of NZ_QTMC01000002.1, forward strand.
CAGAGTGTAGAACAACTGTCCATTGATTATATGCTTCCGGCAGAAGTCAGTTTCCCGGCAACACTGAAACGTGTGGCTGTTGTCAACAACATGCCAAACGTACCGGACAACAAACTCATCATCAGTGAGGAAGAACAGAAAAAAAGTGAGAATGAGGTGGCACGCCTCACCAACTACTACAATGGAGACGCCGCAATAACAACCGAATCCCTTGCAGAGGCCCTTGCCAACGAAAACTACTTTGAAGAGGTTGTGATATGCGACTCTGCCCTCCGGAGTAAAGACATCAATCCCCGCGAAAGCACATTATCGAGGGATGAAGTACTGGAACTTACACAGAATTTGGACGTAGATTTCCTGATAGCCCTGGAAAACATACAAATGCGTTCCAATCGCAAGATAAGTTATATGCCCAACTGGGGTGTGTTCCTCGGCACAGTGGATGTAAAGGTATATCCTACCGTCAGAATATATTTGCCTAACCGCAAAGGTCCTATGGTAACCGTCAACAGCAATGACAGTATTTTCTGGGAAGAGGCAGGAAATGGTGAAGCGTCAGTACGTTCCCGCCTCATCAGCGAAGAAGACATGGTGAAGCAAGCATCTGAATTTGCAGGAACAGTTCCGGTAAGACATCTACTCCCCTATTGGAAAACCGGTAACCGCTATCTCTTCAGTGGTGGTTCTGTAAATATGCGTGATGCAGCCGTATATGCCAAAGAAGAAAATTGGAGTAAAGCAGTAGAACTCTGGAAGCAGACCTACGAAACAAAAAAAGGAAAACAGAAAATGTATGCAGCCTATAACACCGCTTTGGGCTACGAAATGCAAGACAGCATAGATACTGCCTTGGAATGGGCATTAAAAGCGCAAACCCTTGCCCGTGAGAAAAGCAAGACAGACAAAAAAGAGACAGGCGAAATACATGATGGAACCATCTCCTATTACATCTTTATCAGCATGTATGTAGACGAATTGGAGAAACGAAAAGAGGGAATGGCACGCCTGAACATGCAAATGAACAGATTTGATGATGATTTTTAGTCAAATGATGCAGAGATAACCGTTTTTTTTATACCTTTGAACAACCATTAAGAAAAGAAAGTTATTATGAAGCTCAGTCAATCGTCATTAGCACTCTTGGAGGACACTCTTAAAAAAGCAATCGGCAAATACACCTGCGGTTGCGAACAGACTATCGTTACAGACATTCATCTGCAACCGAATCAGAATTCGGGCGAACTGTCTATCTTTGATGATGAAGACAAGGAGCTAGCCAATACCACCATTGAAGAATGGATGACATACGAGGGAGATGATTTCTACGAAAATGTAGAGCGTATCTTGTCCTCACTGCTCTGCAACATGAAAAATGAAGGAAAGTTCGACAAGCTGACTATTCTGAAACCATTCTCTTTTGTACTGGTGGATGATGATAGAGAAACAATAGCAGAACTGTTGCTGATGGATGATGATACTCTATTGGTCAATGAAGAGCTACTGAAAGGATTGGATGAGGAACTGGATTCTTTTCTGAAAGAGCTGCTGGAAAAATAATATTCCAAACAATCAGCCTATAAGGAAAAGAGACCTTCTTATAATAAATTAGCCCCTGCGATATAAAACAACCGCAGGGGCTAATTCTTTTTTTACCTACACCAATACCTAACGTATCTTAATTCCATAGAAAGAACTTGAGGTGGTAACAAAAAGTATATCCTTCTGCCTTCCACCAATTGCCAAGGAAATCGGGCGTTCTTCTATCTGAATACGTCTCTGCTCTTTACCATATTTGTCATAGACAAATATTTCACCATCAGCAACATAGACATTCCCATCAGCATCGGTCACATTACTGTATTGGCCATAAGGACATATTATTCCTTGTTCTGTCAAACGGCCATCCACACCAACGGAAAGTTGTACTGTCGTTTTATTCATCTCATTTACAATATAAACCGGTTCTGACTGACCGGGAACTGTAACAGTCAAAGCACAAGAACGTCCCAAATCATAGGTATCCGGAATAATTGTCACGCCATCCGGAGCGACAAAACTATACTCAGGCATACTGGCAACCACCTTGTCAAAGTCACCTCTCCAACGACTGGAAGGGTGAATGACTTTCTGTATATTCTTCATACCGGCTGTAACGACACGTGGCATAGGCTTCATCGTAGCATCCACGTTATCCGGATTAAAAGAATACCCCCAAGCACTCCAGCCACTGTTACCCCAACCACTGTACATCGGATTATCATCCGGCAAGCGCACTACCGTTTCCTGCTTGCCGTTCACCAGATAACCCGGCTGAGGGTCATAGCGGAAAATAACCAGCAGATTGTCTTGCGTATCAGTGGCCAATGTAAAAGGTTTCCAGGGATAATCGGCTATCAAAGTAATCTGCTCCGTGTCTGCCGACCATTTATAGATTTTCTTCAGACGGTTTTCACAGAAGTAGATATTTCCTTTACTGTCGGTAGTAGCTCCGGAGGCCAGTTCAAAACCGGTAGCCAGCTTCACAGGCTTGTCCATGACCGTGCAGGAAAGGCGAAGGCTCTTCTCGCTACCCGAAACAGTGAGACGGGCAAAGTCCCACGAATAAACGGGCAACTTCTTATTCATATCATATATAGGAAACTCTATGACTGGCAATATCTGCGTATAATTGTGCATATTACGGAAAGTGATATTCTTGCAATCCCATATGCGGAAACCTATCCTCTTCGGCATAAAGGCACGGATCACGCGATACATCCACACATTTACCATTTCGATATTTTGACAATTGGACATTTCTGCCATATAACAATCAGGCCCTTCACGACCTTCTTCCTCAAACTGGAAAGCATAAATTTTCCAGTTGGCCACATTATGGAAACGGGCTTCAGTACGGACATGATGCTCCAAAGACATGGCATAAATACGTCCCGGAGTCTTCGTTTCGCTAATATAAAGCCCACTGGCAGCATACGTACTGGCTGTCCAAACATCCTTAATTGTCCCGCCGCCATTGTTTGTAATCCACAAACTCCAATACTGGTTGTCCCAAGCCATATCCTTACCGGTCTCCATGACCGGAGAAGACGGGGAACTAATTCGACGCTCGCCCCTGCGGTAAGACGACTGTCCGGAAACATTCGGAGCCAGTTTGCGCAAGGTGCCGTGCCCGCCTACAAACTTCACATCATTCAAGTACGAACGCTCACCCGCCATCCATTTACAGCCGACAGCACGGTAATTATACGCACCGGTATTAATACCTATGCCATTCAGCACGTCGTCGCCGCCTTCGGAAGATTCAACCAAAGGCACAGGCATGCCGAAACCACTGAATGCAGGCTCGCTTTCCTTCAACAGAAATTGAGTCCCAAAAGGATGCAGCCCAATCAGCTTAGTACCGGGAGACAGCTTCAACGTTCTCGTCAGGCGATACCAACCCTGGGGCACATAGATGTTTTTATGCAAAGAGACAGCTTTCTCAAAAACTTCCGTATCATCAGTCTCGCCATCACCTTTTGCCCCTAAGTCGCGGATATTGACCCATGTCTCCATTGCCGGAAGAACCGGAAGGTCCTTGCCAAATGGAACCGGCAGTTTTGCCACCGGCTCTATTTCACATATTTCCCTGAAAGAAGAAGCATCATTCAAATCCTGATACACCAGACCGTAAGTAAACTCCTTGACTCTGTACATTTTTGCTTTTCCGGCAACTTTCTTTCCACTTTGAGCATAGTCCACCAGTACGGGAACATTCCTGCAATCCACATTCACCAGATTCAATTGCGAAAAAGTATTTCCCTCTACGCTTACCCTGACACCGGCTTCCGAAATATTCTCCCACAACGAATTCTCCACATGAAGGCGGTCTGCCAGATTCTCTGCCATTTCAAAGGCAACGGGCGTATTCTTCACATGCATATTGACGATGGCAAACCCCACCTCTTTTGAATAGACAGCCGCTTTTCTCTGCCCCTCAAAGTAAGTATCGACCATCATCATAGGCCATCCCGGAGAAGTCCTGGAAGAAATTATCCCATATTCACCGCCATAGAACCTGACGTCTTCCAGTTCATTGCCCACATCATACATGCCGGCTTTTCCCGAACCAATCCGAATGTCGCAATGATTGATAAATCCATGCTGGGCAAAATGCGCACGAATGGCGACGGCTTGAGGATTACCTTTGTCTATACGGAAATCCACATTGGACACCGCACTATAGAAAGTACCTGCACCGGCATCCGAAGGCTTCCTGCCCTCTTGTGCCAGCCCTCCCGTAAACCATATCATATAATTTTGAGTAGTCTGGAAACCGGGTGTATCGGCTCCCAAATAAATCACCGGCCGTTTCTTCCCATAACCAATCAGCCGAATGGATGAGGGAATTTGAATCGTCTTGCTAATGCGATAATTTCCTTCCGGCAGAAACAGTATCCCAAAATTCTTTTCGCGCTTCACCTGATTGATTGCCTCTTGAAGCGCATCGGTCACGTCGGACTTTCCATCAGCCTTGAAGCCGTAATTCTCCGGGGTAAAGTAGAATGCTTCCGGATCGTCCGGTCTTTGCGTATAGGCGGAACCACCCCCTACCGCCCACCCGGACGACATATTACAGATAATCCAACAGACTATCAGCAGGTATCTCATTATTTGATAATTTCTCATTACACAGATTGTTTTAATATGGATTTTCCTTATTTAATACGTACACCAAAGAACTTGGAACGGCCTGTGACAAACAATGTATTGCCATCCTTACCGCCAAACTGTAATGTGGACGGACGTTCGGGAACACGAATCATCCCTTTCTTCTTGCCATCCTTATCAAATACATATATTTCTCCGTCAGCCACATACAAGTTCCCTTCCTTATCTACAGCAGAACCAAATTCGCCCTGCTCCACAAAATAGCTCAAGTTGGAGAGCGTGCCGTCATTGGCCACATCCATCTTCACCATTCTGCGGTCATATTCATCAGAGGTATAGAAAGGCTTTCCCGGATAGGCTTCCAGCAAGGAAGAACTACGTGACAAGTCGAAATAATGAGGAATGATAGTTTTTCCATCCGGTGCCAGGAAGCACATTTCAGGAACATAGACCGACACCGCATTGAAATCGTGGAAGTCTCTCCAACGGTTAGAAGGATAAAGAGCCTTATACACGTTCTTCACTTGACCCATCGGAACACGCGGCAACAGTTTGATGGTCTCTTCCGGATTTTCCGGGTCAATGGAGTAGACTCTCATTGTATATGCGGAATTACCATATCCGCTGAAAGAAGTACCTTTTGTATCAGGCATTACCGGCATTTCCTCCGGTTTACCATTAATCAGATATCCCGGCTGCGCATCATATCTGAACAATACCAATAGATTATCTTCTGAATCAAAAGCCAGGTTGGAGGGTTTCCACGGGAAATCTGCCAGCAGCGACAAGCTGTTTGTCTCTACCGACCATTTAAAGATACGACGCATCCGATGGTCGCAGAAGTAAATGTTACCTTTACTGTCGCGCGCAATGCCTTCGGCAAATTCCAAATCGGAAGCCAATTGGTTCACCTTACCTATTTCATTGCCTAACGGTTGCTGATGAGGTTCTTTTCCGGTTACAATCAAGCGAGAAAGTTCCCACGGGCGGATGTCAATGTCTTTGTTGACATCGAACACTGCAATGTTATTCGTATATTTAATCTGAGAATAGTTATGCAGGTTCAGAAATGCGATGTTCTCGCAATTGCGGATACGTACAGAACTGTGATACGGTTCATTGACACGGATAACGCGGAACATATACAAGTTTGCAAAGGTCACATCTTTGCAGTCGTCCATCTCTATCGGTTGGCAATCGGTACTTTCGCGGCTCTCTTCCTCGGTTTGCATGCAATACACCTTCCAGTTGGACACCTTGTTGAAACGTACTTCATTTCTTACATGATGCTCGATGGACATGGCATAGATACGCCCCGGAGTAGAAGTATTGTTGGCATAGAAACCATTGGTGGCATATGTGCTTGCTGTCCAGATGTCTTTAAAGGTGCCGCCACCGTTGTTGGTCACCCACAGACTCCAATACTGGTTGTCCCAAGCAAGATCCATGCCCGAAGCCGCTACCGGATTATCGGGAGAGCTGATACGAGCCGGTCTGTTCCACCGGCCACGTGGTTCCTCAACACCCGGTTTAGGTTTCCATAAACCGCCATGCCCGCCTACAAACTTCACGTCATTCATATAAGAATCTGCATTTGCCATCCACTTCACACCTACAGCACGATAGTTATAACCGCCGGTATTGATACCAATGCCCACCAGCATATTTGCACCGCCTTCCGAAGATTCCACCATCGCTTTCGGACCGCCAAAACCACTGAATGCAGCAGTACTTTCGTCTAGCCGGAACTGAGTGCCAAAAGGATGCAGGCCTATCAACTTGGTATCGGGCTTCATCTTCAAAGTTTCGGTAATGCGATACCAGCCCTGGGGTACATAGATATTATCATACTTGTCAATAGCCTCCTGGATGGCCTTCGTATCATCCGTTTCCCCATCTCCCTTTGCACCGAGTTCGCGCAGATTTACCCATGTTGCCATTGCAGGCAGTGCAGGGATGTCCATCAGTTGGGCAACCGGCATCTTCTGTATCGGTTCAATATCAACCAACGTTTCATATTCCGGCATATCCACCATGTTATCCATCTGCAAGCCGTGGTCGTATGACTTTACCTTATAGATTTTATGAGCAACATGGGTGGCCGTATTGCTACGGGTATATTTCGCCAAGGTCGGTACATTCTTACAATATACATTGCGGAAGGTTATCTGATTGTTGCTGTTGTTCTCGTTGGTAATCACCACTGCCGGACCACTTACATTTTCAAAATAGCTGTTTTCCAAAAATAACTTGTCGCAATAATTAGGGTCAATATCAAATACAGCCGGAACATTCTTGGCATACAGATTCACCATTGCCAAACCGGACTCCTGACAACGAAGAGCAGCTACACGTTGTCCCTCAAAATAAGAGTCGACCATCATTACCGGCCATCCGGGAGAAGCTTTTGTCGTATAAATGCCATAATCTCCCCCGTAAAAAGCAACGTTTTCCATTTCATTACCGACATCGAACAGCCCTGCCTTACCTTTACCAATATATATTGTGACATAACTGATAAAACTATGCTGCGCATAGTGTGTACGCAATGCTACCGCATGGGGATTACCATCTTCAATACGAAGATTGATATTGGACATTGCACTATAAAAAGTACCGGCATTTGCATCACGAGGGACTTGCCCTTTTTCTACCAAACTACTGGTAAACCAAAACATATAATTAGCCTTTCCTTTATCTATCGAGACTTCTTCTTGAAACCCAGGAGAATTTTTAGCGAGAATAAATTCCGGACGTTTTTTTCCATAACCAATCAAGCGAATAGAACCTGGAACATAAATTGTCTTACTAATTTTATACTTTCCCTCAGGAATAAAAAGTATACCAAAGTTCTTTTCCTTCTTAACCTGATTTATAGCAGCTTGTAAGGCATCTGATACATCCATCTTTCCATCAGCCTTTATCTGATAATTTTCAGGGGTAAAATAAAAAGCCTCAGGATCATTAGGCTTTAACGTGTAGATAGAGTTTTGCTGAACAGCATAAAGTTGCATACATATTAACCCTATAAATATCAAAAATATAATTCTGATTTTTTTCATGGTTTCATTTTATATATGATTAAAAAAGCGTTCAACCATAAAGCAGAACGCTTTTTCTGCTATTTTTTATAATTTTATGACTACTAATGGTGCATAGTTATGCCGTACAGTCCCTACACCAGATACATCAGCTAAAGCACCAATTCGAAAATAATAGTTCTTACTATACTTGAAAACATTTGTATTTTTCTCCAAGTCAATTGTTAAAGTATATTTTTTAGAGGAAACAACCGTCTCACTTGGTGAAATTGTAATCTTATCACTACCACCATTCAAAGAATATTTTACATTGTTTCCAACCCATTTATCTGAGAATGCAAACAACTGAACTTCTTTGACTTTCACTTCCGGCTTACCAGTTTCAAGAAAAAAAGTTGCAGTTATAACATTACCATTTTTTACAATATCAGGATTCTTTATGCGAAGATAAGGAGTTACTTTAAAATCATAAAAATTATCACCATCATTTATTACAAAATCTTTTATCTCAAAAGGATAAAAGTTACAATTCTCAAATCTAACGTCATATGTAGCAGCAAATACCATATTATTACGATATTCACCTGTATTCATAATAGACCAATATTGATCGGCCGGATTAGTAAATCCATGCTCCCTTACTATGATAGAAGAACCATTCTCAATATCAGTACCAACCAATTCTCCAGTCACCTCATCAATAATAGAACCATGAATTGAAGCATCTGGCCCATCATAATTATCAATCTCGCATGAAACTAATGCAAAAAAACAGCATGAAATTAATAATAATATCTTTTTCATAATTATTTAAATGTTTTGTGTTAATAACCAGGATTCTGAACTAATCCATTTGTATTGATACCCGGAATCCCTCTATAATAACTTGTAGATTGGAATGTATAACCACCTTTTGATTCATCCGTAAAGTAATTTGCCCTCACAAAAACATATTTTGGAGTTGGTTCACGCAGGTCAAGCATAGGAATCAAAACCTTACGAATTCTATTTCCACTAAACTCCGTATGAAACTCTCTTCGACGCATCATATCCCAAAAACGTTTTCCCTCAAAAGCTAATTCTACACGACGTTCCTTCAAAACATTCTCCAATGTTAAAGGTATATTATCAATATGCCCTGCTCTATGACGCAATGCATTTATATATTGCTTAGCTAATGTTTGATCTCCATATCCACTACTATTTTCTACCACAGCCTCTGCATAATTTAAGTATATTTCTGCCAAACGCATATCAATATAAGAAGTAGTAGAAGAATTGTCTAAACCTGATATATTCTCACCTTCAGGCATATATTTACGAACAGAAAAACCTGTTGCAGTCCAGTTGGCATCCTCAGAACTACCTACATTTAGAAAACCTGAGAACAATGTCTGCCCAGCAGCTCCTAAACCATAATATGTCTTTCCATCCTTTCCGACAGCCGACTCGTTAGAATAAGCAATATAATTATTATCTACTTCTATAAGACCACCTTGTATAATAATCCGTGTACCACCATAAGAAGAGCCAGGAACAATAATACTAGCCAACAAACGTGCGTCTTTATCTGCAAAAGGTGTATATAAATCATCATATTTCTTGAAAGGTATAGACATTAACTGTGTTTTATTGGCCTCTACATTATTAAAATAAGTAATTACATAATCTTCATTACCATCAGTACGAGTCACAATATTTGCGCTTTTTCCTATACCGTCATCAGTATAATCTTCAAATAAATCAACTATATCTAAAGTCGGATTAAAACGCCCATACTTTAATGCTCCCCCCGTATTTACTTGAGAAAGGATATAAAATTGTGCATAACTATGGCCTTGATTAGAGTTGGTTGTCCCATCCAAATAAGCTTTACTGAAAATCACTTCTTCATTCTTATCATTACGGAACAACTGCTGAAAATTTGTAACAGCCTCTTCACTCGATATAGGGTTTGGTTTATAAATAGATTTTCCTGACTGGGCAATAATTATCTCAGAAGCAGAAATACATTCTTTATAAAATGCGTCCGCATCCGATATACTCATTCCCCCTATCAATTTCTGTGTTACAGCTTCACCAGCTAATGGAGCCTTATCCCAATATTTTGCTACAGAAGCCGCATGAAGAGCCACCCTTGATTTCAATGCATAAGCAGCCCATTTAGAAGCACGATAAACCCCATCCGTAGAAGAAACAACTTCTGGAAGATTCTCTACAGCAAGATCACATTCCGTCAATACAAACTTCCACGTATCCAATTCCGTACTACGAGGAATAGCAAGAGAAGAGGGATTACCAGGGACATATTCATCATCTTGCACATGCTCCACTAAAGGTACACCACCATATCTTTTTACCAAACCATAATAAATATATGCACGTACAAAATGAGCCTCACTAAGTAAACGATTTGCACTATCTTCTGAAATAGTTCCTTTTTCTCGAGCTTTCCTTACATTTTCCATAAAGATATTCACCTGACGAATATCACTATAAGGCCAATAATCAAATCCTTCCGGACCTATACCTTGCGCACCGTCACTACGAGTAGCCTCATCTGTAAAGAAAGCAATATTTGACGTCGCATTCACTCCGTCATATCCACGTTGATTAAATCCAGCATTAGGACGATAAGTAAAATCTTCGATAGGCATTAAAGTATATATATTTGCCAACAAAGCTTTTAATCCTCCTTCTGTTTCTGTCAATTGCTCACCTGAAACTTTATCTAACGGTTCCAATTCTAAAAAAGCATTGCAACCCAAAAGTCCTATTAGGGTACAAAAAGACAATACTGATAAAAATATTTTTTTCATAATATATTTACATTAAAAGTTTATATTCAATCCAAAGTTATATGATCTCATCAACGGATATGCAAGATTCGCTCCCCAATCCCTTTCCTCACGTTCTGGGTCTACATTTCTCAACATACGATTACATAAAGTGAATAAATTAGAACCATTAACAAAAAAACGGGCACTATTAATACCTATTTTTTTCATAAGTGACTTAGGCAAAGTATAACCTATTTCCAAACTCTTTAAACGAAGATAAGTTGCTAATGGATTCCAGAAGGAAATGCCATTATTCCACTGATTACCATTATCAGTAGTATTTGAGAAATCGGAGCGCAATGCAGGATAATATCCTGCAACCCACTGTGTAGAAGGATTATATGGATCATCCGTAACATTCACTGTATGCCAACGATCCATAAACTTCTCTAACAAATAAGTTTTATTAGTTTTTGCACCATATCCCCATACATCATCATTAGCATAGCCAATAGAATAACCAGAAGCACCTTGGAAAAGCATATTCAAATCAAAATTTTTATAAGAAGCAGCTAACGTCAAACCATACTGAATCGGAGGATTAGCTCCAGTAGCCCAAAATTCGGGAACACGATCATTCCAATCAATCATGCCATTACCATTCAAATCCAATAATCTGAAACTCCCAGGAAGCATTTTGGAATTACCCAAATTGCCACCCAATAAAGGGGCTGTTTCATATTGTTCCAGAGAGGTATACTGTCCATCATATTTATATAACCACATTACATTCTGATTACGATTCTCAGAACCATTCTGCCATCTATCCATAGAGCTTGTATATTCACCATGTTCTACATGCAAATTCTTCTCACGTGCATAAGTGAAATTGGCAGATACCGAGTATTCAAAATCTTTACCCACCTTACCTCTATGTCCTAACGAAATTTCAAATCCTCTATTTTGGTTAGAATTAAGGTTTTCTTGTGGAAAACTCGCTCCAAATGTATTAGGAACCGATTGTACCCGGTCAGCTAAAATACCTTCATTCTTACGGTTAAACCATTCAATAGACCCACTTAGTTTTCCATTCCACAAATCAAAATCCAATCCCACATTAGATATTGTTGAAGTAACCCATGAAAGGTTATCCGTAACTACACCAGGTGCCACCATACCCGTAACCTGACTATTACCATCAAACACATATCCTAAAGAACCTGCTGTATAAGCAGATATGTACTGAAATGCATCACCGGCATCATAACCACTCTTACCAAATGAAGCCCTTAACTTCAAGTTGGTAATAAATGGTAACTTCTCCCTAATAAAACTTTCCTCAGAAATACGCCAACCTACGCTGAAAGAAGGGAAAAAAGCCCACCTATGGCGCGGTGCATAACGATAAGAACCGTCATAACGTGCCACAGCTTCTACCAAATACTTTCCGGCATAATCATAATTCACGCGCATCAAATATGCAGCCAACCGCCCCAAACGACGATAACCAGAATTAGTTGCTGTTCCAGAACTAGCTTGATCTAATATATCATTTGTAAATAGTTCCGAATATTGACGGGCTCCACTTAAATTATCACGACGAGTGCCACTCAGTTCAGCAACAGCAGTTATATTTAAATTATGCAAATTAAAAGAACGCATATAATTGGCTTGTGCACGTCCATAAATTTTTTGATAAAGATTCATTGTATTCGAATATTTATCTGTACCATACTTTCCCGAAGGTTCATCAGTATAATAATCAAATAGTTGATATGATTTTTGCAGCTCAGAATTGTTACGATTATTCCCATCAAAAGATCCTAATGCACTTAAAGTCAATCCTTGTACAAACGGAAGTTTCCAGCTTAATTCGACATCAGCAGAATAGGTTAATCCTCTATTTCTGCGGTAACCGTCAAGGTCTGGATCAACTAATGCAAATGGATTCTTTCCCTCCGGACCAATATTTGATAAATGTTCTGGATTATTCATTGTATGGGTTCCGATACCACGATCATTGACCATTAAAGTCTTAAATGTCCACTGAAAGTCTTCACGAGGTCTCTGGGTTTCATCCCAACGTCCCGATACATTTACATTCAAATTTAATCCCTTAGTTATTTCAGCAGTCAAATTGCTTCTCAGATTATATCTGTGATAATACTGAATACCACTTTTCAATAGACCATTATCGCCAGTATATCCGAAGCTAACATAATATTTCACTCGTTCAGATCCACCTCTTACTGATATATTATGTGACTGCTGGAAAGCTAACTTATTCATAAACATATCAATCCAATCATGATCTGTATAACCGGGAGCCCCTATCCTATACTTCTCCAAAATATCATCAGTATATGCAGCTGCAGCCTGATCATTACGTGCTCTCTCATTGGCCATCATACGATATGTATAGGCATCAACTGTCTCTTCCATAGCTGTGGGATTTTTCACACCAAACAAGGCAGAATAGGACACACGCGTTTTTTCGGCAACTCCTTTCTTCGTCGTGACAATAATCACACCATTGGCAGCATTCATACCATAAATGGCAGCAGAAGCATCCTTTAATATAGAAATACTTTCAATATCTTCCGAACTCAATTGCGCCAGCTCTTCTGTACCATCCCGTGTAATACCATCAATAACAACAAGTGGCGTGCCATATCCACGAATACTGACCATATTATCAAAAGTACCAGGCTCACCAGTTCGTTGACGAATCAATAACCCCGGCATCTTACCTTGAATATTACTAATCAAATTTTCCGTTTTAGTAGTTGCAATTTCATCAGCTTTAATTGCTGTGACAGCACCAGTCAACGATTCTTTTTTTTGGATACCATAACCTACTACCACAACTTCATCCAAAATCTCAGTATCCTCTACTAGTACTATATTGAAAGATGTCTTACCAGAAATACTGATATTTTGTGTCTTATATCCAACATAACTCACAACAAGTGTTGCACCAGAAGCCACATTATTTAAAATAAAGTTACCATCTATATCAGTAATAACCCCATTAGTGGTTCCTTGTACGAGAATACTTGCTCCAATAATCGGCTCACCTGCTGTATCACTAACAGAACCTTTAATCGTTGATACTTGTCGAACAGCTGATACCCCATCAGTCTCAGTAGCCTTATCATAAAGAACTATATTACGATCTAATACTTTATAAGCTATATTCGTTCCCTTAAATATCTCATCTAAAACTTTAAATATAGACTTATTAGCAGCTTTTATTGTTACTCGGCGTTTAACATCAATCTGTTTATTATTATAAAAAAAAACAAATTCTGTACCTTTTTCTAACTCTGTCAGGATTTCGTCAACAGTTTTATTATTAAGAGCAATATTCAACATCGTTTTTTGGGCATAACCATCATTGGCAAATGCCATGCTCACTAAACAAAATAACATAAAGAATGCACATTTCATAGCAAGAGGAATTTTTTTCATGCATCTCATCAGGACACTTTTTGCCCTAAATGATTGGATACAAACATTGTTTTTCATAATTTTGTATTGATTTCTAGTGAAAAAATAAAGTTGCTTTATCTGTCGCCAAACAGATATTTAAAAGTTACTGTGTTTCATGCAGGAAAATGCGCCAACATTTTCCTGCATGTTTTTCTAAACGGACTTGTGTTTCATCATACTACTTTTTAAAGGGTTAATAAACTTCTATTACCTGTCTCTCGGCATTCACATCACCATCTTCAACAAACTTGAAATGAATATTCGAGGATATTCGGAAGTGGTCCAATATTCGCTCCAAACGTTGTTTGGTAAATGTAGCCGTAAAGGAATTCTGCTTCAATGAAGCCTTTTTCAGAATGAATTCCACATTATACCTTTTGCTCAAACTCTTCAATATATCTTCAAACGGAGTGTTCCTGAAAATCAAGCGTCCGTCCTTCCAACATGTTTCCACGTCTACATTGACTTCTTTCACAACGACCTTTTCCCGCACTATATCATAAATAACCTTTTGCCCCGGTATCATCATTACATTATTCCTCCTGCCATTATTCACATAGGAGAAACTGACTTTACCCGAAACCAAAGTGGTCTGTACCGTCCTGCTCCCTTTGTAAGCCTCTACGTTGAACTCCGTTCCATGTACCACTATCTTGGAATTGTTCAGCGTGCCGACAATGAACTTCTTTTCATCTTTTGCGACAGAAAAGAATGCTTCACCCACCAACTTCACTTCCCTTTTATCATCGGCAAATCGGGAAGGATAGCGCAACGACGACGACGAGTTCAGAACGACTTCCGTTCCATCCGGCAATTCGACAGAAGTAGTCATTCCCGGATTTGTCCTGACTTCCATCATATGTATCTCTTCTTTATCCTTGTCCCAATAAAGGATAGACCACGATACCATCAAAGGGATGAATAAAATGGCGGCCGCCCGTTGCATCCCTCTAAATAATACCTGATACCTATTGACCTTTTTCTGTTTCATCTTACGATGTACATCCTCCAAGGCCTTCTTTACATCCAGCCTGGATGAAATCTGCGCCATGTCCGCCGCCAGACCGAGTGTCTGAACCTGGCGGGCTGTCCTGCGGTTCTCTTCCGATGCTTCCAGCCACTCCTCTACCAGAGCAGTTTCATCCTCCGTTGTCTCTCCTTCATAATACCTGAGAAGCAGGTTCTCCATTCCCTCTCTTTTTACCATAATTTTTATTGCTAGCTTTAATCTAAAGACAAACGGGTGAAAAAAACTCCTAAACAAAAAGCTAAAAATATTTTATATACTTAGAGTACAATAGGAAAAAAAGCTATTTTTGCCCAACAATAATAAACACCCACCATGAAAAATACACCATCAGAAGATACATCTTTATTATTTGCCATACAAAGAGGAGACAGAAATGCTTTTGATATGTTATTTCAGAAATACTACTCCGTACTCTGTACTTATTGTTATCGTTTTGTCCGGTTGGAAGATGCAGAAGAGATTGTTCAGGACGTCATGCTATGGCTTTGGGAAAACCGAGAAAGACCCGTTATCGAATATTCGCTCAAGCAATATCTGTTCAAGGCTGTCTACCATCGTTGCATGACCCGGATTGCCCAAAATGAAGTGAAGCAACGGGCAGACACCGCTTACTATGAACGAATGTTCGCCATGCTGCAGGAGGTGGATATCTATCAAATCAACGAATTAAGCAAGCATATACAAAGGGCCATCAACGAACTGCCGCCTACTTATAGGGAAGCTTTCATCATGCATCGTTTCCAGAATCTGAGTTACAAGGAAGCTGCCGAACTACTCAACGTTTCCCCCAAAACGGTAGACTACCGCATTCAGCAGGCTTTAAAAATTTTAAGGGTCAAGTTGAAAGATTATCTGCCACTGATATTGATGCACCTGCTCACCTCGCATTAAGACCATACACACGCAGAACGTCCCCTATACCTTGCCGGCTACACACCGGGACTTAGCCCTAAAGAGTATAGGACTGAAATGTCAAAACATCCGGATGTTTTACCCCAATACATGGGGATGTTTTCACCCAAAACACCCGGATGTATTACCCCAAAACATCCGGGTGTTTTAATGGAAAGGATGCGGATGTTATGACCTCTCAGTATACGGGTCAGACCGGTTCAGTCCTGATGGGAGAGGCACTAAGTCCCTATACATCCCGTGTTCATTAATTATTCTAAAAAAAGTTAGGGAAAACTCCGGGCCACCGGTCATATAAGCAAGAAGTAACCCTATTATTATCATAACCTCAAAATGCACGCAATGAGAAAACTGATTATCCTATTGTCGGCGCTGGTGTACGTCATCCATGCACAAGCGCAATTTTCAGTGACAGCCCATCAGGAAGGATGGGACAATATTCCTCCACAAGTACAAAAACCGGGATTTTCCTTTCAGCAATCCGTACTTGCCAATATGGACGGGGACGATGCCCTTGAAGAAGTAATGCTTTTCGGACGTGACAACGGACACTACCCCACTTTCGACCTTTTCAAGGCCTACTATGCAATCGTAGACAACTATACCAAAGAAATACAATACATTTCCGACGAGATTTATGTCACCGACAAGTACAATCTCCTTGTAGAAGACCGCAACAAGGACGGCATCTCCGAGCTCTACATATCCTACTTCAAAGACGGAAAGTTCAGCGTAGACGAACAAGGTTACAATCTGCGCACCACACGCTGCTACGACCGTATAGAATGGAACCCTACTGGCAAAAACTTTAAATCTTCCGGAAAATGAAAACAAGACTGACACTTATCCTGGTACTCCTTATTTATATAGGAGCTGCCTCGCACACACACGCACAGCAAAAGAAAGTAATCAAAACCATGATGATAGCCGGGCAGGACGGCAGCCATTACTGGCAAGGCGCCTGCGAAGCCATGAAGCAGATATTGGAAAACAGCGGAATGTTCAAAGTGGACTTCGCCTTTACACCCGACTTTGGTGGAGACATCGCTACCTTCAAACCCGATTTCCACCAATATGATTTAATCGTCATCAACTACGGCGGAGCTACATGGACAGAGCCCGTACGCAAGAATTTCGAGAAATACGTTGCCGATGGAGGCGGTGTGGTAGTGATACATTCTTCCGTCGTCCCGATGGCCGACTGGAAAGAATACAACGAGATAATAGGCATGGGGGCCTGGGACGGACGCAACGAAAAGGACGGTCCGTATCTGTACTGGAAAGACGGACAATACGTCTACGACTACTCTCCGGGGTATGCCGGCTACCACGGCTTGCAGCACGAAACCGTCATAGAACACCGCGCCCCCCATCATCCTATCCTGCAAGGATTGCCTCCTCAATGGAAACACTTCAAGGACGAGATATATACCCGCCTACGCGGTCCGGTAAGAAACATGGAAATATTGGCAACCGCCTACGAACGCGGACGGCATGAACCGTTGATGTGGACAGTAAGCTACGGGAAAGGGCGCATATTCGTCGACCTCCTGGGGCACTGCGGCAACGACCCGAACATGACTTACTCCATGCGCTGCACCGGTTTCCAGGTGACTTTACTCCGGGGATGCGAATGGGCTGCCACCGGCGCCGTCACCCAAGAAGTTCCCGCAGATTTCCCACTGAAGGATACTTATACATTACGTCCGGAGTTCAAGGCTCCTTTTCATGCTTACCCTAAAACCAAACACTGAATACCATGAAATACATCATCCGAACACTACTGCTGGCATGCTGCTGCATGCAGGCACAAGCACAAGCTCCGTGGAAACCCGATACGGAACTGGAGAAACAATTACAGCAAAGCAATCATGTGCACCGCATAATGAAAGCTAATCCCGCACACGCCGGACTGACGCGGTGGGAAAAGAAAGAGGTATTGAAAAGCAGGTTACTCCCTCTGGCCGAAGATTTCGGCGCTCTGCGCCACACCGGACCCGGAACCATACATGTAGACCGTAAAGTCACTGTCTCAGGCAAAGGAAGTGTCCGCCTGGACACTCCTGCCTCCCTGGGCAAGAAGAATCCAACAAACCGGAATTACGCCACCCCGGAGATTATCCGTCCCCTCGACCGGGAAGACTTGCGGGAATACAACCGCTTTTCCGTTTGGGTATATGTGGATGCACCGGGCGTTTATCTGACCTTTGCCGGATTCACCCTATACAATGAAGGGGAGAAAATCATGCCGACTCCCGGACGCTTTGAAGGACAACACTTCGAGACTGTCTATCCCAACAAATGGCAGCACATCATATGGGAAATACCGGACCTATACCGTGACTGTGTCACCGGCTTTTCGGTAAACATCATGCTGGCAGGTGCTCCTGCAGGAGCCAGCGAACACATGAGCCTATACATAGACGACATGCGCATCGAAAAGGTAGAAGCGGAAAACAGCCGGGGATTCGACCTGCGAAAAGATGCAATGGCCTACTGCCACAGCGGATACAAGCCGGGAGCACGCAAGCAGGCTTTGGTGCAGCACGTACCGGAAAGGACTTTCAGCCTGCACGATGCCGCCACGGGACAAACCGTTTATCAAGGTAAGGCCAGTCCTCTGAATCAAGACAAGAAGCAGGACAAAGGATTTCTTGTGCTGGACTTCAGCAGTTTCAATACGCCCGGACAATACTTCCTCTCCATCGGTGATGTACAATCAAAGCCTTTCCCCATCGGAAATGATGCCTACCTGTCTACCGCCTGGCACACGCTGAACTTCTTCTTTTCCGAACGTTGCGGTTTCGACCAGCCCGGCATTCATCAGGAATGCCATCAGGATGTATTCGCCTATCATCCCGACGGACGGAGCATGAGTATTGCCGGAGGATGGCACGATGCAGCCGACCTGACTCAAGGAACGGGAAATACAGCCGAATCGTGCATCGCCCTCCTCGAAATGGCCGGTGCCGTACAAGGCAAAGACAGTATCTTCTACGAACGCCTGCTGGAAGAGGCACGCTGGGGAGTGAACTGGATTCTGCGTACCCGCTTCGGTGACGGCTACCGACTGGGCGGACTGATTATCGGCATTTGGACAAAGAATATCCGTGGTGACAAAGACGACATGCAGACAGAAGCACGAAATACACCTACGGACAATCTGAAAGCCGCTTCCAGTTGCGCACTCGCCGCCCCTCATTTTGAAAAGAAAGACCCGGTGTTTGCCCGGTGGTGCCGGAACAGTGCCATTGAGGATTTCCAATTCGCCATCGACCTGCTGGATACACAAAGGACGGAACAGAACGAAACCGAACTTTATGCCCTTGCCACCGTCACAGCCATGCGTTTGTACCGCCTTACACAAGATGTTTACTATCTGGACTGGGCAACCCGGCTGGCACGTACCGTCATGGCGGGCCAACAGTTGGAAAAGCGTACCGACTGGAAAATCCCCCTGCGAGGTTTCTTCTATGAATCTTCCCGGAAAAAGCGTATTCTGGCCTATTATCACCAAAGCCAAGAGCACTTGATGGCCGAAGGACTCTCGATGCTACTGACAGATGCCCCCACCCATCTGGACGCCCCGTTGTGGCAGGCATCTTGTGAAGCCTATGCAGACTATCTACGCGGGGTTTCACAACTGATTGAGCCGTATGGCATACTGCCAAGCGCCGTATACGAGGTGGATAATACCGATTATAAGAATCTGTACCATGAAGGCGAGCAGGTAGGGCTTCCCAGTCTGGAAGAATACAATGCACAAGTGCGCAACGGTATCCCTCTCTCAAAGAATTTCTACCTGCGCCGTTTCCCCGTTGCCTACCAGTTCAGGGGATTCCACGCTGTTGTCATGGGCAAAGCCAAGGCTGCCTTTATCCTTGCACGCCTATTCAATGATAAAGCGTTAAGGGATATTGCAACCCGCCAGATAGAGTATATATTGGGCTACAACCCGTTTGCCATGAGTACCGTTTATGGAGACGGATATGACTACCCGCCACTTTACGGAGCCTATGCCGGAGATGTGGTGGGAGCTGTACCCGTAGGAATCGAAACATTCGAAAATGAGGACGAGCCCTACTTCCCGATGCAAAATAACTGCACTTACAAGGAAATCTGGACACACACCACCGCACGCCTAATGTGGTGCGTAGCAGAACTGTTCAAATAAACAGTTCATTATACCGCTAAAAAAAGCTCCGGAGTTGAAGGTTCCGGAGCTTTTTCTCTGTTTTTATGTGACGGACAGTTATGCCTTTTTCAATGCTGCAATACTTTCCTTGAGAGATTTGATGATACTTTCAGCATCTGCCTGCTTCTTGCGTTCCATCTCAAGAACGGCGGCAGGAGCATTATTCACAAACTTCTCGTTACCCAGTTTCTTCAGCACACCCTGCAAGAATCCTTCCTTATGCTTCAGTTCGGCCTCCATACGGGCTATCTCGGTTTCCACGTCAATCATGTTACCCAAAGGTACGGCATATTCCGTAGTACCTACCATGAAGGAAGCAGCACCGTCGGCCTTGTTCTCCACCACATTGATGGACGAAAGGTTACACATTTTCGTAACAACCGCGTTGAACGCCACAACCGGATTCTCACCGATAACCTGCAACTCAAGTACCTCTTTTTGGGCGATGTTCTTCTGCAAACGGATGGAACGGATATTGCTGATAACCTCTTTCACCACTTCAAACTCCCGGATGATATCCTCATCTACCAATGCCGACATTGACAACGGGCTTACCATCAAGCTCTCACCGTCTGTACGGTCGCAAAGATGCTGCCACAACTCCTCTGTAATAAATGGCATGAACGGATGGAGCAGATGCAACAAGTTATCAAAGAAACCGATAGTTGCTTCATACACTTTCCGGTTAATGGGCTGGCCGTATGCCGGTTTAATCATTTCCAGATACCAGGAAGAGAATTCGTCCCAGAACAGTTTGTAAACAGCCATCAGCGCTTCACTCAAACGGTACTTGCTAAACAAATCAGCCACTTCGGCAGCTACTTCATTCTGCTTGGCCTCAAACCAGCGTACTGCCAGTTCTGAAGCTTCCGGTACCGGAACTTCCGCATTGACTTCCCAACCTTTAATCAGACGGAAAGCGTTCCATATCTTATTATTGAAGTTACGTCCTTGCTCACACAATGCATCGTCAAAGAGGATGTCGTTTCCGGCAGGAGCTGAAAGCATCATGCCCATACGTACACCATCGGCACCGTATTTCTCAATCAAATCCAGCGGGTCGGGAGAATTACCCAACGACTTGGACATCTTACGTCCCAGCTTGTCACGGACAATACCCGTAAAATAAACGTTCTTGAACGGCATCTTGCCTTCATATTCATAACCTGCCATAATCATACGGGCTACCCAGAAGAAGATAATGTCCGGACCGGTCACCAAGTCGCTGGTAGGATAATAGTAGCTGATTTCTTCATTACCCGGATTGTTGATACCGTCAAACAAAGAAATAGGCCACAGCCAGGAAGAGAACCAAGTATCCAGACAGTCTTCGTCTTGACGAAGGTCTTCCTGTTTAAGACCGGCATTACCCGTTTTCTCTTTTGCCAACGCCAAAGCTTCTTCGGGAGTGGCAGCCACTACATAACCACCTTCCGGCAAAAAATAAGCAGGAATGCGATGCCCCCACCACAACTGGCGGCTGATACACCAGTCCTTGATATTTTCCAACCAGTTCTTGTACGTATTCTTATATTTGGCAGGATAGAACTTCAACTCATCATTCATCACCGGCGGCAAAGCCATGTCGGCAAAGTGCTGCATCTTCAAGAACCACTGCATGGAAAGCTTCGGTTCGATGGGCACATTGGTACGTTCGGAGAAACCTACCTTGTTGGTATAGGCTTCCACTTTTTCCAGCAATCCGGCAGCAGCCAGGTCCTTCTCAATCTGCTCGCGCACATCGAAACGGTCCATGCCGATATACAAGCCGGCAGCTTCACTAAGCGTTCCGTTATCATTGAAGATGTCGATGCTCGGCAGGTTATACTTTTCACCCAGCATGTAGTCGTTCACATCGTGGGCAGGAGTTACCTTCAGACAACCGGTACCGAACTCTATATCTACGTAATCGTCCTCGATAACCGGAATAACACGTCCTACCAACGGAACGATCACCTTCTTACCCTTCAACCAAGTATTCTTGGGGTCATTCGGATTGATACACATGGCAGTATCTCCCATGATGGTTTCGGGACGGGTGGTAGCAACCACTGCATAACGTCCTTCGGGGTCACCTTCTACCATGTACTTCAGATAGTACAGCTTGCTGTGTTCTTCCTTGTAGATAACTTCCTCGTCACTAAGAGCGGTCAGCGCCTTCGGGTCCCAGTTCACCATACGGACACCACGGTAAATCAAACCTTTGTTATACAAGTCGACAAAAACCTTGAGCACGCTTTCACTACGTTTCTCATCCATTGTGAAAGCTGTACGGTCCCAATCGCAGGAAGCACCCAGCTTGCGAAGCTGCTTCAAGATGATGCCACCATGTTCATCCGTCCATTCCCAAGCGTGTTTCAAGAATTCGTCGCGGGTAAGGTCCGTCTTCTTGATGCCTTGTGCGGCAAGCTTGTTCACCACCTTGGCCTCGGTAGCAATGGAAGCATGGTCGGTTCCCGGCACCCAGCAGGCATTCTTGCCTTCCATGCGGGCACGACGTACCAGAATATCTTGTATGGTATTATTAAGCATGTGTCCCATGTGCAACACACCAGTGACGTTGGGGGGCGGGATGACGACGGTGTAAGGCTCACGACCATCGGGTTTCGAACTGAATAATTTGTGGTCCAACCAATACTGGTACCACTTTCCCTCCACGTCAGCGGGATTGTACTTACTTGCTAATTCCATGTTTTTAAATCTCTATAATTAATTTATTGCGAATAACGGGCGCAAAATTAATGAATTAAAATTTAAATATATATTTTTGTCCCTACAAAACAGTATATAAAATGAGGAGGAAGCTAAAAATCCGATATATCATATTAATCGTATTACTGTCTGTCGTATGGGCAACGCAGCTCATTCCAAGCTTGGGAGAAGTATATGCACAGTCCGTATATCCGGTAATTTCCCATATCCTGTCCTTCTTTTCAAAACTCATGCCTTTTGCCGTAGGCGACTTGTTCATTTTCCTCAGCATCATCGGGCTCCTCTTCAATCCCATCAGGGCACGCTATATCCAGAAAAAGAAGTGGAAACAGATTCTGCTGAACGAGATGGAATACTTGCTGTGGATATACGTATGGTTCTATCTGGCATGGGGGCTGAACTACTCACAGAAAGATTTCTACGGCAGGACAAACATACCTTATACTGCCTATACTCCCGAAATCTTCCGGACATTTGTATACAACTATATCGACAAACTGAACACTTCTTATACGGACATTACTTCTATTGACGAACCATTGGTCTGCCGGGAAAGCGTATACGGATACAACCAAATCAGTGATACGCTGGGGGTACACCGCCCTCCTCACTCTTCTCCACGTGTAAAAACCATGCTTTTCACCCCGTTCATTTCCATGGTCGGTGTTACGGGAAGCATGGGACCCTTCTTCTGCGAATTTACACTGAACGGTGATTTGCTCCCGTCGCAATATCCCGCTACTTATGCCCACGAGCTGGCCCACCTGCTGGGTATCACCAGCGAGGCTGAAGCAAACTTTTACGCTTATCAGGTCTGTACCCGTTCGCAAGTGAAAGAGATTCGTTTCAGCGGGTATTTCTCCGTACTCTCACATGTGCTGGGTAGCGCCCGCCAACTGATGAGCGAAGAAGAATACGCAGAGCTTTTCGGCCGGATACGTCCTGAAATCATAGAACTGGCCCAAAAGAACCAGCAATACTGGATGGAGAAATACAGTCCGCTCATCGGGGACATCCAAAACTGGATTTATGACTTGTACCTTAAAGGAAACAAGATTCAAAGCGGACGCAAGAACTATTCGGAAGTAATAGGCTTGCTTATCTCGTACGAAGAATGGAAAAACTAAATATCAAAATCATGCATACAAGAAAAGAACAGATGGAAGCCTTCGGCCGCTTCCTCGACATACTCGACGAACTGCGCGAGAAATGTCCCTGGGACCGCAAGCAGACCAATGAAAGTCTGCGCCCTAATACTATCGAAGAGACTTATGAACTTTGTGACGCCTTGATGCGCGATGATAAGAATGACATCTGCAAAGAGTTGGGCGATGTGCTGCTGCATGTAGCTTTCTACGCAAAAATAGGCTCCGAAACCGGTGATTTCGATATGAAAGACGTATGCGACCGTCTTTGTGAGAAACTTATCTTCCGCCATCCCCATGTCTTCGGTGATGTAAAGGCCGAAACCGCAGGTCAGGTTTCTGAAAACTGGGAACAGCTAAAATTGAAGGAAAAAGATGGAAACAAGACAGTATTGAGCGGTGTACCCGCCGCCCTACCCTCACTCATCAAGGCCTATCGTATCCAGGACAAGGCCCGCAATGTAGGATTTGACTGGGAGAAACGCGAGCAAGTGTGGGATAAGGTAAAAGAAGAAATCCAGGAATTCCAGGCTGAAGTCGCCCATATGGATAAGGAGAAAGCTGAAGCCGAATTCGGCGATGTCATGTTCAGCCTCATCAATGCTGCCCGCCTCTACAAAATCAATCCGGACAATGCACTGGAACGGACCAACCAGAAGTTCATCAACCGATTCAACTATGTAGAAGCACACAGCATCAAGGAGGGTAAAAATCTCCATGACATGACACTGGAAGAAATGGATAAGCTATGGAATGAAGCGAAAGCACTGGAAAAAGAAAGCAAACAAGATGATTCTTCTAAAGGTCAGGTTTAACTGGCTAAAGTAGAGGTTTAACAAGGCTAAAACGAGGTATCTCTCATTAACAAAAGAAGGTTGCTCACACCATCGTGGCAACCTTCCTTATTTGTAATTCATTCACTACTCATTTTTTCCCTTGCGGTCTTCGCTGGGGGCCATCTCCCTTTTTATGCATGCCTTTCAGCAGTTCACGATGGAAACGCATTTCAGCTCTTTGCACCAGATAAATCTTTTTACAAGACAATATCTTCTTGAATTTATCAAAGTAGGTCTTGTCCAACCGGTCAGAAGCAATACGGGCATCATACACACCTTCCATAATTTCCTCATACTGGGCTTCGGTTGTTTTTTCATCTTTCCCTTGCCGGAGCAATTTCCAAGCCTCGTCATTCAACTGCTTTTTCCGGTCTTGCAATTCAAAATACAATGGGAAGAACTTGGCTGCTTCCTCACTCGTCAGCCCGGCTTTCTCCGTTATAAACGCTTTTTGTTTGGCACGAAACTCTTCGGGTGACAGATGCTGATCACATCCATCACTAGCCCAAAGCAGGGGCATCATGCCACATATCATAACCAATAAAACAATCAGTCTTTTCATTTTTCAATAATTGAGTGTTGTTACCTTATTCTGCATCAGAGTCTGCCAAATAAACATACAATGAATAATCATCCAGCATGGAATTCTCTACAGCCATATTAATATATTCCATTTCTGTTTCCGTATCATCAGCAGCCATACGCTCTACAGATGGAGTATGCTCCGAAGAAGCCACGCGGATAATCAATGCCGCACCTATAAACATGGCGGTCATATACAACCAAGGCTTTACCTTCTGCCACATTGTAGGCTCTGTCTGTACAGCAGTGAGTTTTTCTTTTTCGGGAAGCCGGTTCATTACCTCTGAAGTAAGATTCTCAAAGTAGCCGTCAGGAACGCGGAAAGGATTTTCCGTCCCTATCTTTTTCAGTATTTTATCTTCTTCTTTCATAAGCTTTCTCCTTTCTGTTTAATTAGACATTGTTTTGTGGCAAAGGTTTAATACTCCTCACCCAAAAACTTTTCTATTTTCTTCACGGCATGGTGATAAGAAGCCTTCAAGGCACCTACGGAAGTACCGAATATATCAGACATCTCTTCGTATTTCATTTCCTGGTAATACTTCAAATTAAACACCATACGTTGTTTTTCCGGCAAGGCAAGCAAGGCTTTTTGCAAAGCCATCTCTGCTTTATCACCGGAGAAGTAAGGATCACTTTCAAGCTTTTGAAGTGCATCTGCCTCGGGATCATCCAAAGATACTGTGGAAGCAGCCCGTTGTTTGTTCAGAAAAGTGAGGCATTCATTCAAGGCTATGCGATAGAGCCAGGTAGAGAGTTTAGCCTCTGCCCGAAAATAATCTATATTGGTCCATGCCTTAATGAAAGTATTCTGAAGTAAATCATTGGCATCTTCATGAGAGAGGACCATACGACGAATCTGCCAATACAGCTGCTCGCTATATTGGGCAACAATCATCTCAAATCCCCGCTTTTGTGTGCTTTCTTCTTGCAGAAGGGCCAACACTTCGCGTTCATTATAGGAAGGGGTCATAAATTTCTATTCGCATTTGTTATTTTAGACTGCCAAAGATAATGCAAACCGAAAGCAGAACAAAATGAACGAGTTCATTTTTTATGTCGAGGTGCAGTTATCTTCGCACTTGTGCAAAGATACGAAAAGTTTAATTCATACCGATACACAAAGTGTTTCTTTGGCAAGCTGAGTATCCGGAAAAATAGCGGATGCTTCTTGAAGTAAGATATTTTCATCTTCATATCGTGCCGAAAAATGTCCTATCAACAACTTCTTCACCTCAGCCCTCCTGGCTATTTCAGCCGCTTGTGCAGCAGTTGTATGAAATGTTTCTTTAGCACGCGGTGCATCCTCATTCGCAAATGTCGCTTCATGAAAAAGCAAGTCAACTCCTTTTATCTGCTCTACGATAGAAGGAAGATAGATGGTATCCGAGCAATAGGCATAACTGCGGGACGGAGCAGAAGGGCGGGTCAACAAGTTGTTGGAAACAGTTTTTCCCTCCGGTGTCACGTAATCGGCCCCATTCTTTATACGATTCAATTCGTATACCGGCACTTGGTAGAAATCGACCATTTCACGGATAATATGGTTAGGACGCTGCTTTTCTGCAAACAAAAAGCCACAACACGGCATACGATGACGCAAAGGAATGGTAGTAACCGTCAACGAACGGTCTTCATAAATCAGCATCGGTTCTTTCGTATCAAACTCATGGAAAAGGACCTTGTACGTCATCTGTCTATTAAAAAAGTCCAGCATAGGTGTCAGCAATGTTTCCAGCCCTTTTGGAGAATGGATATGCAACTCGGCTGTACGTCCTAAAAGGTTTAGTGTAGAAATCAGTCCCAATAAGCCAAAACAATGGTCTCCATGCAAGTGAGAGATAAAGATATGATTCAAACGTGAAAACTTCAGATGTGATTTACGGAACTGCAACTGTGCCCCTTCCCCACAATCAATCATAAACAGCTTGTCGCGCACGTTCACAATTTGAGACGTAGGGAAATGACGTGTTGTGGGTAAAGCGGAACCACAACCAAGAATATGTAACTCAAACTTTTCCATTCCAAACCTTCCGAACTGATTTCTACTCCTTGATTTATAGAAGAGCCTTTATCTCTGAAATTCCAAAGGATATTTCAAAAGTTTCTCTAGATTTATTCCCTTTATACAGATAGCCCACCCCTTTATCACACTTCACACATACTTCCAAGAACATGCGCAAGGCTGGATCGGAGGAATTCAAAGAGTTCTTCACATTTGCCTTCATCTGTTCTGCATTTTCCTTCAAAGCAGACATCTGTACTACAGATTCGTCAATCGTATAATGATACAGCACCTTATCCGACTCGATTGTCAGTTTATTGAGCAAAGTGGCTTCATCCACCTGCATCGGGCATGATACGTTGGTCATCTTCACTTGCTCTTCCAATTTCTTCTTATCACTGCTTTCAGCAGCTGAACCGCCATTCAATATATCTTTCAAGTCTTGAGTAGTCAGATAACACTCCACTTCGTTACCGGATGTCTTTCCTTTATAGATGAACTTCATACCGGAATCAGTACCGACAACCAAATCCAGCATCTCTTTAATAGCCCCTTGTGGATTACCCAACATAACAGTCACAGCAGACTTCATTGCATCGGGATTCTTTTTCAAAGCATCTATATCGAGGAAACTTTCATTCATAAGCAGCACATATACCACATCCGCCCCATCAAAAGTAATGCTGGATATTTCGCCGGAAGCTCCCATATCCATGGGACATTGTTTGTTGGCAGCCGCGATAGCCAGCTTGAGTTTAGACTTCTGGCCGCATGCGGTTAGTAACATCAGTGACAGGCAAGTGAACAACACCGTCTTCCCTACATTTTTGAACATGTTTTTCATAATAAATGAAAATAAATTATTGAATATTTCTATGATTACAAGAGCAACCACCCTGCAAAGATAAACATTTATGGAAAAACCATCCTTAATTCCATAAAATTCTATTGACAAATCATAAAAAAGAAGGGCACTTGTTTACGCAAATACCCTTCCTTCATTTATAGAATGGAGTAATTATTTCTTTCCAGCTTCCATCTGTTCCTTCAAGGCAGCCAAAGCATCGATGTCACCCAGAGTAGTAGATGCAGCCTGGTTTTGGATAGCAGGAGCAACGTCTTCTCTCTTACCGGTTGACTTCTTAGTAGCAGCCTTCTTTTCAGCTCTTTCTTCTGCCTTTGCAGCATCTTCAAAGATACGGCTGTGAGAAAGGATGATACGCTTAGCGTCCTTATTGAACTCAATTACCTTGAATTCAAGCTTCTCATCCAACTGAGCTTGTGAGCCGTCTTCCTTAACGAGGTGCTTCGGAGTAGCGAAACCTTCTACACCATAAGGCAGAGCAACTACAGCACCCTTATCCAGCATTTCGATAATAGTACCTTCGTGTACAGAACCTACTGTAAATACAGTTTCAAATACATCCCAAGGATTTTCTTCGAGTTGCTTGTGGCCAAGGCTCAAGCGACGGTTTTCCTTGTCGATTTCCAGAACTTGTACGTCGATGTCTGCACCAATCTGAGTGAATTCAGACGGATGTTTAACCTTCTTCGTCCAAGACAGGTCAGAGATGTGAATCAAGCCGTCAACACCTTCTTCGATTTCAACGAATACACCGAAGTTAGTGAAGTTACGAACTTTTGCAGTGTGCTTGCTGCCGATAGGATACTTCTCTTCGATAGTTTCCCAAGGATCAGACTTCAGCTGTTTGATACCCAAAGACATCTTACGCTCTTCACGGTCCAAAGTCAAGACTACTGCCTCAACTTCGTCACCTACCTTCATGAAGTCCTGTGCAGAACGCAAGTGCTGTGACCAAGACATTTCAGATACGTGAATCAGACCTTCAACACCCGGAGCGATTTCGATGAATGCACCGTAGTCAGCCATAACTACAACTTTACCCTTCACGTGGTCGCCAACTTTCAGGTTAGCATCCAATGCATCCCAAGGATGTGGAGTGAGTTGCTTCAAGCCGAGAGCGATACGCTTCTTCTCATCATCAAAGTCAAGGATAACAACGTTGAGTTTCTGGTCGAGTTCAACCACTTCTTTCGGATCGCTGACACGGCCCCAAGAAAGGTCTGTGATGTGAATCAAACCGTCTACGCCACCCAGGTCGATAAATACACCATAGGAAGTGATATTCTTAACGGTACCTTCGAGAACTTGTCCTTTTTCGAGTTTACCGATGATTTCCTTCTTCTGTTGTTCCAGTTCGGCTTCGATAAGAGCCTTGTGGGAAACAACCACATTCTTGAATTCCTGGTTGATCTTAACAACCTTGAATTCCATTGTTTTGCCAACGAATACATCGTAGTCGCGGATAGGCTTCACGTCGATTTGAGAACCCGGCAAGAAAGCTTCGATGCCGAATACGTCTACAATCATACCACCCTTTGTGCGGCACTTGATGTAACCCTTGATAATTTCTTCGTTTTCCAAAGCTGCGTTTACGCGATCCCAAGAACGGGTAGCACGAGCTTTACGGTGAGACAGAACGAGCTGTCCTTTCTTGTCTTCCTGATTTTCGATGTATACCTCAACAGTATCACCAACCTTCAGTTCAGGATTGTAACGGAATTCACTCATCGGAATGATACCGTCTGATTTGTAACCGATGTTCACAACTACTTCACGCTTGTTCATTGCGATTACGGTTCCATCAACTACCTCGCGGTCGTTAACCTTGTTCAACGTATTGTCATACGCCTTTTCCAGTTCTTCGTGGCTTGCACTGGCTACTGATTCGCCGTTCTCATAAGCATCCCAGTTGAAGTCTTCAATAGGAGCTACATTCTTTAAATTTTCCATTAATAAATAAATTGTTTAACTCGTTAATTAAGTGAGACTTTATGTTGACTCATTGTAAATCGGGCGCAAAGATAGAAGTATTTTCTTGAACTACAAAACAAAAAGCATTCAAAACAGCAGTGGAATAATCAATTAAAGAACAAAAAAAATATTACCTTTGCATCGTTTCATTTATACATAATCTCAATAATTTATCATGAAAAAGATAATCGCATGCATTTCCATCATTTGCTATACATTATTATGTTATAGCCAAAATCAGACAACGGACAACAACTACCGTACACAAAAGAACATTTCCTATCTTCATCCTGGCGAAAAGGACAGCTATAAGCTGGAGCGTTGTAAGCTCGACATCCATTATCCTACAGATAAAAAAGGATTTGCAACCCTTGTCTGGTTTCACGGTGGAGGACTGGAAGTCGGAGAGAAACATTTCCCGAAGGAGTTCTTGAATCAAGGCTACGCCGTGATAGCCGTAAACTACCGACTCAGCCCGCGTGCCCAAAATCCTGCCTACACGGAAGATGCCGCAGAGGCCGTTGCTTGGACTTTCGAGAACATAGAAGAATTCGGAGGAGATAAAGATAAAATATACATAGCCGGTCATTCAGCCGGTGGTTATCTCTGTCTGATGCTCAATCTGGACAAGAGTTACCTGGCAAAGTGGAATATTGACGCCAACAGCCTGGCAGGTGCTTTCCCCATCAGCGGACAGACTACTACCCACTACACCATCCGCAAAGAACGCGGGCTGCCTTCCGACACTCCGATTATAGATAAATATGCTCCTTCCAATAACGTAAGAAAGGACGCTTCACCCATGATACTTATCACTGGCGACAAAGAGTTGGAGATGCTGGCACGCTATGAGGAAAACGCTCATCTATATGCCCTCCTCAAAGCACTGGGACAAAAAACCACCCTCTATCAGATGGAGGGATTTGACCACGGTACGGTGGCCGCTCCCGCATGTACCTTGATAAACAGCTATATGAAGAAGGCAAGCAAGAAGTAACCACTACCCTTGCCTTTCTTTTACGTATGCCAATGCCGCTCCTATTGCTGTTCTATATTCAGCATAGGGCGGTATATGAAAATGTACATGATAGATGGCTTCCATTTTAGAAAATACCTCCCGGCACTGAGGCAGTTGGGTAAGATTCCCTATCAGAACGAAATCCTTGATAGGACTATTCAAAGCTGACAGTACAGCAGCTCCTCCAATGGTTTGAAGCACCGTATAAATTATACCGCAGGCAATATCTTCTTGAGAAGCATTGCTATCTGCTTTCCCGAAAAGAGAGGCGGTAGCACTCACAGGCAAGTCAGGCAAAGCAGTGTTGCAAATATCACCTATCTGCAAGTTGACACGAGTTACATCCCCTTTCTCAGCCAACTCGGACACTTGATGAATATCATGAGTTTTCAACAGCAACCTTGATAGTCCCTGCAAGGTACCTCCACCAATCCCCAAGCCGCCAATATGCTGCACCTTGTCGCCGTCAATTTTCACAAAAGAAGTGCCGGTACCCATGCTGACTACAATCAGTTGGTCTATATCCGTTGCATGTCTGGCTCCCAAACCATTGGCAATAAACTCATCCGTTTTGCGAGTAGGCAGTCCATATAGAGGGCTGTTGACAAATGCGCTTCCCACTCCCGTTAGCATCACCTGCTCCACATCGACCAGCTGTATACCATTGTCATAAATATACTTACCGAATGCTCCGAATAAGGAAGTCACCGGGTCGGTAGCCGTAATAAACATTGGAGACTGTATCTGTTCTCCATTGATTCCAACGATTTTCGTGGTACTTCCACCCACATCTATTCCTATTACTATACCCATAGCTCCAAGTAATTTGCAGCAAAGTTACAAAAGAATCAATAATTGACAATTGATTAATGTGTCAATATGCTAATTGGCTGCGATATGTTTATGCTGTGCCATCACGCCGCAGGTCATTGACACATTATCACATTGGCACATTACTATCGGTTAAACAGCTCGAAGGTGAATTTGCAACCAATTTCCTGATACTTCCAGTTTGCAAAGCTGGCAAACAAGCCAAAATCAAAAATATGCGTACCAATGCCATACCCTACTTCCAGATAAGGTTTCAAGTGAGGTACTACCAGTGCATTCAGATACAGACGTTCGTTCAAGACATACTGGGTATATTTCATCAAATGGCGAAGCAGAAGGAAAGGCGCTTCGTATGTAAGGTGTCCACGGATATATTTGCGGGAAGAGTTATACCAACGCCCATCAAGCAATTGGAACACCCCGCCAATATCATCGCTCCAACCCATAGGCAGATTGGAGCGCCGCAAATTGGCAAAGTCCACAAAGTACAGTTCTTTCTGATTGGTGAACTCTCCCCAGCCAAAGCGCCAATAAATATCGCGCATCAATCCCAAAGAAACCTGATGCTGCAAATCGACCTCCACACGCTCGTACGAACCGCTGCTCTGCAATACTCCGCTGATGCCCCGTTCCCAATCCACCGAGATGGAAGGGTATTTGGAGTGAAGGTTCACCTTACGGTCACCATTCATATAGTAATATTGTCCCGGAGTCCAAGACAAACGGACACGGGGGGCAAAACTGTTATAAGTATGCCGAAACTTATTCAGGACATTGGGGTCGAAATTCGGAAAGAACGACGAGCCGCCGGAACCTACGTTTGTTACAGATTTTACCGATGGCATACTCGGATAGTTAAGTTCAAACCGGGAACGGTTCACTTCCGTACGTCTATGCATGGATATACCCACTTCCAGCGACAAGCCGTTCACTATCTCCCAGCTATGGCGCAGATTCAGATACAAGTCCTTGAAATAATCCAGATGTATCTGGTTGAAATCAAAGATACTGTCGGGAATAGCTTTCAAGTCATCCAGCACATCACTACTATAAATCCGGTTACCATTACCAAATTCCAGATGAAATGCCGCACGCTTACGAGGCCAATAATCAAAATCAGACTTCACCCTCCAGTAAAATTCTTTCTCTTTAAAATTATAACCTATCCGGGGAACGATTCGCAGCAGGCGGTCGCCCTTGAATATACGGTTGTACTTGAATTCCTGCCGATACGAAATTCCATGTTTGCCGCTATAACTCAAAAGAAAAGGATTAATCAACGGCGAACAGCGTACACTTCCCAATTTATCAAGGTCTACCGTGTAGCGACTAATCAGAGCATCCCCAATCTGTCCCCAGAATTCCAGATTCTTATTGACCGGCTTCTTTTTCCGGATGAGTGTATCCCGACGCAAGAAAAAATCCTGATACAATGTTTCCTCGTGCAGGGTCAACGGAATGGGACGTAAAGTTTTAAAGTAGGCAGTATCACGCCGAAAAGCATTCGTATCCGTACGCAACGTGTATGAATCTGACAAGTCATATTTACTTTTCTTCACCGACTTCCGTATATCACTTCCAGGAGCTTTCTGAATGATGTTCTTATAATCGAGTACAGCTTCATAAGTACCATCTACCACATTTCCCAAAAAACGGAACGTTGCATCCACATCATACTGCAACGGAAGAAATTCGTCCGAATCGCCCACATTACCCATCTTCACCAGATTATTGAACCGCACCATCTCATTACGTCCGGAAAAACGCATCTCGCGTACACTCCACACGTTATCACTCACAATCAGATAACCGCCCACCAGCTGAAAGCTTTTGCTTTTCGGCATAAAACGGATTTTATACTGGCGAGCATGCCGTTCCCCCATCACCGTATCAATCCGATAAGTATAATATTTTTTGGCATTGGGTGCTAAAGGAGAAAGTAGTTTGTCATATAATAGGGTAGAAGAATAGATATTGATGTGAAAATATTCCGGCAATCGTCCGTCCATTTCCCAAAACTCGGAAGCAGTGCCGACACTTGCCTTTACCTTCTGGTCATAGATGTCGGGAGCAGTAAAATGCAAATCGCTATAAGTTTCCATCATATATTCCCGCACCCCTTTTTGGGGCCGGAACATGGAAGGGATGTAGCGGAGAATATGATTCTTCTTACGGATATTCACCCAGCCCTTTATGTAAAGCTCAGCCTTGTAACTTTCAATAATACGTTCATAAAGGGGGGCAAAGAAGATGACTTTCTCCATGATGGAGTCTGCGGAACTCACATGTTTGTCAACCGGATAAGATACACGCTCCGCCCCTGCCTTCTGTACAAAAGAAAACAAGAAGCAAATCCAAATCCATATAAACAACAAACGTTTCAACCGCAATTTCTCCTTATAGAATCGGGACAAATATACGGAAGAATTCGTGTAATGCAAAAACATGTTCCATAAAGAAGCAGGGATGACACTTGTGACACCCTTTATTATAAAACATATGTTACGCGCGAGAGACAATAATACACAAGCACACATAGTTTGTGCAAGATAAATACGAACCTATATAAATTGTTATAAAAAGGGCGCCACAAGTGTCATGTACAGAATGATTCGTAATTGTGACGCATGAAAATTACTAATCACGACGCACTAAGATTACTAATCGTGATGCGGAAAGATTACTAATCATGGCATGGAACAAACGTAAGCTTTGAGTCGTTTTTCCATAACAAGCAAACTTTTTCAGGGGGGGTCTATTCTCAAAAAACACTAATATTTTCGAGAATACCCCCTAAAAAAGAGGGGGTAGTTCAGAAAAAACATGTATTTTTGTGCCCAACAACCAATAAAAGGAGAGACTTATATGTCAAAAATGCGATTTTTTGCTTTGCAAGAACTTGCCAATCGGCAACCTCTTGAAGTGACCACCCCTTCAAACAAACTGTCCGACTACTACGGCAGCCATGTCTTCGACCGTAAGAAAATGCAGGAATACCTGCCTCGTGAAGCCTACAAAGCCGTGACCGACGCCATCGAAAAAGGCACTCCCATCAACCGCGAAATGGCAGACCTGATTGCCAACGGCATGAAAAGTTGGGCAAAGTCCCTCAACGTCACCCACTACACGCACTGGTTCCAGCCTCTGACGGACGGAACAGCCGAGAAGCATGACGGCTTCATCGAATTCGGAGAAGGAACGGAAGTGATTGAACGTTTTTCCGGCAAACTGCTCATCCAGCAGGAACCGGATGCATCCTCTTTCCCCAACGGGGGTATCAGAAACACATTCGAAGCACGAGGATATACTGCTTGGGATGTTTCCTCACCCGCCTTTGTGGTAGATACCACACTTTGCATCCCCACTATCTTCATCTCTTATACCGGCGAAGCGCTCGACTACAAGACTCCATTGCTCAAAGCCTTGGCAGCTGTAGACAAGGCGGCGACAGACGTATGCCAGTTGTTCGACAAGAATATCACACGCGTTTATACCAATTTAGGCTGGGAACAAGAATATTTCCTCGTCGACTCGGCACTGTACAATGCCCGCCCGGATCTTTGTCTGACCGGACGTACCCTGATGGGACACTCCTCGGCCAAAGACCAGCAGTTGGAAGACCACTATTTCGGCTCCATCCCCCCACGTGTCACAGCTTTTATGAAAGAACTGGAAATCGAATGTCACAAACTGGGCATCCCGGTCAAGACCCGCCATAACGAAGTAGCTCCCAACCAGTTTGAGCTGGCGCCTATCTTTGAGAACGCCAACCTTGCCAACGACCACAACCAGCTTGTGATGGATCTGATGAAACGCATCGCACGCAAGCATCACTTCGCCGTACTGCTTCACGAAAAGCCCTACAACGGCGTGAACGGCTCCGGTAAGCAC
Source organism: Bacteroides sp. AF25-5LB (assembly GCF_003602965.1). Classification (NCBI taxonomy): domain Bacteria; kingdom Pseudomonadati; phylum Bacteroidota; class Bacteroidia; order Bacteroidales; family Bacteroidaceae; genus Bacteroides; species Bacteroides sp. AF25-5LB. Next base: position 202,960 of record NZ_QTMC01000002.1, read on the forward strand.
AACAACTGGTCGCTTTGTACCGATACGGGTATCAATTTGTTTGCACCGGGCAAGAATCCGAAAGGGAACATGCTGTTCCTTACCTTCCTAGTAAACGTACTGATGATGGTATACAAAAACCAGAACTTGCTGCGCGCCTCCATCATGAGTGCCGGAAACAGCCACCGTCTGGGAGCCAATGAAGCACCTCCCGCCATTCTGTCCATCTTCCTGGGCAAACAGCTGTCTTCCATCCTCGACGAGATAGCCCGCCAGATAAGCAGCAGCAAGATGACATCGGAAGAAAAGACAACACTGAAATTAGGCATCGGACGTATTCCTGAAATATTACTGGATACTACCGACCGTAACCGTACTTCTCCATTCGCCTTTACCGGCAACCGCTTTGAATTCCGTGCCGCAGGTTCATCTGCCAACTGCGCCGCCGCCATGATTGCCATCAATGCGGCTATGGCCAATCAGCTGAACGAGTTCAAAGTATCCATCGACAAACTGATGGAAGAGGGGGGCGGCAAGGATGAAGCTATCTTCCGCATTATGAAAGAGACCATCATCGCCTCCGAGCCTATCCGCTTTGAGGGTGACGGCTACTCCGAACAATGGAAGCAGGAAGCTGCACGCCGTGGACTGACCAACATCTGCCACGTTCCCGAAGCCTTGATGCACTACATGGATAACCAGTCCCGTTCCGTACTCATCGGCGAACGTATCTTCAACGAAACGGAGCTTGCCTGCCGCCTGGAAGTAGAACTGGAAAAATACACCATGAAGGTACAGATAGAAAGCCGTGTATTGGGTGATCTTGCCATCAACCACATCGTACCGACTGCCGTTATCTACCAAAACCGTCTGCTGGAAAATCTCCGTGGCCTGCGCGAGACCTTCTCTCCCGAAGAATACGAAGTCCTCAGTGCCGACCGGAAAGAGCTTGTACGCGAAATTTCCAAGCGCGTAACCGCCATCAAGGTACAAGTACGCGAAATGACCGAAGCCCGCAAAGTAGCCAACCACATGGATAACTACAAAGACAAGGCTTTCGCTTACGAAGAAACCGTACGCCCTTATCTGGAAAGTATCCGTGACCACATCGACCACCTTGAGATGGAAATTGATGATGAAATCTGGCCGCTTCCGAAGTATAGGGAGCTGCTGTTTACAAAGTAGGCCTCTCCCTATCCCCCTCCCCCGTAGGGAGGGGGATAGAGATACTACGATAAACAATTAAGTTACTACGATTTACGATTTGACGGTTTACGGTTGGAGTTACTCGTACAATCATAAACCCACCTGCTAATGAGCAGTTGTTTAACAATACAAACTTCAATCGTAAATCGTCTAATCGTAAATATATAGATTTTCCTTTATCTCCCCCCTACGATATCTTTTTGTCATATTTGTGCAATATTTAATTTTTTCTTTTTACATTTGTGCTGTATAACACAGTTTTGCAGCAGTTATGGTAAAAGTAAACTTATCTGATATTAATGTTCCGGAGTTGATTGCAGATATATGGTCTCCCCTGAATGACGAACAACGGGAATTCCTCGCCAACCACTTCACACTCCAGAACTACAAAAAAAACGAAGTCATCCATTGCGAAGGCGAGACACCTACGCACTTGATGTGTCTGCTGAGTGGAAAGGTAAAAATCTATAAAGACGGAGTCGGTGGTAGAAGCCAAATTATCCGTATGATTAAACCTGTCGAATATTTCGGTTACCGCCCTTACTTTGCAAAAACAGACTATGTTACGGCAGCATCTGCATTCGAGCCGTCTCTTGTTTGCCAAATCCCCATGACTGCCTTGATGACTCTGCTCACACAAAACAACGACCTTGCCATGTTCTTCATCAAGCAATTGTCCGTTGACTTGGGCATTGCCGATGAACGTACCGTAAACCTGACGCAGAAACATATCCGCGGAAGACTCGCAGAATCCCTGCTGTTCCTCAAAGAAAGTTATGGTTTGGAGGAAGACGGCTCCACCTTGAGTATCTATCTCTCGCGTGAAGATCTGGCCAATTTGTCAAACATGACCACTTCCAACGCCATACGTACGTTGTCACAGTTTGCCACAGAACGGTTAATCACCATCGACGGACGTAAAATCAAAATCATAGACGAAGAAAAGCTGAAGAAAATCAGCAAGATAGGATAAAGAATAAGTGACAAGGGATAAGCGATTAGGGATTAGCATAATAAAAACACATTGTTGCCATCCTAATCCCTAATCGCTAATCACTAAATCAGTCCTTTCGCAGACAAATATCTTTCCGCTTCAATGGCTGCCTGGCAACCTGTTCCGGCGGCGGTGATGGCTTGACGATAGTGAGGATCAGCAACGTCTCCGGCGGCGAATACGCCCGGCACTTTCGTACGCGGTGTTCCCGGCTCGGTGACGATATAACCTACTTCGTCCGTATCTACATAAGGTTTGAAAATATCTGAGTTGGGTTTATGGCCGATAGCCAGGAAGAAACCGTCAATAGCTACATCATAGCGCTTCTCATCAGGTTCACCCATACGCTGTACCAAATGTACACCTTCCACACCGTTCTCTCCAAACAAACCTACGGCATTATGTTCGAACAGTACTTCAATCTTGTCATGCTTCATCACACGCTCCTGCATAATCTTGGAAGCGCGAAGATAAGGTTTGCGGACAATCAGATAAACCTTGGCAGCCAGTCCGGCAAGGTAAACAGCTTCCTCGCAGGCAGTATCTCCACCCCCTACAACAGCTACCGTTTTCTTGCGGTAGAAGAAACCGTCACAAGTGGCACAAGCGCTGACACCCATTCCCGCATATTTCTTTTCATCCTCCAGCCCCAGATACTTCGCAGCGGCACCTGTAGCAATAATCAGCGTTTCAGCCTCAATCATCTTTTCGTCATCAATCGTAATCTTGTAAGGTGCTTCAGCAAGATTGGCTGCGGTAGCAACTCCATAACGCAAATCTGCACCAAAACGTTCGGCTTGCTTCCGCAGGTCTTCCATTAATTCCGGACCTCCGATACCTTGGGGATAACCGGGGAAATTCTCCACATCAGTAGTGGTTGTCAACTGGCCACCGGGCTGCAATCCTGCATAAAGTACCGGTGAAAGATTGGCACGGCCTGCATAAATAGCGGCAGTATAGCCGGCAGGACCCGAACCGACAATCAGACATTTTACTTTTTCTGTTTCCATCATTATATTATTTACTATTTGACTATTTACAATTTACTATTTAGCGCATGTCGATGACTTCAGCCGTGGGATAGGCTTTTTTGTCAAAGACAAAGAAACTATCCGGATAGGATTGTCCGGTCTGGTAGTTATTAATAAGGATAGTAGTCATATACTTACTCCCCCGTGGTGCCAAGTCCACTTGATGCAGACGATACGTATCCTTTGTCACAAACAGATAGACACTTTCAGGGTCTTTCCTCTTGTCGGCAGCAGTCATGGTGATGTAATAAACAGACTTGTCTTGCTTACCACCGACACTGCTCAACTTCAATCTGTATCCCTGCTTGTAGAGGGACAACCAAGCATACGGATTAAGAGTCTGCAATTCCTCCTGCGTAGGTTCCGATACATTCACCTCATCTGCCGAAGCCACATAGCTCCACTGCGTATGTCCGTCAAACCAAGTCTTCATTCCCTCAGTCTCAACCACAAACTTCTCACCTTCCAGATAGAGAACTCCCGCATAAGAGCCCTGTTGTTCGTTCACGGTAAACGCCAGCTTCACCCCTCCCGCTTTCCGAAAGGCTTCGGCTGTACGCTCCAATATATTCTTGGCATCCGGTTGTTGTGCCGACATCGGCACAGCAAACAACAGCAATAGCACACCAAGTAAAAGCTTATCAAATTTCATCATTCTATAAATAACCATTCCTTATTGCAAATTGTTTAACCGCATTTCCAGGTCGCTCTCATCTATACAGAACACCTCACGCGCCTTGCTGCCTTGCGCCGGTCCCACAATCCCCGCTTTCTCCAACTGGTCCATGATGCGGCCGGCACGATTATAACCGATGGCAAACTTACGCTGAATGAGCGACGTAGAACCCTGCTGGTGAATAACGACGAGACGGGCTGCATCCTCGAACAAAGGATCAAGACGCCCCATATCCACATCCCCCAAATCACCTCCTGCATTTTCATCCACATATTCGGGCAGATAAAAAGCGGTGGGGTAGCCCTGCTGGCGGGCGATGAACTTCGTAATCTCCGCCACTTCGGGGGTATCGATAAAGGCACACTGCACACGCACCGGGTCTGCTCCCTGCAGGAATAGCATATCACCGCGACCTATCAGCTGGTTGGCTCCCGGACGGTCGAGGATGGTACGCGAATCGACCATTGCCGATACACGGAAAGCGATACGCGCCGGGAAGTTAGCCTTAATCGTACCCGTAATGATGTTTGTTGTCGGTCGCTGTGTAGCGATAATCATATGTATACCTACGGCACGCGCCAACTGGGCGATGCGGGCAATGGGCAGTTCCACATCCTTGCCAGCTGTCATAATCAAGTCACCGAACTCGTCGATAACGACTACGATGTAAGGCATGAACTTATGCCCCTTCTCCGGATTCAGACGACGGTTGATGAACTTCTCGTTGTACTCCTTGATGTTGCGCACATGGGCAGCTTTCAGCAAGTCATAGCGGGTATCCATCTCCACACAGATAGAGTTCAAGGTCTGCACCACCTTCGTGACGTCTGTAATGATGGCATCTTCCCCGTCGGGCAATTTTGCGAGGAAGTGATGCTCAATCACGGAGTAGATGCTGAATTCTACTTTTTTGGGGTCTACCAGCACAAACTTCAGCTCTGCCGGATGCTTCTTATATAATAAGGAGGTGATGATGGCATTCAACCCCACGGACTTACCCTGACCGGTAGCACCGGCAACGAGCACGTGCGGCATCTTGCACAAATCCACCATAAATACTTCATTCGTAATCGTCTTACCCAGTGCGATGGGCAAGTCGTAAGTAGACTCCTGGAACTTCTTGCTGCCGATAATGCTCTGACCGGATACAATCTTCGGATTGGAATTGGGCACTTCGATACCAATCGTACCCTTTCCCGGAATGGGAGCGATGATACGGATGCCGAGCGCCGAAAGGCTGAGGGCAATATCATCTTCCAGACCGCGTATCTTCGAAATGCGGACGCCCTGCTCGGGAGTGATTTCATACAGCGTCACCGTAGGACCTACCGTCGCCTTAATGGTACTGATTTCTATACCGAAACTACGCAGAGTATTGATAATCTTATCCTTGTTCGCGTTCTGCTCTACCATGTCAATGGTCGGACCATTGTCATCGTAATGCTTCATCAAGTCTATTGTGGGGTAATGATAGTTTTCCAAATCCAGACGGGGATTGTACGGCTCCTTCTCCGTTCCCACATACTCCTCCTCTTCAGCCTTCTCAACCTGGAATGCCGGCTCCTTCTCTACCGGCTGTTCCCGAAAAGGGGGCACCGGCTCCGGTGCAGGAGTCTCAAAAGTCATGGTAACGTCCTCATCCGCAGACTTGGCAGGCTTTATCTTTCCATCACTTCCACCCAAGTCAAGGGTGATTTCATTCAGCGGTTCGTCCTCTTCTTCCTCTGTAGCAATCTCCTCCTCCTTTTCAAGAACCTTTTCCGGCTCCGCAGCTTCCGGTGTCGGAGCAGCCGCCTTTTCCTTTGCACCCCAAGAGGTCTTGAACTCTTCCGGCGTTTCACCCTGCACGCTTTCCGCCTTCTCCTTACGCTTCAAGAAGCTGAGACTGAACAATCTGCGCAACCAGATGACAGTCCGTGCACTCAGATAGATGAGGAAGCAAATGGCAGTTACCAACAATAGCAGCCAGACTCCCGGCACACCGACTTGAGACACAAGCCAGTTACTGACATTGTATCCGTGCATACCGCCCAGATAGAGGAAAGAGTCCTTGTACTGGTCTACAAACACAAAACCGAAAAATACCGAGAACCACACCAGCATCAACGAACAGCCGATGAACCACTTCCACAAGCGCACCACACGCACCCGCATCAGCTTCAGTCCCGCCACAGCCAGGAACACGAGAATCAGGAAAGACGATACGCCGAAGCAATCATTTATCAGATAGCTGGCCAACTGCGCACCGCGGCTACCGGCGTAGTTCTTCACCCCATTGTTGGTGGAAATCAGCTCCTGCGCACTGCCTCCGTCAATGATGCTCTGGTCTGCCGCTCCCGTGAAAAAGAATGATGTGAAAGCAAGCAACAAATAAACCGAAAAGATTACCAGCACCAAGCCGATAACGAAATGAACCGTTTCACTTCTAAATAACGCTGCCACTTTCCCCAAAAACGAGAGTGACAGCTCCGTATCTTTAGCTGTTGAATTTTTCTTTGCCATATTTTTTAAATAACTATTGAGAATTGATTGCAAAAATAATAAAAACTATCCTTCTGCCGCGTTGTTTTCATTCTTTAATTTCTCGTCTGCCGATTATAGGTATTCCTAATCTACAACTGTAGTTTTATCGCATATTTTACTTACATACTTGCATGAAATGACATAGCGCACTAATTTACAACAGATTGCGCCATGCAAGCAGACCTCATGCAAGCATGCAGGCAGATTTTGCCTACATGACGCAATCCATGCAAGCCCTATACGCATCAACCTACTCTTTTTCCTTCAAAAAATAAATCGGCTGTTTCTGCAACCCTTTGTTTACCAACACATTCTCCTCACAAAGACGACGAATCTGCCGCGTTGCAGTCGTGCGGGTCATGCCGCAAATCGACTGTACAACACTGCGGGTGATGAACTCATTCTTACGTAGATAGTTCACCACTTTTTGCTTCACCTCATCATCCGTCAGCCTCTTTTTCATGAGATTCCGCAATTTCAGCGGCTTTACTTTCAATACTCCTATCTCACTGCGCAACGCCTTGTCCGGTCTGAAAGTGATGTTTTTCAACTTCACCTTAGTACTTTTCCGCTTTGTCTCCAGTGTCACCGGTTCCGTGCAGGTCAGCGTGGGAACAAAGTAACCGATGCCGTCCAAATGTACCTGCCTGCCCTCCCCCAGCTCGCGTCCCACAAAATGCGACAAAGCATCGAGTACCGCCAGTACATCCGTCTCGGTCAGCGAGCAGTATTCTTGTATATGCCTGCGCAGCTCATCGGTCGTCGTGGAGCCGTTCAGTTTAATCCGGGGATGCAGGGTCAGCTCTTCCCCTTGTTTATCCTTCGTTTTCGGGTTTTCGTACCAATCAAATAAAATTGCCATATTCTTTCCTCCATTTTTAGATTCATTTCTGTTGCTGTCTGCAGGTTTCGCTCATGCAAAGTACCGGCTTTCATTAGGCAGAGCATAGGTCTTCCTTACGCAAAGAAGCGTTCTTCCTTCTGCTGAAAGCTTATCAAAAAAAGATGCGCACAGCTGTGGTTTACCTTCTTCATATTTGTGATACACCTTCTTCACAACTATGAGAAAGACATTCCACGACTGTGCGCAACTACAAACTACAGAGGCAAAGATAATGAAAAGCAGGGGGCTTGGCAAAGGAATGCTAATCTTTTTCAGATTGAAGCATGTAATAATGCGGTAATAATAGCGCTATTTGCCCAGCTCCATAATTGCAATAATTAATCTTCTTCTTCATCATCGTCATAATCTTCATCGTAGTCATCATCGTCACCATCCCATCTACACCCACAAGCATCACAAGCATAATCATTAATACCGCTTGAATCAGGATAGACCAAATGCGAGCCACATTCAGGGCAACGCAACTTATTGTTATCATCGTCGTCGTCCGCAATTTCATCACATGGCCATTCTCTTCCACAATCCGGACAAACATAATTCACGCCATCGAAATAGGCATTCTCATTCAAACAAAAAATACATTCCATAACTATCTTATTTTAACGTGAGTTTGATATAAGAATAAATATCTTTCACTTATAATTAGAAACATAGCGATAAAAGTATTAAAATTATAGTGTCCAATTATAACATTTAAACGATTACCACTATGTTTCCAGAGTCTAAAGTTACATTGTATGGCCGATGATTTTTGCAAGGAATTTACATTGCAACAGGAAAAATATATGATTGAGGATAAGAAGACCAAGCATCGTAACAAACCCAACTGTATGAGTGATGCTGAAATTATGATTGTTCTAATCCGGTTTCACTCCGGTGGTTTCCGCTGTTTCAAGCATTACTATAAGGAATATGTCTGTAAACATCTGAAACACCTTTTTCCGCGTCAGGTTTCTTATAACCGTTTTGTAGAACTGGAGAAGGAAGTACTGCTTCCACTGACCATTTTCATTAAGAAAGTCCTGCTGGGAACCTGTACCGGCATCAGTTTCGTTGACTCCACTCCTTTACGTGTTTGTCGTAACCAAAGAATCCTTATTCATAAGACATTTGAGGGACTTGCCGAGCGTGGAAAATGTTCACATTGATGAGTATTGTTGACAAGATTCTGCTCAGAAAAAGAGCCTTGATTGAAACGGTCAATGACAAACTGAAGAACATCGCACAGATTGAACACTCAAGACATCGTTCATTCAATAACTTTATAGCCAACTCCTTGTCGGCTATCGCGGCATACTGCTTTTTTGAAAAGAAGCCCGCCATTGACGTAAACTTTGTCAATGACGGACAACTTGCTATTTTTTGATTTTATTTCGAACCCACGTTAATACAAGGTTGTGCATACTTAAAACGCACAACTTCTTCCTTTCGTAAGTACTGATTATACCTGAATATTTCCTTTGTTGACACAAATACTTGCTATTCCATTAACTGTTTGTCTGCGGAGCCTTTCCAGGGCAATCCTTCATTTTCATATTCAATGCTTCTTTACGTGCCAATGCTTCTAGGTAGAAATAGTCGGCATAGTTCAGAGGAACGTCAATTTCACTTCCTCCGGGATGATGTCCCGTAGAGTGGAGCAACAGGAAGCCGTAGTGCGTATCCGGTGCTGCCTGGTAGTGCTTGTGGAGATTGCTTACGATTTTGTCGGCAACAGTCCTATATTTTTTTCCCTTTTCCGGAGAAACATACGTGCATAGTTCATAAAGGCCGGAAGCGATAAGGGCGGCGGCAGAAGCATCGCGTGGCACATCCGGATTGATCTTTTCGGGAGTACAGTCCTTGATGACATCCATTTTCATGTCCCAATAGGGTACACCGTCTGCCGGCATGTTGGGTAGATTCAGGAAGAAATCGGCAATGTTTTCGCTCTGTTTCAAGTAAGTGGGATCTTTTGTAAAACGATAGCACATAGCAAATCCATACAATCCCCAGGCTTGTCCGCGGCTCCAGAATGAATCGTCTGAATTGCCCTGGTGGGTACACTTCATGCGGACTTCACCTGTTTCCGGATCATAATCTACCACATGATAAGAGGAGTAGTCCGGGCGGAAATGGTTTTTCATCGTTGTATTGGCATGGTTCACGGCCACTTTCCAGTAAATGGAGTCTCCGGTAAGTTGGGTAGCGTGGAACAGCATTTCCAGGTTCATCATATTGTCGATGATGACCGGATATTTCCATTTGTCGCGGTTGTGGTCCCAGGACCGGATACTTTTCACTTTCGGACTATAGCGGGTAATCAATGTTTTGGCACTCTGTAGCACCACGTCCAGGTAGGAACGTTCGCCGGTTAACTCGTATGCCTTGCCGAAGCTGTCGTACATCATGAAGCCCAGGTCATGGGTACCTTTGTGCCATTTGGACTCTTCGATGGGCCAAGTCCATGAGATAGCAGACTGGCGCCAATAGTCGTTGTGCGTATAGGCGTACATCTGCCACAAAGAACCGGCAAAGAATCCCGAGCACCAGTCGTGGGGATGTATCATGGCCAGTGAACCGTCCTTATGGATACTTCGGGGAATGACACGGCGCTTGGCGGCATTCTTCTCTTCCTTTTTGGCCTTATCGGCACATTTCATGGCCAGATCCAGCTGTCCGGCGGCAAAGGCATAGGCATGGTCTGTTTCGGTAGCTTTTACATACAGAAGATTGAAACTGTCCTGCGGTTCCAGTATGCGGTGCGCATAGTAAAGTTGCAGGTAGTCTTTGCGTGCGGGGTTCAGATAAGCGGCTGTACGGTAGAGGTCCTTGCAGAGGTTTTGCTGGGAGTGTTCCCACCCGCTGATCTGCTGGTAAGGCCATTCACCGAGGCTCTTTCCCACGTAGGATGCCAGAAAATCCATGGCTTTGTAGAAGCTTCGTCCATCGGTTGATGTGGCGTTGTCAATGTTGCTGCCCAGTTTCTTTGCCATCAGCATGATGTCAATGAAATGTGTCAGGTTATATTGGGAATAGTGGAAAGCGAGGGTACGACGCAATTCCTGCGGTTGGCGTCCGTCGGGTTCTATCTGTGGGAAGATACGTCTTTCGGCGAAAGCATTGACTACCTCTTGTGCTAGTTTCTTGTTGCCGGTATAGAGGGCGAAAGCAATGATTTGGGCGTCGTAGGCCACACTGTGGTTGTTGGCTCCAGCCGCCTCTTCCTTGCCTTGCGGGCTGGTGAGCATCCAGTCGGTCAGTTCGGCAAACCATTTCTTCAGTTGCTTGCTGTCCTTGGCAGTGAATGCTTGTGATTGTTCCAACAGCGCTACAGCATCCAGCATCTCTATGAAGGAGTAGGTATCTATCAGTCCGTAGCAGCGCCCCTTGTTGTTATTGTGCCCCGGTATCATCTGCGCGTATTCCAGATTAGGATTCATTCGGGTGTCTTTGTCCAAAAACCACACACGGATAAGCTCAGTCGCTTTCCTGGCATATTTTTCTTCTTCGCTGAAGTACCAGGCTAATGCCAAGGTGGTGATGCGGCTAACGGTTGTACCCAGACGGTTGCGGTCCAGTTTGCTCAGTTCGGGATTCGATATGCCGTCGCGGTTGATGTAGGGCAGTCCGTCAGGTTTTGCTGGGTCGGGCCAAAAATAGCGGGCCTGGCTCATATAGTCGTGCTTGTCACCGCTGGCGGGTGTCTTTTCTTTCATCATGACAGAAAGAGGCTGTACGTCCGATAGTTTGTCCGCTTCCTTCTTCAGTGCCTCGTAAGCTGTGGCGTAGAACGGTTCCCGGATAGAACGTTTCACATTGGCAAGGTGTGTTGTGTTCCATACGGATTGCGCTTGCATGCAGGGTGCCATAAACAAGATGGCAAGTGTCCATTTTACTGCTTTCAGTTTCATTATATTCTGCTGTTTTATATGGATTAGTAAATATTACGGAGTTTGATACCATTCAGGAAGCATTTGCCGCTGATGGTATGGAAGCGTATTTCAAGACTGTCCGCTTCGTTGTTGACGATATATTTCTTCCGTAGGGCATGGAAATAACCGCTTTCTTTACAAGGTGACAGACTCTCTTCAACAGTACTTCCATTGATGGAAATACCGAATGTGCTCTCACGGTTTTCATGTGCTCCGTCACGTCCCAACAGATAGGCTGCTGAGGAGTTTTGGCGAAAGATATCCGTGAAGAGGAATTCTATCTCATAGACACCTTTGGGCACGTCAAAACGGTATCCTTCGATGCCGTTTCTGAGAGTCTGGAACAAGGGACCGTCAGCAGTGTTGCGTATTTCAGTCTCCGTACCCCGTTCCTCACCACCGATATATCCCCAACTGCCGGGTGTATAAGGCTGGTCGGGAAGCCAAGTCAGTTGGCTTTCGTCGGAAGTGAAGAAGCACCGGCTTCCCACATTTATGGCCAGTTCCAGATTTTTCAAGTTGGTTGCATCCAGTCGGGCAGGAACCGGGTGGAAATTTACTTTCAAACCGTCTTGCACCCTTATTCCCTGATGGTTGCCTTGTGCCAGAAGAAAGGGTTTCCTGCTGCAGAACGGAACTTCGAAGGTGACGGTGTAATTCTTTGTTTGCTGCTTACCTATGGACTTCCCGTCGATGAAAAGCTCTACCTCGGGAAGATTGGAATAGACCTTTACCGGCAACAAGACAGGGGCATTTCCCTGCTGTACGCCACTGCGGTATGTCCAATCACGGCTGGCAATGTGCAATACGGGGATGTCCTTACGCCAGGCAGCTTGGTAGTAATAATATATATCTTTAGGAGTACGGTCGGCATACACCAATCCTTTGTTGTTGATGCGTGGCATGGACTCGTCACGTAGGGCCGAGCAGAAGTCGATGAAATTCCAGTGTGTACCGCCACAAACATAAGGTGTATTCTCCAGTACCGGAAGATAGTGTTCAAGGTATTTCTGCTGGTATTCAATACTGAAATCGAAAGCGCGTGGGGTGAGTGAATGCAACCGCTTGTCCGATCCTGCACCATATTCGCTGACAATCATCGGATGGGCGGGACAGTCCCGGTGCTGTTGTGCCAGATATTTTTCGAATCCAGTGACGTCTCCGCCATACCATCCCTGGTACAGGTTCCATCCTACAATATCGGTGATGTTGCTTATGCCGGTCTCATTATAGCTGTTGCTGCCATGGAATGCCATGGCACTGACGCGTGTAGAATCTTCCGCTTTGAGTACTTTCTCCAGTCTTTTGGCAAGTGACGATGCACGCTCTATAGCGGGCTTCAGTTCGGTTTCGGTTTTATATTTCCGTTGGGTGACAAGTAAGATCTCGTTCATGTATCCCCATGCAATGATGGAGGGATGGTTATAGTGCTGGCGAATCATCTCACGCAGGTTTCGTTCGCAATTGTCTCCATATCCGGGAGTCTCGGGCACGATATCAATGATGGGGATTTCTTCCCAGGCCAACATACCGAGTTTGTCGCACATCTCCAGGAGAGCGTCATCCTGGGGGTAATGGGAGACACGGATAAAGTTGGCTCCCATTTCTTTCATCATTTTCATGTCACGGCGGTGTATTTCGTCGGTCAATGCCACCCCGATAGGTTTCTGGTCTTGGTGACGGCAGATACCGCGAAGCTTATAGGGTTTACCGTTAAGGAAGAATCCTTTGTTGGCATCGAAGTGGAACCACCGGAAGCCGGTATGATGGTTACTCTGGTCCAGAACCACTTTAGTCTTGCAGTCACACAAGGTGGTTTCTATCCGGTAGAGGGCAGGCGTTTCGGGAGTCCATAACCGGGGATGCAGGATGGGCGATGCAACATTCTGGAAAGCATAGGTCTCCCCAGGATTCAGTTGTATGGACTTCTTTAGTGTTTGTAACAAGATACCGTCTGGCTGGTAGATGGAATGAACGAGTTCCAGGTTTGCCTTTTCGCAGGCGTCATTCTTAATTTCGCCACGGATGGAGAGGGTGGCTTTCTCCTCGGACACTTTGGGGGTACTGATGAAGATACCGTCCGAACCGTGGTCGGTTAAGTTGAAATGTTGGTTGGGAACGGCAGTGAGCCATACATCCCGATAGATACCTCCGAAAAAAGTGAAATCTCCGGAGATGGGAGGGATGTCCATCCGGGCATTATCCACGCGAATAGCCAGAACGTTGGGGGAATGGAAAGAGAGGAAGGGGGTGATATTGAACGTACAAGCAGTATATCCTCCCGCATGTTCACCTATGTTTTTGCCATTGATGAAGAAGGTAGCCGCCTTGTTTGCAGCATCCAGTTTCAGAAAGACCTGCTTGCCTTTCCAATTTTTGGGAAGGGTGATACGATGGCGGTACCAGCCTATTCCGCGATAATAGTCTTTTTCGGTATAGGCATCAGTATTCCAAGTATGCGGCAGGTGGATGTTTGCCCATTGGCTGTCGTTGAAGGTACTGTCTGCAGCGGAAGTACATTCGCCTTTTAGAAATTTCCAGTCGTGGTTGAGGCTCTTCGTTTCTCGTTGCGCACGGAGTGACATTGGCATCACAATCATGGCAAAGCAACAGATCACTGTCCATAAGGCAAAAAGGAAACGGCCTCTTTTGTAAGGGTATCCCATAATCTGATAGTTGTTGAGTTGAGGTGGTAAAGTTATAAAAGAACGGTGGAAATTCTGTTTCTTTCTTGCACGAATTCCCACCGCTTGTTAATCCTTATATCATAATCTCTTTTTTTTCATCTTCTGTCGGTCATTTACCATCCATAGTTTTGAGGAATTCGTCCTTGTGACAGATTGATGACATTCTGATGAATAGGATACAAGTAAAGCTTGTCGCTCCATTGCCGGTTCTCTAACTGAGTACGGGTATAATAGGAAGCCGGGTCACCAGGAGTCTTGTCTTTTGAACCCTTCATGTTCATGCCGTAGAAGCGTGTCTGGTCACAGCCTATTTGCCCGTTGTCACATATCATCCAGCGGCGAATGTCGAAGTAGCGTTGACCCTCGCAGTATAGTTCAACATAACGCTCGTGCTGTATAGCTTCAAACTGTCTGTCGTAATTGCCGATAACCCCTGTTTTCATACCGCTTTCCTGCAAGTCTTGGTAGCCGTTGATGCCTGCGCGGTGTCGTATCATATCTACATATTTGATAATTTCCGGATTGCTCGGGTCAATTTCGTTCAAGGCTTCGGCATAGAACAAATAGAACTCGGCCATACGGTAAATGATGGAAACACGCTTCCAAGCTTGCGTGTAGCCGTTAGCATGGTTTACTGTACGGTTCTTGAACTTACCAAGCATATATCCAGTTTTTACATTGTCACCGTTGGAGAGGTCATTGCCACCACCGGCAGAGAAGTCTACGACGTAGTTCGGATTACCGTCCATCCAATTCTTGAACCAACTTCTTCCTTGATAAACCACGTTGGCATAGAAACGAGGTTCGCGGTTCGCATACATATTGTAAATGTTTTTGTCTATCTTGGTGGCTTTGTATGCGGGGTCGTAGCAGCGGTTTTCCACTTCACTGAATCCAGTTTCATTGTATCCACTATTGTCGTCATTGATTGTCAATCCATTGGACATGAAGAACATATCCACTGCGTCTTGGGACGGTCCAATGGTTCCGTAACAGGAGTTCACATCACGTGGGTTGGTACGCTTTTCCATTTTATATTGATCGGAATAGCTATTGTTCGTACTGCTCCAAAGAATTTCTTGATTGTATTCCTGAAAAAGGTTGTACACCGAACGGTCTGGAGCTTCCACCCCGTTTGCCATTACACGGTAGAGTCCATGGTGATGTGCTTCAGCATAATCTATCAGGTCTTTTACACGGTCTCTGGCAATAATCCATTTCTGCGGGTCTTTGCTTTGGGGGAAGATGTATTCTCCTTTAGCATTTTGGAGTTTTTGCAGTCCTTGGTAGTATTCAGAGCCATCACCACCATTGAAAAGCTTGGAGGCGGCATACATCCACAGCTTGGCACGCAGGGCCTTAGCCACTACGATGGTGGGGCGTACTATTTCATGGAAGTTATAACTATAGTTTCCATCGGCAAACGAGGTGATAGCTGATTCTGGCAGTTTGGATTGTAGCGGATCGCATAGCGGCTCCAATATACCATCAATGTAATTCACCATTTCGTCCACAGTGGCACGATCGTAATCTGTCACATGAGGCTCTGCCGCATCATCTATTTCTGTAACGATACAAGCGGGACCGTAAAGTTCAAACATAGAAAAATAATAGTAGGCTATCATGAATCGGCATTCATCTTTCATGCGGGCTATTTCGTCAGCTGTGATTTTGTTGTTGCTGCTGGGGTCACCTACGCCTTCATCGTGGGCACGTTCTATGAAAATCATGGCTTGACGGATGTCTTTATAGAAAGCAGCCCAACGATGATAGCTTCCGCTGGCCGCCGTGAAGCCAGCCGTCATCACATCGCGTGAACTGGCTTTTTCGGATGCAATCTCACCACATAGGTTTGACCAAGGATTTTTAAAGGCATTGGTTTCCGAACCTGTTTCAGAATACTCCATCAAGTCACGATAAATCACTCCATACCAATCGCGGGTATAGTTTGCGTTGTCCCAAACTTCATCCACTCCCAAGCTAGCATTAAACTCGCCAGAGATGTCCAGGTAGTCTGAGCAGGATACGGTGCCGAGTGCAAGAGCGGCAAAGCTAACAGTTGTATATAATAAATTCTTAAGTTTCATATAATATATATCTTTTAATTCTTTTGTTTAGTTAGAATGTTACCTCTGCTCCGAAAGTCCAAGTACTTGATATAGGGTATTTGGCTCCTGAGTTCGCATCGCCCAGTTCTGGATCCCAATATTTCACATGGTCCCAAGTCTTCAGGTTGGTTCCCTGCACGTAGAGACGCAAGTTGGTGAGGCGCAATGATTTAAGCTGCTTTCTATTGAACTGATAACCGAATTCCACGTTCTTCAAGCGAATGAAACTGGCATCACGATACCACCAAGTGCTCGGCTGCAGATTGTGTGCAAAGGTATTGTTGCGCAAACGCGGATAGAGCACGTTGTCATTGTACGGATCGGATGCTTTCCAACGACTCATAGCTTCCATACGGGCGGATGAGGCATCTTTGCCCTGATTGAACGGCATGAAGTTGGATGCTTTGCTCATTAGATTGATGGAAGCGCCTGATACACCTTGGAAGAAGATTCCGGCAAAGAAGCCTTTCCAATCCGCGTTGAACGACAGTCCATATACGCTGCGAGGTGTCTTATCCAAATGTCCATTGTGGTATGTCTTGTCATCGTCATTGATAATACCATCTTTGTTCAAGTCGCAATACTTGATATCACCGGGAGCAACCGCCGCACCGGGGTTGGGACGGTCAGATTTCAGTTGGTAGCTTTCGGCGCCACTTACGGGATCGACGGTAATGTTGAAGTCATCAGGTGTATAAAGACCATCGGCAATATAGAGGAACGGAGTCCATAATGACATTCCCGTAAGGTCTTGGTAGCTATAGACATGTCTGATCTCATCCGTTTCTATAATCTTGTTCTTTGCATACGTGTAATTGGCACGGAAAGTTAGATTAAGGTCGCCCACGTGTTGCTTGAAGGTCAAGTTGCCATCTATACCCTTGTTGCTCACCACACCATAATTCTGAATTGGTGTAGATTGCAAACCGCTCATGGACGGGATGGTATTACGGTTTACCAAGATATCTTTACGACGGTTGGAGAAGTAATCCATAGTCAGATCGATTTGTCCGTTCAGCAAGCCGAGATCGAAGCCGAAGTTGCTCTTGTCTTCAATTTCCCAACGCAGGTTGGGGTAGAATGCACGGTTTTCGCTTAAATTACCATACCAGTTCTCGGCATTCCCATTTGATCCTCCCGAAATGCCCAGATTAAGTCCACCAGCACCATTGTTCATCTCCTCCTGGTAAGGGAAACGGGTTCCACCCAATTGATCGTTACCGGTACGTCCGTAGGAGGCACGTATTTTCAAGGTACTGATAACCTTCTGTATTGGTTCAAAGAACTTCTCGTGGCTCACATACCAGGCTCCACCCACAGCGGGGAAAATACCCCAACGGTGTCCTGGAGCAAAATTCTCACTACCTGTCATACCAAAACTTCCTTCAAGGGTGTAGCGGTTGTCAAATGTGTAAGAGCCACGTCCCACAATGCTTTGTTTGCGATAGGGCAATAAATTCAGCCCACTTGCATTCTGATTTTGAGTCTCTTTTTGGTTGTAGAGCAACAAACCGGTAACATCGTGTTTATCGTTGAAGTTGCGTTTGTAGTTGAAAGAGGCTTCGATGTAGATCTTTTTGTTACCACCGGAAGCTCCGCTTGAAGGATTGCTCAGTGCAGACCCAGCTTCCAGTGCTTTGAAAATCAGATTGCCGTTGGCATCACGGCCAGTAGCTGTGAAAGTTGCTGGTGACATGGTTCGGTTGATGTACTGATTAGAGTTAGCATCGAAACTCACACTGCCTTTTACAGAAAGTCCTTTGGTGATGAAATCCAAATCCTGTTCCAACAAGACCTTGCTTTGAAAGGTTGCGTCCCAACTCTTGCTGTAACCGCTGAAGTACAAGAAATTATAAGGGTTCTGACGCAGCCCCGAATTGTCGTAGTTTGGGTGCTGTGAGGCTGAACCGTCTGAATAGATTTGTGGATAAAGGTGGACTGGTTGTAGTGTCATGCCACCAAAAATATCGGAAGCTGTCTTACTGGGGGCTACCCGGTTTATATATTGACCGGACATATCCACAGACATACGAGTAGTTTTGCTTAACTCGAAATCAATATTGGAGCGTAAGTTATAACGCTTGAAGCTGATATTGGAGTCATAGTCGGCATTTTTTTTCTCCTTATATACACCGTCTTGTGTATAATAGGCGCCGGATACGAAAAAGCGTACACGATCACCACCTCCCCGAAAGTTAATGGTATAACGCTGGCTGCTGGTATGGTCGCGCAACATATTCATCCAGTTGGCATCCGGATAAAGATCAGGATCAGCTCCGGTGCGGTATTTTTCCAAGTCAGCATCGCTTACCGGAGCAGTATAGTTGGCACGCGGATTACCATTACTATTCCAATCAGCCTCGTTATACAAGCTTAAATAGTCGTAAGAGCTCATCAGGTTGGGCAAACGGAGCGGCGTAGAGTAACCATATTCAGCAGACATGTTAATGACCGTTTTCTGAGATTTACCTCGTTTGGAAGTAATCAATACAACTCCATTGGCACCTTCTGCACCATATACAGCTGTGGCAGCCGCATCTTTCAATATGGAGAAGGTCTCGATTTCATCCACATCAATATCGTTCATCTTACGGGGCACGCCATCTACCAATACCAGAGGGTCTGTGCCACCGGCATAAGAACTGATACCTCGGATAAAGAATTGGGCATCGTCCCATCCTGGTTCGCCCGAGCGTTGCACTGCAATCAGTCCGGGCAATTTACCTGCAATGTTATTGGTGAGATTAGCACTCTTTACGCTCAACTGAGCCGGTCCTACGGTAGACATGGAACTCACCACACTTTCCTTTTTCTGTTTACCGTAACCCACTACTACCACTTCTTCGGTAGAAATAGCATCCATCTCCATGCGTAGATTAAAGGTGGTCTCCTCTGCTTTTACTTTGTGTTCTACGGTGATGAATCCTATGTAACTAAATTGAAGTGTTTCGCCAGGATTTACTTCGATGGAGTATCGTCCGTTGATGTCACTGATCACGCCCCGTCCGGTAGTGCCCATTACCATGATAGTTGCCCCAATAATAGGATCGCCGTTAGAATCGGTCAGCAAACCTTTGATACGCGTTTTTTGTTGTTGCATGTTTTCCATGCCATCTGTCTTGCGGGCAGTGTCGGCCTTTACAAGCGCTGGTTGTATTGCCAGTGAAATAGCAAATAGCGCCGCAAGATAATATCTCTTCTTCATTTGATTGTCATTTAATTAAATTAATTATCCCTTTGTATTCCTTACCTTATTCTGCAGCCTCGTAAACAGGCATTTCCTCCAGTGCTTTCACCCACAATCCAGCGGGCTTGGTGGCAGTTTCCATGGTCATTACCATGTACTTGCCTGTAGGCCACATCTCTGCACTTTGGAAGTTACCGTCACTGGCATATTTTATATAGTTACCACCTTCTTTCAGCGTATATGCGCCAGGACCTACCCATTCCAATCCCCATCCTTTTTGGCCGAAAAATTTGAAGTTGACATTGCCGCTATCAATGTTCTGGCCCACCAACATCACCAGTTCGTACTTAGTGCCGGTCAGTGGAACGAGGTTGAACCCTTTGTTTGTATTCCAATTGATGTTGTTCTTGCTATATGATGGAAACCCTATTCTCTCATTTCCGATAACCCATACGGCAGATGCATTTTGGTTACCTGAGGCGGTCGCATTTTCCAACTGTTCCATCATGATGGCTTTCAGCCCTTTATCCAAGGTGAAGCGATATTTGCCATCTCTACCACGGAAATGGAGCAGTTGTTCATCTCCTTTTACACCACTGAACCAAGTGGGGTTTTTCCAAAGCTCGGGGTACTCTTCTTTGATGCCGCTCACTTTGATAATGTCATCCTTTTTAAATTCCGTCTCAACCGTAAACACATTGCCCGAACCCTCGAATTCCACAAATTTATTCTGCGTATCAAATCGTAAACCAAATTTAGGGAAAGGAGTTCCCTCAAAAGTCAAGGTGTTGAATGTAATGTCATACATACCATCATCGCCATATCCGGTAGTCTCAAAGCTGATATTTTTTGGAGCATTCATTGAAATACGACCGTTGTCCATACCAAAACGAATCTCGTTGCCTGTTAGATAAGGATTGTTGCTTCCGTCGGAATAAGCCGGGAGTACAATGGATGCTTCCATTTCAGCAGGAAACTTGGCGCGCGCACTGTACTCGTATTCCTTTCCTTTCACAGGCATCATGGCATATTCTGTTCCATCTGCCGCTACTAAACGAAGTGTCTGATACTTGGGACGCTCTATTGCTACCGTCATTTCACGGCTGTCTGCAGCAAAGCGTTCGTTTTGTACACGCAGGATTACTTTGGCATCTCCGTCCGGGGTATTCTTTAAGAACGGAACCAACACTTTTCCGCTATACTTTCCATCGGCTTTCAACATGTAAAGTGCTTCAGATACCATTTCTTCTCCATAATAGAGTTGTACTTTGGCCTGGTTGATTTTCACGCTACTGCTCTTTACTTCAAAGTCAAAAGAGATACTGTCGCCCATGTAGGCTTTATCGGAGCCTTGAAAGGAGACAATTGAGGAGTTACCGTGATCATCAAATTGGTCAATCTCGTCTTTGCACGATGTTGTTCCGACGAGGCAGAATGTCATCATGCCGAGCAAAAATCGATTTCTCATAATCTGTGATTTTTTAATTTAAAAAGTAATTAGTTATCTCTGTTTTTATCATCCCATTTGAAAGAATTTACCGAACGGGGTTGCAAGATGCAATTTGCCGAGTGCTTTTTCCCAGAATTGTCTGGAGCGGTAAGTACAATATTCTTGGCTGTATTGCTTTTATTGATGATGACAAAGGCATAGCTTCCAGATGAACCAGTAAGTGCAGCTCCGAACCCTTGCATAGTCTGAAAAGTCTGTTGCGGATTCAACAAAATGTTTTTAGGTGACATGCTGACTTGGGATTCAAATTTCGCTGTAGACTCTTTTAGCTCATAGGTACGGGTGTCAGTGGTAGTAAGCATGTAGGCTTGCAAACCGGCCGAAGTCACCGGATTTTCTCCGTCAGGTATTTTGGAAGAAATTGTTCCATCATTGTCTGATCCACATGCACTACTGCTAATCAATAAGCTGAATAGGAATAAATAAGATGCTTTTCTCATTAGTATGCAATATATAGGTTTAACAAAAAGATGCTGCAAATATATGTGAGTAATAAAAGGAAGCTAAAAAAAATATTACATCAAAACTTTCTCATTAATTAGTCTTAACTACATCAAAACCTTCTCACTTCTTAATTATTTTGCTGATAATTAAATATTTATTATAATAATTCAAGTACATCTATAAATTATTATTTTATTTGTAGATAAAATATTTTATCTTTGTTTTAAAAATAAAATGTTAACTGCTATGAAACAAAAGCTCACTTGTTTTTATATTCTTCTTTTCTTTATATCTATTCCTATAAATGCCGGATGGCAACGTCAAGTGACAAATTACACTCGACATGTTTATAAGGCTGGCAATCAGAATTGGCATATTCAACAACACGATAATGGTTGGATATATTCAGCTAACAATAAAGGGTTATTGGAGTTTGACGGGGTGGAGTGGAATACATATCCGATTCATAATGCTAAAACACGTACGGTAAAAATGGGGCATGATGGACGGATCTATATCGGTGGAATGGGGCAATTTGGCTATTTTACCCCAAATCATTTGGGTGGATTGGAGTATACCTGCCTTTCTGATAGCTTATCGCCCAATGTAAATGTGGGGGTCATTTGGAATATTCTGCCGGATAGTGACCGTGTGTATTTTCAATCAGACCGCTGTTTTTTCTATATAGAGAAAGGCGTGATGAATAAGGTAGACCATACATCAGAGATCTATACTTCATTGATTTTACAAAACAAACTATATATAGTTTCCGATAAAGGGTTGTTAGTGCTAAATGGAACAAAATTCAAACAAGTGTCCAACTCTTCGGCAATAGGTGCTACGGTGAAGATTGGAGGGCTATTACCTTATAAGGACAACTTGCTGGCAGTAACCAGAGATAACGGTCTTTTCATTCATGATGCTACTTCTTTCCGAAAATTTCCTAACAGCGCTGAAGAATTCTGCCGTAAGAATAAGATATTCTGTGCAGCGTTACAAGACTCATTGTTGGCTTTAGGTAGTATTCAAGGTGGAGTTTGTCTTTTAAATCTGAAGACAAATAAAATGGAGGTGATATCTACAGAGAATGGCTTGCAAAATAAAACAGTCTTAAGCATGATGTTTGATAAGACTGGCAATCTTTGGTTAGGTTTGGACAATGGCATCGATTGCATCCATTTAAATGAACAGCTTGTTTCACTATATGGTGGTAAACCGATGATTGGTTCAGGATATGCTTCTTGCAACTACCGAGGCAAGTTCTATTTTGCAACGAATCAAGGTTTATATCGGTCTACTCCTCCAGAACTATTAAATCAGAAAAGTCCTATTGATTTTGTGCCAGATACGGGTGGACAAATGTGGTCGCTTCACCAATACGACAATAAGCTTTTCTGTTGCTCAGATAATGGTATTTTTATAATAGATGGAGATCATGTGGAGCATCTCAATAATCCTAAAGGGGTATGGGGGATGGTATCGGTAGATGCACGCAAAGATGCGCTGATTGCAGGAACTTATAGCGGATTGTATTTACTTACGAAAAAAGGGGCGAATTGGACTGTGGAAAGCTATATAGAGGGCTTCAGCCGCTCGTGCAAAGATATGTTGATGGAGAATTCCACCAATATTCTGTGGGTAGGAAATAAGGAAAATGGGGTTTCCCGCCTGACATTGTCAGATGATTTGCGGAAAATAGAAAAAATTAAGGATTACAATAACAGAAGGTTCCCTCGTGGCTATGATGCATGCCTGCTGCGAGTGAATGACAAAGTAACTATAGCTTCACATTATGGCTTATGGTACTATGACCAGAGCCGTGACTGTTTGGAGGCGTATACTAGACTTGAACAATTATTAGAAGGCAAGACTGCTTATACCTATATGAAGATAGATTCATTGCAGAATATCTGGTATGTGGTGAACGGAACATTGAAGGTGCTGCATTATGATTCCACCAATAAGGAGTACTATCAAGTGAATAATGAATTGTTTTTGAAAGGGATGTTAATAGAAAATTTTGAAGATGTATGTCTTTATAAAACTGACCAAGCAATTGTTGGAACTGAAGATGGCTTTTCACTGATAAAAATGGATAGCTCGCAAATACAGCGCCCACCGTTGAACTTACAAATCAGAAAAGTATATCTGACTGGATTTCGTGATTCGCTTATCTATGGCCGCAGTTATTTGTATGATACAGTTCCAGTGGTGATTCCTTATTCTCAGAATTCGATTAAAATAAAATATAGTGTGAATAATTATAATAAATCACGGACGGCTCTATATTCATATCAGCTAAGTGTAGACGGTAAGCAAGATGTCTGGAGTGAATACAGTGAGAATAATGTGAAAGAATTCACAGAGTTACATGAAGGCAAATACGTATTTAGTGTGAAATTACTGACCGACGGGGATCAAGATCCGGTAAAGACTGCTTTTACTTTTGAAATCCTGCCACCTTGGTATCGTACATGGTGGAGTTATTTGATGTATTTGATAGTTGTAATGTCGCTGTTTTATTATATGTATTATCATATTTCAGAAAGTCGTAGACGTCTGCTGGTACAAAAAGAATCGGAACTTTACCAGCAAGAACAGAAATTCCAAAAGGAGAGTGATTTGAAAGATAAAAAAATAGACATTCTGAAGGAAGAAAACTTGCAGTCGGAGTTGCGTCATAAATCAGAAGAATTGATTCGTACTACGCTCAATATTGTACGTAAGAATGAAACCCTATTGAATATCAAAAAAGAAGTATTAAATATTTCCCATTCCATCAGTGAAGAGAATCTTGTTTTGCTTCGCCGGAAGACACTTCGATTATTAGGAGAGATTGATACAAATATTGAGCATGATGATGATTTGCAGGCTTTTCAGAGTAGTTTTGACTCAGTATATCATGATTTTTTTAAAAAATTAGAGGAGGAATTCCCCGAACTAAGCAATAAAGAAAAGTTACTTTGTGCTTATATCAAGATGAATTTGCTTTCTAAGGAAATAGCTCCATTGCTGAACATCTCTTTACGAGGAGTTGAAATCAGCCGTTATCGCCTGCGCAAAAAATTAGGTCTAGAAAAGGGAAGTAATCTTACGGAGTTTCTGCAAAAGTTCTCAAAGTGACGCCTAAAAGTAGCGGTGCTTACTGCTTTATCCGTTACAAATGGATTTTTATAATACTAATAGGCTTTCTAGCCTCATATTAATAAGAAATCAATGATGCAGGAATGAGTCAGAAAATCAACGAATTCCTAAAAATATTGATTATAAATTTACTATCATTAACGTGAATTCAATATAAAATCAAAAAATAGCAAGTTGTCCGTCATTGACAAAATTCACGTCAATGGCGGGCTTCTTTTCAAAAAAGCAATATGCTACTATAGCCGACAAAGAGTTGGCTATAAAGTTATTGAATGAACGATGTCTGGAGTGTTCTATCTGCGCAATGTTCTTCAATTCGTCATTGACCGTTTCGATCAAGGCTCTTTTTCTGAGCAAAATCTTGTCGGCAATACTCATCAGTGAATTCTTCATATTGTTTTTAACTTTAGTGACAAGCTGTATCCCATTAAGAAAAAGATTCTCAAACAGAGCCTGACCTATATATCCTTTGTCTGCACATAGTTTTCCTTTGATGTTCTCCAGAAACTTACCCTGTTTCAACGGTTCCCGGTCATCCACGTTTCCAGACGTAAACATGAAATTGAGAATCTCACCCTTGTCATTGATTATCAGATGCAGCTTGAATCCGAAGAACCATCCCATTGAACATTTTCTACGCTCGGCAAGTCCCTCAAATGTCTTATAAATAAGGATTCTTTGGTTACGACAAACACGCAAGGGAGTGGAGTCGACAAAACTGATGCCGGTACAGGTTCCTAGCAGGACTTTTTTGATGAAGATGGTCACGGGAAGCAATACTTCCTTCTCCAGTTCCACAAAATGGTTATAAGAAACCTGACGCGGAAAAAGGTGTTTCAGATGTTTACAGACATATTCCTTATAGTAATGCTTGAAACAGCGGAAACCACCGGAGTGAAACCGGATTAGAATAACCATAATCTCAGCATCACTCATACAGTTGGGTTTGTTACGATGCTTGGTCTTCTTATACTCAATCATATATTTTTCCTGTTGAAATGTAAATTCCTTGCAAAAATCATCGGCCATACAATGTAACTTTAGACTCTGGAAACATAGTGGTAATCGTTTAAATGTTATAATTGGACACTATAAATTTAATGATTTTATCGCTATATCTCTAATTGTCAGAAAAATATATTTATTCTTATTTCGAATTCACGTTAACTTATGGGTATACCCCGACCGGACACCGGAAAGCGAAGCGGACATCTTCATCTGTCAATCTTTGGATGATAAGGCGCGAAAGAGACTGAGCCAAGGAGGAAAGATACTGCTTATACCCGACCACAAAGCCATTGAAGAACAGAGTGTAGGCGGCCTTTTCACTCCTGACTACTGGAACTATGCCATGTTCAAAAGCATTTCGGAAAACGCCGGCCGCGAAGTTTCGCCGGGCACCCTCTCCTTGCTGATGGACGAGAAACATCCCTTGTTCCGGCAATTCCCCACCGAGTGCCATAGCAACTGGCAATGGTGGAGCATCGTACGCCATGCCCGCCCCTTTATTCTGAATGCTACGCGCCACGAATACAAGCCGCTTATCCAAGTAGTAGACAATGTGGAACGGAACCACAAGTTAGGCTTGCTGTTCGAATTTGCCGTAGACAACGGTAAGGTATTGGTTTGTATGAGTAACCTCGAAGCAATTCGCCACACTCCGGAAGGAAGTCAGCTGCGCAATGCCATTTTAAGCTATATGAAGTCGGCTGAGTTCTCTCCCACCGAGACGCTGACCTCACAGCAGTTGCAGCACATATTAACAACCGAGGTGAAGAAGCAAGACATTGTCGGCGTGAAAAACCAGTCGGATTACGACGTACAGCCAGAATAAAAAATAAGTATGAGAAGTTTCATCATAATTCCACTTTTCCTCGGCTGTCCCGTCATTTTTCAGTAGCTTTGCGGACTTTAATACAGCAAGCACCCCATGAAACTTACCCTTATACGCACCGCTCGTGAAACCGGCAAAGAGACATTCAGCACATGGCCCAGCGACACCTTGATGGAGAAGATGAAAACCGAGAACAAAGCCGGACACATATCCGCCTTGCGCAGCCTCATTCCCCACATCACCGGAAGCAACGGACACTACCCCTGCATAGACAAACTGCCACGCATCTGCCCTGCCGCAGAATATGCCCGCAGCAAAGAGGGGGAAAGATACCTAAAAACCTATAACGGACTGGTACAGATTGAAGTCAACCACCTGGCCAATGCCGTGGAAGTGGAGCAAGTAAAGCACCAGGCGGCCCTGCTGCCGCAAACTTTTGCCGCCTTTTGCGGAAGCAGTGGACGAAGCGTAAAAATATGGGTACTGTTTGCCACCCCCGACGGTTCGCGCCCCAGGCAGGAAGAAAAAATCAGGCTGTTTCATACCGCTGCCTACCGGCTCGCCGTAAACTGTTACCAGCCCCTGCTCCCCTACCCCGTCACGCTGAAAGAACCTGCCGTGGAGCAAAGCTGCCGCATGACGCTCGATGACCGTCCCTATTACAATCCGTCTGCCGTCCCTTTCTGTCTGGAACAGCCTTTGTCCGTGCCCGACGAGCCCACCTTCGGCCAACGGAAACAGACCGAAGCAAACCCGCTGATGCGTATTGCCCCCGGCTATCCGGCCTCCCAAACCTTCTCCATCCTCTTCGAAGCCGCCCTGAACCGTACCTTCGAAGAGCTGGAAAACTGGAAACGGGGCGATGACCTTCGCCCCCTGCTCTACCTGCTTGCCGGGCATTGCTACAAAGCCGGCATTCCCGAAGAAGAGGCAGTACGTCAAGTCATGATGCACTACTACCGCGAAGCGGATGAACAGCTGGTGCGCATGACCCTGCACAACCTCTACCGCGAATGCAAAGGCTTCGGCACCCGCAGCAGCATGACCCGCGACCAAATCACCGCCTTCCGCCTGGAAGAATTCATGAACAGACGCTATGAGTTCCGCTGGAACACCGTGCTGGGAGAATTGGAATTCCGCCAACGGGACTCCATACACTTCCACTTCCGCCCTGCCGACCAGCGGGTAAGAAGCAGTATCGGACAGAATGCCCTGAAAGAAGGAATCAGCGTATGGGACAGAGATGTGGCACGCTACCTCAACTCGGACGCCATTCCCTTGTACAACCCCATCGAAGAATATCTGAACAGCACCGGACATTGGGACGGCAAGGACCGTATCCGCGCATTGGCCGACCTCGTCCCCTGCAACAATCCGTACTGGCGGGAACTCTTCTACCGCTGGTTTCTCAGCATGACGGCGCACTGGCAAAACATCGACCGCCAGCATGGAAACAACACGTCTCCCCTGCTGGTCGGGGCCCAAGGCTATCGTAAAAGTACCTTATTTGACTTTTTAAAGTTATACCTTGCTTAAAATAAAGAAATACAGAATGTTATGAGATATAGAGTGTATTCTCATTTTGATTTCTCTGTAATATTGAATACAGTTGGATATGTGAAACTCTAAAATTTATAGCTATGAAGAAATTAATAAAGAAACCAATTGGTAACAGAGAGATAATGCGGAACTATTTCTCTACTATTGGACTTGTTCCTATAATGAAGTCCAAGAAAAGATGTTAATGATTAAGTGTTCAGAACTGAAAAAGCCAACTTATCCGTAATTGGATAGGCTGGCTTTTTGCATTAGTTACAGTTTCACTAGACTATTCCCATGTGAAAGTATAAATTGTAGTTTCTGTTCTTGTTTCATTATTATCTAGGCGTTTGTAAGTAGATACTTCAGTACAGCTTTCCACATATCCGTCTTTATCAAATGTATAGGTATATTGCTCTGTAGTTTCGTCAATTTCATCTTTGCTATATATTTTGTCTGGAAGTTGGTTGCATCTCATTCCTGCCAATTCGGGATGTGCTTCCAATAACGGACGCAAATCATCCACACTCCATACCATTATCGGGAGATAGCCTTTACAAGTTTTTCCACTATAAGACAATTCGTGAATATCTTCATCGCTAAAGCTCCATGCCATTTTAGTTAATTTTTCACCTTGCCATGTGTAAGACAGATAGTCCTCTTCATCATATTGCAATTTTACTAGCTGATTGTTTGCATTATAAGTAAAGTCTGTATTATCCAAATCTCCTCCGTCACTATCAGAAGTATGTGTTATCAATCCATTTTCTAATGTATATGTGATTGCCTCTCCATTTCTGCTTTCAATGATTTTGTTTGCTCCCCAAGTGACTGTATAAGTACTGGTGTGTGTGCTACCATCGTATTGTTCTGTGTTTGTAGCTGATATTAGCTTACCATTACTACCGTAGGAATATTCAGTAATAGATACCCCATCTTCGTTTGTCATTCTTAATTCAATAAGTAGCTTTTGATTGGTGATAACACCATCATCATTTTTACTAGGTTCTTCATCATCACTGCAAGAAGTGAAATTCACACACATGACTATGGCTAGTAAAGCCATTCCAATTAATCTAAAAGTTTTCATTTCTGTTTGATATTTAAGTTATT
Source organism: Bacteroides sp. AF25-5LB (assembly GCF_003602965.1). Classification (NCBI taxonomy): domain Bacteria; kingdom Pseudomonadati; phylum Bacteroidota; class Bacteroidia; order Bacteroidales; family Bacteroidaceae; genus Bacteroides; species Bacteroides sp. AF25-5LB. Next base: position 231,753 of record NZ_QTMC01000002.1, read on the forward strand.
AATTATGTTGATTAAATCACTGGATATTTATCTTTGGTTATAGCGTCTAAGTATTCTGCTTCTTAATCTAATATCAATTATTATTGCAATGACACTGAAAAATAGTATTGGAGAACAGAATGTAAAAAGCATATCTATAAAACTTCTAAGGTTCTGTGTTGGAGGATAATAAATAATAAACAGAACTGTATATATTACGAATATACTCCCTGCAATTATGCTGAATTTCAAGTAATAGTTACAATTCTTCAAAATTTCTTCTTCTCGTTCTTCCTCTTTTCTTCGTCTTTTCTGGTCTATCTGAAATTCTCTTATTTCTTTTTGCCTAGTTTCTTGCTGTTGCAATAAGAATCTTTTTTCTTGTTGCCTTTCTTCTATATTTCTACGTTCTTTGTTTTCAAAATAGGCAGTAAGTTCTTTTAGTGATTTTGGATGAAAAGAATTGCTTTGGCTTTCTTCTATCATAAAGGCAAATTTTTCTGTTCCGTCTAGCTGTAAAACAAATATAACATCATCCTTGAATGATGGATGAAGCATATAAGATTGTTCTTTGAAAGAAATCACTAAGGAATTATTGGCAGAAATATATTGCCATGTAGCATTTATAACACTACCATTTACAGAAGTAATGAGAGAACCGTTTTCTTGAAAGATATATAACTCCTTATCTCCAGAATCATTAAATACCAACCAAGACTTATTACATAGAATAGCCTTAACATCCAGATTCTTACTGAATCTGTGGTATTTGTTAGGAATATCCAATAAGTAGGCTTTCATCTTGTTTAAATCCATGCTTCCCAGTTTCCAGACAGAAGCGGATAAAAATAAGGCGTGGAAACTTTAACTTATTATTCCACTTAGGCTCTGGACTGCCTTGACTGTATAATAAGCAAAGTCCACGCCTAATGATATGATATTCCTATAGCTAGGATATAAAATACCATAGACGCGGACGCTTCTTGCTCATTACCCACAGTCAAGAATTGTCCAGATTCAAGTGAAGGATAACTTTGCTAAACGCCCTTTACTAAAATATGTCCTTCCAGTGTCTTAACGCATTAAGACCTCTGAAATTGCTGCAAAGTTAATGAAAGGTTTTGAATAGCTAAAGATAAAACGCTGATAAATGCAGTTCCAAGTGTTCCAAAACATATCTGTAATAGATAATTAGCTAGTATCAGTTTCTTTTAGTTGTAACTTCATTGCAGTATAAAAATTAGAAGTGGGCATATAAGACGGAACTCATACTTACTGTTAGCTAGAAAGATTATAGCTAATATTGCAGATTGATATAACCATTCAAACTTTATTAGTAGTTCCCACAAATCGCACATACCATAAACTACAAGCCGTACCATGCCTTTTTAAAAAGACGGTTCCCACTTCATTTCGGAACTGGTTTGCATAGGACTATCAGAATGTGACAAAACTTTCTATCTCTGTAAATAGCTCAGAAATTTCAAACTTTGTCACATTCCAACAGATTAGAAACTTAGGCAGTCATAAGTATTTAACAGTTCTTCCTGCCTTAAACCTAAGTATCTTTTAGTTATAGTTACACTGGAATGATTAAACAGTTCCATCAGTTTGACTAAGGCTAGTTCTGAATTGTCACTGTTCATATTATAAACTTGTCTGCCAAAAGTCTTTCTAAGTGAATGACAGCTAAAGTTCTTAATCTTTAATTTATACTTCTTTTTCACCTCTTTTAGTATCACATTGATTCTCTGGATAGTGAAAACAGTTCCTTTTTGGCTCACTAAAATAGGTGAGTTAATTCCTATAGGCTTTATCTGTTCATAGCATTCTTTAATGTGCTGCCCAAGTTGGGCATTTATCCTAATAGTTCTCACCTTATTTGTCTTTTTCTCTATTACTGTAAATTCACTGGTATTTAATATCTGTTTCCATCTCAAAGCTAAAATATCTGATATTCTCAATCCTGTGAAACAACCCAAAGCTATAAGAAGTGAAATTTTGTAATTACCATCTTTAGCCAATTTCCTTATTAAATTCATAGCATCAGACCAAACTAGATAATCTGCTGTAGTGCTTGAATACTTTAAACTCATAATGTTCTGTTTTATATGTAAATAAATAAAAGTGAATGTTTCACCATTACCAACATACTAGCTAATTAGCTAATGTGTTGATTTATAGCAAAACATTCACTTTGTATATTAGTGAGTATTTATGATTGCAGATAAGTAAAGATTGCAATAATCAGTATCAGCAAAAAAGGATTGATAATACCAATTATTATTAGTAGTAGAACTACCAATGTACCCCATAGTACTAGTTTTCCATTATCTTCCATTCTGTAGTATTTTTAAGTTGTTAAAAAAGAAAGGACACCTAATAAATAGATGTCCTCTCATTAATTAGTCAATAAACCATTTGTAATGCTCATCCCCATGCAAGGCTGCATTAATTCCAACTGCCATTTCAGTAGCATTTAAAGAGCGGTCTAAGAAACTATCAATATATGAACTTTTATTTGCTCCAGTGAGCAAATTATAAAATTTCCACATATTCAAGTCATTTCCAAAGCTGCCAAAGTTCTCATCATTAATGTAGGCTTTTGCAACACTGTTAATCTGTGTATCAGTTAATAACATTCTTGGCAGTCTCTTTTGGTAGCCATTGGGCAAACACTGATAAAGTCTCATTTTACCCAATATTTGTGCAAATTGATGCTCACTCATGGAAGTATTACCCAACTGTTGCATCAGATACAGATGTTTGGCAGGATTGTAGTTGTTGAACAACTCTAAGGCAGAACGGTAAAGTTCACTTGTATTGCTCACTCTTAAATCATCCTTGTAACCATCTGTAAATATGCACATATTGCAACAAACTTGGTTTTTAAAGCCTATTGCCAACCTAAACAACTCTGGAACTTTCTTTGAATACAGATTCATTTGGTTATAGGCTCTAACCCCTACTATTGAAAGGTTCAACTTGTTACCCTCAACCGTTTCATAGATTGTAGGAATGTCAATACTGAAAGCTGCCCTCTCATAATAGATAGTTTTGTCAGATTCTAACAACTGATTGGCTGGCTTATGTATCGCTTCCGGAATGCGCCCCTTAATCACATGACTAACACGAATATTGGGTGTTCCAATAGCCTCACCATTGTAGTAGGAGTTTGCAGCTTCCCAAACAGTTTCAATAAATGCAGCATGGTTTACTGTAAGCTCATTGTCTTTGGCAAACACTGGAGTAATGCAGTCATTTTTCAAGTGACTTAAAGAAACTTCTTGTGTGTTTGCCTCTATGAAATGTAAAGACTTGTTAGATATTGCAGTTTCTTCAATAATGGTTGCTTCTTCTGCAAACTCACCTAAATTCATTCTCTCTCTGTTCTCTGTTGGCATGATAACTAAATTATTCATATTGATAAAAGTTTAAATGATTAATAATTCTTTTTATATCAATATACAGAGGGGGACTATTGAGGGTTGCCAACCGTAAAGGCAGGCACTCTTATATATTTAAGGTTACTGGCTGAATGGGGAGGGGGCTTTCTGTACTAAGTACTTTATATATCTGCTCTCTTGACTTTTAGCTAAACTGAATATAGGTGATTAGCTAGTTTAGTCAAGCATGATGATGGGTGGCCACTCTATTTCTTCCTTCTTCTTTTTATTTTTTATATTCAGCACTTTAGCTATATATTCCAAAGTTATTTCTTCGGAAGTTATTCTATTAGTTAGCAAACTCCTAATTTCTTCATCTTTCATATAACCTAGCTTTCCTGCTATTTCAAGAAGTAAGCTGTTTTTTCTTCTGACACTGCCATCTTCCATTATTTTTATTTCATCGTTTCTGTCTGGTGGAACAACATCGTTATCAATGCACCAGTCATAAATAATATGATAGATTCTTGTATCTGTATCATCTTTCTTAAAATCTGGAATAATGGACTTGTTCAATATCAGCAAACCATTAGTTATATATTTTATCTGTCCTGCATTGACTGCCATTTCCAGATATTTATTTAATGTCTTTGTATCAATGCCCAGTTTCTTAGACAGTTCCGCTTTGTTAAGCCCATCCAGATACGGACTTTCACTTATATACTTGTTCGTTTCCTTTTTGCATATTGCCTTTAATTTAAGCAAGAAGTTCTTTATCTTAATTCTCTCACTGGCTTTTGCAATGTTCATATCATCATTAAAGAAACTGTTATAAATATAAAAGAAGTCTTCATTACATTTTGCCACATGATATTTATTGTACGTCTTGTAGCTTCCTTCTGCTATTACATTGTTACTTATCACTTTATCAATAAGATTCTTATTATTCTTTAGCCTTGAAACGCTTCTTTTTACAGTGCTTAATGATATGCCTAGTTTTTCGGAAATCTCCTTTTCCGTAACATTATCTGCAATGGAAGTTTTATAATTCATCCTTGACTTTATATAGGCATATACTATAGCATCCTTATTATCTACATTATTAATGTCTTTTGTCAGTGTCGTATATTGTTGTTCCATTGTGCGCAAACGGTTGGTTATTTGATTCTTCTTGATATATGTTATAAATCTCTCCGTTTTTCAGAGCCTTGTTGTATTTACGTGTTCCACCTAGATACCGTTTCAATTCCTTTCTGGTATTGAACAGTCTGTTGTTGTATATCATCATAATGTTACGTTTTTGTTATTAGTTACTTATCTACGAAAGCTAGAAATTTGATAATGAAGTGCGAAGCACTGAATTATCTAAGTTGTAATGTTAGTATTGTAGTAATGTATAGAGTATCATTTTTCCCCTATACTTGGTGTCAAATTTCCCATAGACTACGGTTCATTTTTCCTTAGTACCACTTCACTAAGATTATCTTTAAAAAACATCTGTAATTTACTTTCTTGTGTTATCTGGCTAACCATGTATGCCGAAATAGGTATTATGTACCGTTTTTGATGCTGCCTTACAGAAAGGCTTTGCAGTCATACATTATGAGGTTGCCAATCATCCAGTTTAAAGTAGAATGTAATTCTACGCTTGTTTATCTGCTTCTTTTTCTTTAGAAAGCCGTTCATCTTTGCCCATATACCAACAGCTACCTTATTGCCGGTAATGCCATCCTTGAAAGCCATTTCTTTTAATTGTTCAAACGTGTAATACTCCATGATTCAATGTTAGTTTCATTATATACTGTAAAATCTATAGTGCTTGAATTACTCTGGGCAGTTCTGGTTATGCCTCTGCTCGTGGTAATTCCAATCTTTTTATCTATGTACGATTATACTCACCTCTGGGCAGTGTACCTAATCAAAGGGGCACTTTCTATAGCCAGCTTACCTTTATCTCCATATTGCCGTTATTTTCTTCTGTCAATAAGCTAACAGACAAGAATAGTGACTTTATGTAGTTCTTTTGACAATAGTTTATATTTATGGCTATTTACGGATATGTGATATTCGGAATAGATAGTTAAACAACTGTATATTAGCGACTAGCGGATATATCGAAGTAGGTGCTATATAACTTGCCTAGTAGATGAAAAACGGCAATAAAAAAAGGCAGTCAGTTATCCTGCTGCCCTTGTGAACCAGTGGAATACTGATTCAAACAATATAATGCAAAAAGCCAGTCAAATTAATATTAAACTGGCTTTCTTATTTCATTGTGTCTAATCTATTCCGACACAAGTTCTAATGAACTTCGTTTCTTCTTTTCTGTTTTCAAGTAGCAGTACCTTGAGCTTTTCTGGAACTTTAGCCCACTCTTCCTCTGTATCTTCTTCTTCAACGTCCATAGTTCTTTTTATTGTCACATCAAAAGAATCATTTCCTCTCTTTTCAATAAATATAAATATCTCCGCATCTATATTTATCACACTAGTGTCATATCTGAACAGCCTTTCAATTATTCCGGCATCATTGGTTTCTTGATAAAATACTCCCACCACTCCCTCTTTCTGTTCCATCTCTATATCCGTTTTCAGAACATCTTCTGTAAAAGTCAAACCAAGCATTCCATAGTGTATCAATTTGGAAGCGAAGTTTGCGCCATAATGTAAGTAACCAACTTTACATACATCTTTCTTTAATTCAATGATACAACCTCTTGTACTCATAATTCAAAATGTTTAAAGTTATTATTAACTATATCTTGCATAAAATCTCTATCCAGAGGAACACCGCAAGGCTCAAAAACGCTTCCTGCCTTTGGCATTTCGTATGATTCATTTATTAGTTTTGCATCTTTAAGACCTTGCAATGACTGAATGGTAAACCCACGACAGCACACTCTCATTGAAAAGTATTCATTTACCACTTCTGCATTTTGCTTGGCTTGTGCCCAAGCCAACATCTTTGCCAACATATACTCATTAAAGTTTATGCCATACTTCTCCAAAAAAGTAAATAGCTTTGTAAATTCATTCTTTCCCATATTTATATTTATTTGATTAATTATAGTTCTCTTCCATGTGTTTTTTCCAAAGAATGTTTAGTTCTTCATAAATGATAGTTTCCTTTGGTTTTCCACCTCTTGTACCTTTAGCTTTTTCTATCTTCTCCGTATTTTCACGTTGAACATTAGCTAGAAAGTGGTTCATATTGTTAGTGAACGTACTTTTTTCGCTATCATCCGTATCTTCATACTTGCCAATAATCCAGTCAATGAGTGTACGGCTCTTCAAAAACTCCGCACTGAATGATTTTCTGGCGGCTTCAACAAGTGTTCTCCCTCTACTGATGGTGTTTGATTTTCTAAGCACTTCATCAATATTGCCGCTGATAGCCCTGACAAGAACTGCCTTGCTTATCTTACTGCCAAATGTAGCCCACTTGGAAGCCGCATCCAGAGAATAGCCCATAGTAGTCAAATCAGACACAAAGTCCAATGTCGGCAAATCCTCTTCAACCATCATTTTCACACCCTTTACATAATCCGCACCTTTCCATGGGGTAGTGGCAATGTTGATTTCCGCCAATGTCTTTTCAATGCTAACAGACGGATTCAAAGAATACATGAAATAGAACTCTCTTTCGTACTGCTTTTCCAGCTCAATCTTTTTATTCTCTTCCAGAAGTCTTAAATGGGCACTGTAACGGTGGTTGGCATCCAATAGAACAACATAGTTATTTCCATCCTTGATTTCTTCACCAGTGGTAAAATCAACCACTTTCAAACCGTCTTTAATTGCAGTGGAAGCGTCCACAATGATTGCAGGAACTAGCTGACCGTATTCCCTCATTGATTTCATTTTAGCCTTGACTGCCTTTTCATTCAAATCTCTGTTACCTGCCAATCTTGCTACTTTTACACCATTCTTAGTTAATTCTGTTAATGTCATAATTTCGTTTCTCATAATTTATTACCGCTGCCCTGCGGATTTATATTGGCTTCTGGCACGCCGTTATTATTTTTTTGATGATGCAAAAGTAGAGTGGAAATTCCCATAGACAAAGCATTTTGCCTAATGCCCATGTGTGTAGAAAACGTGCCCATTCCAGTACGCAAAAAAAATGCGTACCAAAAAGGGAAATCCTTTCAGTACGCATTCCTGCTATGGTTGTATGTATGTCGTTTATGAGACTACCATGTAGTTATTAGCTATGACAGACGGAAATTTCTCGTTCTTGTATCTTCTAAGGAGATTGGATAACATTCTGTTCTTGTTGCCCTCCGAATCGTATTCTTCATTATATCTCTTGCCATCATAGCCCACTGTATAGATAAGCCTTGAAACAAGCATCATCTTGTCTTTAGATACCTTTACCCTTTTATTGGGTATGATGGTAGCCTTTCTTCTTTCAATAAAGAACAGAAACATATCCGTAAACTTCCATTTCTTATAAGATATGTCAAGACTGAACTTGTCCGTAAAGCTGATTTTTGACGATAAGTCATTTCTGATAAATCCACCCAAACCTATGTTCTTTAATTGTTTAATCATGGTTTCTCTGTCTTGTTCACTATGTATAATATCACTGTATGTATTGATAAAATGCTGCAAGGCTGCTTGAATGATTCTAATTGTGTCCTCTCTTTCAACAACATAGCTTTTCTTGTTGTTCTTCTTTAAGGTGATACTTGTAGCTTCCAATAGATTGGCATGAAAATAGCTAAAATCTTCTAATACGGACTTATTTAATGCAGGTGCGTTTGTACCAATATCCTCTATAAAGTCATATACGAACAGAAGTAGATACCAAAACTTGCTAACATCTAGCTTATATGCTTCAATGGTATTCTGTAAATCTTCATTAGTTAGAAACTTCTCTTTGAAAGAATCATCCAGATTTCTGTATTCCCGTTTTTTGTATTCTTCCAAAGTTCCTTTGAAAGTGTTCATTTCTTTGTTTCTCTCGTATCTTTCTTCAACGGACAAGTTTCTTTCCGCATATCTGTTGGCAAATATAGCAGGTGCTGTAGATTCTATTGGTATCATTCCCTTATCTGTTTCTTCATAATCTGGTAGAAAGTGGTTGGCTACTTCCCACACATATTCTAATAGTGGCTCATCCAGACATTTGTAGCTTTCAGTCCAATAAACTTTCAAATCTGAAAGTTCCTCTATCTGATATAGTTTTTCTTCTAGCATGGTACATTCATTATTAGTTCTACTGCAAAATAACAGAAAAGTTTGTAGAATACAGACTTTTATATTTTATATTCTTCCAGATTGAAACTTTCCTGCAACTGTTTAAATGTGTATTCTTTCTCTTTGATACGTTCCAAGACAAAAGAAGTCATTTTAGGTTGCTCTGGTAAAGTTGGAACTATTACAGTCCGTTTTACCTTGTTGAATCTGAAAGTTATAGGAAGTGCCCATAAAAATGGTTTGTTCCTATTATGATACGCTATGATAGTTTCCAAGTCATTCTTGTAAGTAATGACTATGAATCCGCTATTTAAAGAAACGGAATAATAAACTACTTTACTAAGTAATTCTCTGAACATTTCTCCCTTGCCCTCCAGAGAAAGGCTGTCAAGTTCTTTTCTTGACTGGCTCTTTATTTCATCCGCTATTCTTCTGTTATTGGATGCAATTTCTTCATCAATGGCTGTCTTTTCCGCTTCTATACTCTTTATCTGGCTGTCTATTGAATCCGCCTTGCCATTCAATGCCTTGACTATTGTTATATTGGTGGAAGCCATAACATTATCTATGACTGTTTTCAAATCAGACTGTAGTTTGGCTATTTCAGAATCCTTTTCTTTTATGCTTTGTGTCAGTTTTATATTTTCAGCTTCTATTTCTGCAATTTTCTCATTGCTCTTGGCTTGGTAAGTTTCATCCAGAGTTCTAAGTCTGACATCTTTCCACACCGCATATATTAAAGTTTCAGCCTTTATGCCAACATTGGTGCATGGGCTTTTTATTCCCATCTTTATTCTGTCAAGACATCTGTAGGTAATGCAGGATGAGGTTCTGCCATACATTGAGGTTTGCCCACAAGGACACTTGATAATGCCTTTCAACGGGTTATAATGTTTTTGTGCCTCACCGCTATAATTCTTGTTCTCCTGCACTTTCTTGTGTGCCAGATTCCAGATTTCATCTGATATGAATTTTACGGGAAGTTCCAGTTTCATGCCTTTCCAATATCTGACACCGTTATAAATGGAATCATTTATAATTGTTCTGATAGACTGTTCATAGAACGGTTTGTTTCTTGCTGTCCTATATCCAAGCATATTCAGTTTTTCTGCTGTTTTTCCTAGAGAAAGACCGTTTGCCACATAGTTAAATATATCTCTGACTAACTGCATACGTTCCTCATCTTCCACCAATAACATTTTGGGGGTTGCTCCCTTTATATAATTCGGATTGGGCACTGCCTTAAAGCCAGTTGGTATATTACTGTCTGTAAGCATTAACGGAAACGCTTGTACTTTACTGTCTTTACCTGTAGTCATACGGCTTACTATTTTCTTTCTTTCATCCGCTGCTCCATAGGCTTTGATTGCAAGCATTAAAAAGTCAGAAAGAATGATAGTTTTTCCAGCTTCATATACCTTGTCTGGTTCGTCTAGTATTACTAAATCCACGTTTCTAATGATTGTGTGAATCTGTGTCAAAGTTTCAAATATATCATCTTGACGTGACAGTCTAGACAACTCACTAACTACTACCATGTCAGCAACGCTATTGGTAATGTTTAGAATACTGTTCAATCCGTTTCTGTTGCTGACTGTTCCAGATATGGCATAGTCTTCTTCTATTCTTAACAGAGAGTACCCCTTATTCTCACAATACTTTCTAATCAACACCCTTTGCCTTTCAAGGTCTTGATTATCAGTAGAAACACGAATATAACCTATAACTCTTTTCATTGTTTATCTTATCTTTGATGCAAAGATAAAGAGTATTTTCAATAGCAAGGTATAACTTTAACAACTTAACATTCTGCCGCATCCTGCTGCCACCCGAACTGCGCTTCGGCTATACCGACAGTATCGACTTCAAAAGCAAGCAGGACGCAGAGCGGAGCCTCGGCCGCTTTTTCCTGATAAACATCGACGAATTCGACCAAATCAGCGTCAATCAGCAAGGTTTTCTAAAGCATCTGCTGCAGAAACCCGTGGCAAACCTGCGCAAGCCTTACGGCACCGCCATCCAGGAAATAAGACGCTACGCCTCCTTTATAGCCACCAGCAACCAGAAAGACCTGCTGACAGACCCCAGCGGCAGCCGCCGTTTCATCTGCATCGAAGTCACCGGCCCCATCCATACCAATGTCACCATCAACTACCGGCAACTCTACGCACAAGCCATGGATGCCATAGCCAAAGGTGAACGCTACTGGCTGGACGATTCCGACGAAGCCATCTTGAAACAGACCAACCGGGAGTTTGAACAGCCCACACCGTTGGAACAGCTCTTCCTCTGCCACTTCCATCCCGCCGAAAATGAAGAGGAAGGAGACTGGATGACCCCTATGGAGATTCTCTCCTTCTTGCAAACCAAGACCAAAGACCGACTGTCCATCAATAAAGTGGCTCTGTTCGGACGTGCACTCCACAAACTGGGCATCAGCAGCCGCCGGAAGACAAGAGGAACAGAATATCATGTAGTGAAAAAAGAATAATCCTGCCAATTAATTTGCTTCTACTTTCGGTTTGCGCTATCTTTGCGTTTCAAATCAAGAAGATATGAAAAAAGAAAGTCAAGTGATATTCGACCGGAATGCCGTAGAGTTTGTGACCGTAGCCGCCGAGTTTTGCAAGTTTCTGGAACAAGCGGAAGGGGTGAAACGTTCCGCGTTCGTCGATACCTCCTTAAAAATACTTCCGTTGCTCTACCTGAAGGCCTCCATGCTGCCCGAATGCGAAACCATAGGAGACGAGGCACCGGAGACATTCGTCACCGAAGAGACCTACGAGGTACTCCGCATGAACCTCGCCAATATCCTGGCCGAGAAAGACGACTACCTGGACGTATTCGTATCTGACATGAAGTATAGTGACCAGCCCATCACCAGGAACATTTCCGAAGACTTGGCCGACATATACCAGGACATCAAGGACTTTATCTTCGTATTCCAGCTGGGTTTCAACGAGACGATGAACGATTCGCTTGCCATCTGCCAGGAAAACTTCCGCCTCCATTGGGGACAGAAGCTTGTCAACACCCTGCGTGCCCTGCACGAGGTGAAGTATGCGCAAGGCGAGGATGAAGAGGAGGAAACCACAGACTTTGAATATTAAATTATGGTTATCAAAAGAACAATAGATAAAGAAACAGTGAAAGACCTGCCCAAAGCCGCCTTTCCGGGACAGATACATGTCGTACAGACACCGTGGGAAGCGGAGAAGGCAGTTGCCTATCTGAAGTCCTGCCCGTTGCTGGGCATAGACAGCGAAACCCGTCCGTCGTTCACAAAAGGACAGATACACAAGGTAGCCCTGCTGCAGATTTCTTCAGAGGAACATTGCTTTCTGTTCCGCCTCAACCTGACGGGACTGACTCTGCCGGTTATCACATTGCTGGAAAACCCGAGTGTAACGAAAGTAGGCCTTTCCTTGCGGGACGACTTCATGATGCTGCACAAACGCGCGCCCTTCGAACAGCATGCCTGCATCGAATTGCAGGAATATGTCCGCGCTTTCGGCATCCAGGACAAAAGCCTGCAGAAGATATACGCCATCCTCTTCGGGGAAAAGATTTCGAAAAGCCAGCGCCTTTCCAACTGGGAAGCCGAAACCTTGACCGAACCGCAGAAACTGTATGCCGCCACCGATGCCTGGGCATGCCTCAACATCTACAACAAGCTGCAAGAACTGAAACGGACAGGAGATTTTGAGATAGAAGCCAATAATAATGTGGTAATGTGATGCACATTATCACATTACCACATTAATCACATTATATATATGTACAAAGTATACCTTAAACCCAATAAAGAGGAGTCATTAAAGCGTTTTCACCCGTGGGTGTTTTCCGGCGCCATCGCACATTTCGACGGAGAACCCGAAGAAGGGGAAGTAGTTGAAATCTATACATCCAAAAAGGAATTCATAGCCAAAGGGCATTTTCAGATTGGCAGTATCGCCGTACGCGTACTGACCTTCCGCCAAGACGAAGAAATCAATGCGGACTTCTGGAAACACAAACTCAGCATAGCATACGATATGCGCCGCAGTATCGGCATAGCCGGAAACCCGACAAACAACACCTATCGCCTGGTGCACGGGGAGGGAGACAACCTGCCGGGGCTGGTTATCGACATTTATGCCCGCACCGCAGTGATGCAGGCACATTCTGCCGGCATGCACCTCGACCGCATGGCCATTGCCGATGCCCTTACCGAAGGGATGGGCAGCCAGATTGACAATATCTATTACAAATCGGAGACGACCCTTCCCTTCAAGGCCGACCTCTATCCGGAGAATGGTTTCTTGAAAGGCGGCAGCACGGACAATGTAGCCATGGAGTACGGCCTGAAGTTCCACATCGACTGGCTGAAAGGCCAAAAAACCGGTTTCTTCGTAGACCAACGCGAGAACCGTTCGCTACTGGAACGATATGCCAAAGGCCGCAGCGTACTGAATATGTTCTGCTATACCGGCGGCTTCTCCGTATATGCCATGCGTGGAGACGCCAAACTGGTGCATTCCGTGGACAGCTCCGCCAAAGCCATCGACTTGACTAACAAGAACATCGAACTGAACTTCCCGGGTGATACCCGCCATGCCGCCTATGCAGAAGATGCCTTCAAATACCTGGACCGCATGGGCGACCAATACGACCTGATAGTTCTTGACCCTCCTGCTTTTGCCAAGCACCGCGATGCCCTGCGTAATGCCCTGCAAGGCTACCGCAAACTCAATGTCAAGGCTTTCGAAAAAATCAAGCCCGGAGGTATTCTTTTCACTTTCTCGTGCTCGCAAGCCGTCAGTAAAGAGAACTTCCGCACGGCCGTGTTCACAGCCGCTGCCATGTCCGGCCGCAGCGTACGCATCCTGCACCAACTGACACAACCTGCCGACCACCCGGTCAGCATCTATCATCCGGAAGGGGAATACCTGAAAGGACTGGTTCTATATGTAGAATAAAGGAAAAAGCAGGCTTTGTTAGCCTGCTTTTCTTAAATAGAGTTAATAAAAAGCAGAAAAACGTCAAAACAGTATGTTATATAACATAAACCGTGTATATTTGCACTGTGTTTTTCATGGTATTAGATTTAAGGTTAATAAAGATTGGGTGTCTGGGATAGATACCCTTCTTTTTTTATAATACATTCCTTCCCAAAATCCATCCCTCATTAATCTCTTTCGTTGAAGAAAAAGCCGTACAGAACTTGTTTTTCTCCTAGTCTCATTGTACATTTGCATCTATTACATAATTTAAAATAAACACATAGCGAAAAAGTAAATTTGGGCAAAGCGTAGCGAATTAGCTGATAGAGTGTTCGTTACGCTTTGTTTTTCTATGGGGCAGAGCCAACGAAATACCACCTCGAAGCCAAACAGCGCAGAAGTTCAGTTACCACCTCATTACCCCCGTAACGGGTGTGAATTTCTTGCTAAATGGTTCTGTTTCTGTGATTTGCGTAATTTTGCATAGCAGTCGGTAACTCACTAATAACTAATTTTGTAACCAAAAAAAGGAGTGAGTTATGCGAAGTACATTCAAGGTATTATTTTACGTGAAGAAAGGCAGCGAGAAGCCGAACGGCAACCTGCCTCTGATGTGCCGTATCACGGTGGACGGCGAGATTAAACAGTTCAGTTGCAAGATGGACGTTCCCCCACGGTTGTGGGACGTGAAGAACAGCCGTGCTTCGGGCAAGAGCGTCGAAGCGCAGAGAATCAACCTTGCGGTAGATAAAATCCGTGTGGAGGTAAACCGCCGCTATCAAGAGTTAATGCAGACGGACGGATATGTTACCGCCGCCAAACTCAAAGACGCCTATCTTGGTATCGGCATCAAGCAGGAAACCTTGCTGAAGCTGTTCGAGCAGCACAACGCCGAGTTTGAGAAGAAAGTCGGGCACAGCAGGGCGCAGGGTACATTTACCCGTTATCGGACGGTCTGCAACCATATTCGGGAGTTCCTGCCCCATACCTACAAGCGTGAGGACATCCCGTTAAAGGAACTCAACCTCACGTTCATCAACGATTTCGAGTATTTTCTGCGCACGGAGAAGAAATGCCGCACCAATACCGTGTGGGGCTACATGATTGCGTTGAAGCACATCGTTTCGATAGCGAGAAACGACGGACGTTTGCCGTTCAATCCCTTTGCCGGATATATCAACTCTCCCGAAAGCGTGGATAGGGGCTACCTCACCCAAACGGAGATACAGACGCTCATGGACGCACCCATGAAGAATGCCACCCATGAACTTGTACGGGACTTGTTCGTCTTTTCGGTGTTCACGGGTTTGGCGTATTCGGACGTGAAGAACCTCACCGCCGACCACCTGCAAACATTCTTCGACGGCAACCTTTGGATAATCACCCGAAGAAAGAAGACCAACACCGAATCGAACATCCGTCTTTTGGACGTTCCCAAGTGTATCATAGAGAAATACAAGGGACTGGCTCGGGACGGTCATGTTTTCCCCGTTCCGAGTAACGGCAGTTGCAACAAGATACTCAAAGAGATAGGCAGACAATGCGGCTTCAAGGTACGTTTGACCTACCATGTTGCAAGACACACGAACGCCACGACCGTGCTTCTGTCGCACGGCGTACCCATCGAAACGGTGAGCCGTCTTTTGGGGCATACCAACATAAAGACCACCCAAATTTACGCCAAAATCACCGCCCAGAAGATAAGCCAAGACATGGAAACCCTGTCGCACAAGTTGGAGGATATGGAGAAGAATATCTGCCGAGCCATCTAATTAAAAACAGAATCCCGATGAAAGAAGAAAGGAACATTATCACGATGGACGGGCAGGGCAATATCTCCCTGCCGAGCGATATAGGTGCAACCGCCATGACCGAGCGGGAAATCTGCGAACTGTTCGGGGTTATCGCCCCGACGGTTCGGGCAGGGATAAAGGCACTCTGCAAAAGCGGAGTTTTGAAAGAGTACGGCATAAAACGCCTTATCCGCTTACCGGAGAGAAGTTACATCGAGGTTTACAACCTCGAAACGATAGCCGCCCTCGCTTTCCGTATCGAGTCGTTCGGGGCGGCGAAAGTCCGCAGGGCATTATTAGAGAGGATTATACACGGGCGAAAAGAGAAAACGACGGTATTCGTGTCGGTTGTTTCGGACGGCAAGCCCAACAGCCGTTGGAAAGCATGATGATACACCAACATATCAACATACCAACATGCAAACGTACCAACATACCGGCATGCAAACATGCAAACCTATCACTATGGTGATATATATTGCAGGTTCTATTCCTCTTTTCAGAGGAAAGCGGAGCAATCATTTCCGTTTACAAAGGCAAAGCAAGCACGGGGCTTTATGTCGGCTAAAAGGTCAGGCGGCTGCGCCGTTTCCCGATAAATCTTCCTCTCGCTTCGCTGCGAGCGTATTTATCGGGAAAACCTTGTATCCGACCGCCCCGTGCAAAAGAGCCTTTGAAAACGGAAACGACCGCCCCGCCGCCCACCACCGACCGAAAGGGAAAAATAATAAGGTGGGGGTTACGGGCAAGCAGGCGGCAGGGACAGCCACCGCCGAAAGGCAGACGGGCAGACGGACGGCACGCCGCAGGGTATTTGCGGAGAAAATACCGTAGCTTATTAGGGAATTTTCCGAGCCGCAATACTACGTATCGCTGAAAATTCCCCAATAAGGCAAGGGGCAAGCCCCTCTGCACACCCCATCGGGGACGGCATTTGCCGCCCCCGAAAATACAAAAAATCATTGTTTCACAAGCCAAAAAAGAAAGGAAGAATATATGGGTTTCGTAGTTTTACACATGGAAAAGGCGCACGGCAGCGACAGCGGAACGACCGCACATATCGAGCGTTTCATCATACCGAAGAACGCCGACCCCACACGCACGCACCTGAACCGCAGGCTTATCGAATACCCCGACGGGGTGAAAGACCGTTCGGCGGCTATACAGCAGAGATTAGAAGAAGCGGGGCTGACACGCAAAATCGGAAGCAACCAAGTACGGGCAATCCGCATCAACGTGTCGGGAACGCACGAGGACATGAAGCGGATAGAGGAAGAGGGGCGTTTGGACGAGTGGTGCGCCGACAATCTGAAATACTTCGCCGACACGTTCGGAAAGGAGAACATCGTGGCGGCTCACCTGCACAGGGACGAGGAAACGCCGCACATACACGTCACGCTCGTCCCCATCGTCAAAGGAGAGCGAAAGCGCAGGAAAAGGGAGGAACAGACGAAGAAGCGATACCGCAAGAAGCCGACCGACACCGTGAGGCTGTGCGCAGACGATATTATGACACGGCTGAAATTGAAGTCCTACCAAGATACCTATGCCGTGGCGATGGCGAAATACGGGCTGCAAAGGGGCATAGACGGCTCGAAAGCTCGTCACAAGTCCACGCAGCAGTATTATCGGGATATACAGAAACTCTCCGACGACCTCAAAGCGGAAGTGGTGGATTTGCAGCAGCAGAAAGAAACGGCACGGGAAGAACTAAGACGGGCGAAAAAAGAAATACAGACCGAGAAGCTGAAAGGGGCGGCAACCGTCGCAGCCGCCAACATCGCCGAGAGTGTCGGTTCTCTTTTCGGCAGTAACAAGGTCAAGACGCTGGAAAGGGAGAACACCGCCCTGCATAGGGAGGTAGCCGACCACGAGGAAACCATCGAAGCCCTGCAAGACAGAATACAGACCATGCAGGCAGACCACAGCCGACAGATGGCGGAAGTAGAACGGAAGCACCGCAGGGAGATAGCGGACAAGGAAACGAAGCACAAGGAGGAAATATCTTTCTTGAAAACGGTAATCGCAAAGGCTGCGGCATGGTTTCCCTATTTCCGTGAAATGCTCCGTATCGAAAACCTTTGCCGCCTTGTCGGGTTCGATGAAAGGCAGACCGCAACGCTCGTCAAGGGAAAACCGTTGGAGTATGCAGGGGAACTCTACTCGGAGGAACACGGACGGAAATTCACGACCGAAAGGGCAGGTTTCCAAGTGCTGAAAGACCCCACGGACGGGGCTAAATTGGTTCTTGCCATCGACCGAAAGCCCATTGCCGAGTGGTTTAAGGAACAGTTCGAGAAGTTAAGGCAGAACATACGCCGACCTATACAACCGCAAAGGAAAGGCAAGGGATTCAAGCTATAAATGTTAAATCCTGCCCGATTTGCCGAAAAAAGTGCGGTACGCCGTTCGTGGTGTACCGCACTTTTTTTATATTTGTTCGCAAGGTGATATACTTGAAGAAAATAACAGCTGATTTCGCTGTTAGCACAATGTTACCGATAAGAATGAATACGAAAGAACTTATTAGAAAATTGGAGCAAATGACAGAGCTATCGGAAAGTAGGAATGAGTTTTATAAGAAACTAATACATTCCTTCCAGAATGATGCTGATCCACAAATCTATGATAAGATATATTCTAATCTTTGCGGATTATTAGCGCATGGAGATTTGAATAATAAAGAATATGACTTACTGAAAGAAGTTTTATATGAATTAGAAAGGATATAAGAATTAAAAGAATGTATCAGTAACATGCACCTCAATCGCCCATAAAGGTCGATTAGCTGCCAGACATTATCGGTAAAGTTCAAAAGAATGGAAATAAAAGATATAATAACAAGCATAGGCTTTATTGGTGGACGAGATGCTATAATAATTGAGCATATCAATATTGTAGATACTCGAACAATCGAAGTGTATGTTAATGTCTGGAATAATAGTCTATGTGATTTTTTTGACAACTCGATGAGTGATATTAATCTGAAATTTGTATTCAATGGAGTAATGAAATTCCAGTTGTACGATTACGAAATGTTTGAAAACAATATCAAAGGTAAAGGGCAAACAGTGTCATCTATACGAGAGATTGTAAAGCCCACCTATTCCTCAAAGGGACTTCATCACATAATAATAGATGCATACGATGATGTAATGGAACTTTTATGTACCGAATTTCATAATGAATTGATTACCGATAACAAACAGCAGACCGACTGAATAAGCGGAACGCTGCCGAACATTATAATAAATAAAAATCAAAGCATTATGGCAAAATATGAGTTGGGGGCAATTTATAAAATTAATGGTCGAAGTGGTGAATTGTATTATGTAAGACTTTTGACAAACGACTGTTATGGCGTTTTTTCATCATTAGAAGGCGAACTGAATGAAGAGACATTTGCTCAAACCCATTATCGTCTCTATTTTAGCTGTAACTCTTTTCCTATAAAACGAGGTATATGGGAAAAAGTCGTATCATCTCCAAACTGTACAGATATTGCACGGTGGCAACGCCCTCAATATTTAGCTAATTTTGCTAATTTCAACATGAAATTATTTCTTGATCAATGTAGAGTTTTTCATGAAGATGGGAACCTTTATCAATGTGAAAGTAAAGAGGAGTTTATTAGATTAGTAAAATCCGGTAAGATTTTATTTTGTTTTAATACTTATGAAATTATACCAGACTTTCTAATGAGGTATTACAAGGATTTCCCCAATAGCTATATTGTAAATAAAGATTTTATCCATAGTGGAACTTTGGAATACCAAAAAGAACAAACAAATGTATTAAAAGAATTAGGCTTTGATATTGGAAACTTATTATAACAAGCGGCTGAACATTCCTATAAAGGTTAGTTAGCCACCAAACATTAGTGTTTTTAATAAATAAAATATAAAGCTATGACAGTTGACAATAAAGAAATAAACAAGAGGATTACTGAACTTCAAGCAAAGCTCAACATTACTTTCCCATCACTTTATATTGAATTTTTAGCTGAAATCAATGATGGAAATGTGTATGAAGTAGAGAATTCTGGGATATGTCTGTATTCATACTCTGATTTAGAGGAAAGAAATAAAACATATCAAATAAAAGACTTTGAGCCAAATTATTTTATGATAGGACAAGATGGGGATTTAGGGTACTTCATAAATGTCGATAACCCCAATGATAATGCTATATATTCAAATGATTTAGGTGCTTTAGGTTCTTTGGAAATGGAAAAGGAATCGGACAATATCTTTGATTTCATAGGCAGAAATGAAAAATAAACACTAACACACCTTAATCGCCCCAAAAGGCGATTAGCTGCATCACATTATCCACCGAATATTACGATAATTAGAATAAGTTAAGTATGAGAACAATTCCATTTATAATGTTATTCTTGAGTTGTAGCTTGTATGCAGTAGCTCAACTCAACATAATCCCCAAGAATGACGGTTTGAAAGAGTACACTGTGCAGAATGCACAACCTTATGACAGCCTTACAAACGTGGAAAGTCGGAGTTTTGCTTCATTGCCCGGCCAGACCCTCTATATGCATGGAGCGAAAAATGACAGTCGTGGTTACTACGAGGTATTCTTCACGGGCAACTTCCTCGATGGTGAGAAGCAGCCGGTATATCAAATGGATGGTGTAAGTGTAACTCCTGCAAAATCTGTGGTGGGAAAGTATTATGAGGTTCTGAAAGTCTGGACTAAAGGAACAGGATGCTGTATTCTGTTGCGTGAAAAAGAAAGTGGAGATGAAATTTACTACAATCCTTATCGTTATCCTCTATGTATGACCTGTTTGGGCTTCTATGAGAAGCTGAAAAGATACATTGGGCAGGCATTCTTCTCACTTGCCAAACGGGTAGAAACCGAGGACGGACAAATCATAACACCGCCTGAAGGTACTGAATACCATTGTATGGATATAGGCTTGAAAATGAACAGTGACGGGGCGTTTCTGATTATGGAGGGGGCAGACAGCGTTAAGGTAGAAGCCTTCCCAATAGGTGATGAAGTTTACGAGTTCGTAAGTGCCAAGCGTATTTCCTTGCTGAAAGAACAGTATGGCGATAATTTTGGCAAGCAGATAGCGTTCAGGAAAGTAGATACCGGAATGACGAAAGAAATGGTTGTCGTTGCGTGGGGTGAACCTTATCGGAAATCAGAAATAAAAAAGGAAAACGGAACGCTTGAAACATGGAGTTTTTCAGATAATCGTTATGTGGAACTGTTTAATGGAAAAGTGTTGAATGTTCGTGTCTATTAGTACGCTACAAACCTTATTTTGCAAGTAAGAAAATGAGAACACCTATCATAATCATACTTTTGGCAACCGTATTTACTGCAAGCTGCGGAGAGCCGCCCATGCCGCCAAGGCAAGATAGACGGAACTGTAAAGACCTATTTTCATAACGGCAAAATGGAAACCGAAAAGGAGTATAGGCAGAGTGTGGAGAGCGGACGGGAACGCCGCTTTGACAGCAAGGCGGGTGAGCAGATTTTTGAATCTCATTATATAGACGGAAAAAAAGAGGGTGAGGAATGGGAGATTTTCGAGGATGGGCGCACGCTTCACAACAGGACTACACGACACTACCGTAACGGAAAACTTGACGGCTCTTATCATGTGGAATCGACACGGGACGGAAAACCCTATATAACCATCGAGGGACAATACACGACGGCGAGAAATCGGGACGTTGGAAACAGTACAACGCCACCGATGACACAACCCATGAATGGGATGAATGATTTTCTTTTTTCGCAAGTTGATTTTATAAAATTGCCACCGAAAGTTCGTACTTTCGGAAAAAGATGTTATATTTGCAAATGAAAGAGTTATTTGACAGCATAGCAACGCAAAACGCTGAAATTCGCACAGTTGCTAAATCGTTACCTCTATTTCTCAAATAATTCGCTAAAAGTTTATTTCTCAATTGGTTAAGTCAAACCGAGAAAAATCTAAAATATAAAAAGCTAATATTATGAGCATCAAATTCCGACTCACTGCCATGCAATTCCTGCAATTCTTCGTTTGGGGAGCATGGCTGATTTCATTAGGTGGTTACATGGGCGGTACGTTACATTTTGAAGGCGGACAAATCGGAGCAATCTTTGCAACCATGGGTATAGCCTCACTGATAATGCCCGGACTGACCGGTATCATCGCCGACAAATGGATAAACGCCGAACGCCTTTACGGCATACTTCACCTCATCGGTGCCGGTGCTCTGATTTATGCTTCCACTGCCACTACGTACACCCACATGTACTGGGCCATGCTGCTCAACATGCTTGTTTATATGCCCACGCTATCCCTGGCCAACACCGTGTCCTACAATGCGCTGGAAAGATATAAAATGGATTTGGTGAAAGACTTCCCCCCCATCCGTGTATGGGGAACGGTAGGCTTTATCTGTGCCATGTGGGCTGTGGACCTTACCGGGTTCAAGGCAAGTGCGGCACAACTCTATGTGGCAGCCATCTCGGCAGCCATGCTGGGGCTTTACGCCTTCACCCTGCCTGCCTGCCCTCCCATGCGCTGCGAAGGAAAAACGATGCTCTCCGCTTTCGGACTGGATGCACTGGTGCTGTTCAAGCGCAAGAAGATGGCCATCTTCTTCCTATTCTCCATGTTGCTGGGAGCCGCCCTCCAAATAACAAACACCTATGGTGACCTTTTCCTGGGTTCGTTTGCTTCCATACCGGAATATGCAGATTCGTTCGGTGTGAAACACTCCGTCATCCTGCTCTCCATCTCGCAAATGAGTGAGACGCTGTTTATCCTTGCCATCCCCTTCTTCCTGAAACATTTCGGAATCAAGCGTGTTATGTTAATCAGTATGTTTGCATGGGTATTCCGTTTCGGGCTTTTCGCCCTCGGAGACCCGGGAAGCGGACTTTGGATGCTCATTCTCTCGATGATTGTCTACGGCATGGCATTTGACTTTTTCAATGTATCGGGCTCGCTGTTTACAGAAATGGAGGCACATCCCAGTATCCGTGCCAGCGCACAAGGCTTGTTCTTCATGATGACGAACGGTGTGGGAGCCATCATCGGAGGTTATGCCAGCGGAGCCGTGGTGGATGCCTTCTCGGTATATGCCGAAGGCGGAGGACTGGTAAGCCGCGACTGGACACCGGTATGGTTTATCTTTGCAGGATATGCCTTAGTCATTGGTCTGTTATTTGGAATAGTATTCCGCTATAAGCATAATCCGGAGAAAATAGAGAAAAACTGATTGAAAATCAGGTTGATTTAATAGGTATGAATAAGAAGAAGATAGAACTACAAGTACTAAACATTTCCAACAGCCAGGCGCAAGCGGGCGCCTATGCCCTGGTACTGGGTGAAGCGGGCGGCGAGCGTCAGCTTCCGATTATTATAGGTGCCACCGAAGCACAAGCTATGGTCATCGAGATGAAAGGTATTGTACCGCCCCGTCCGCTGACCCATAACCTATTCGCTTCCGTTCTTGAAGTGCTGGGCGTAAAACTGATGCGTATTCTTATCTATAAAGTAGACAACGGAGTATTCTACTCTTACCTTTATATGAAAGCCGAAGAAACCATTCTCCGGATTGATGCGCGTACCAGCGACGCCGTTGCCCTGGCATTGCGCATGAATGCCCCTATCTTTGTCTACGAAGACATCCTCGAAGCAGAATGTCTGAAAACCGTCGAAGGTTCCATCGACCCGATGGAAGGCAGCGAACCGGACAAAGACGAACTGCTGCAGGAAGACACGATAGGCATACTGAAAACGGCCCTGCAAAAAGCAGTCGATGAAGAGGACTATGAACGTGCCGCACAGCTAAGAGACCAGATTAACCAACTCAAGAACAATTTGTAATATGCACGTATTCTATACCCCCGACATACAAGCCCACGCAGAGCTGCCCGAAGAGGAAGCCGCACACGCCGTACGCGTCTTGCGCTTGCAGGCTGGAGACGAGGTCATGTTGACAGACGGAAAAGGCTGCTTTTATCGTGCCGAAATCAGTACGGCTACAAACAAGCGCTGTCTGGTGAATATCCTGGAAACCCTTCCGCAAGCCCCCTTGTGGAAAGGTCATCTGCACATTGCCATGGCGCCTACCAAGAATATGGACCGCACAGAGTGGTTTGCCGAGAAAGCGACGGAAATTGGGTTTGACGAACTGACATTCCTGAACTGCCGTTTCTCGGAACGGAAAGTCATCAAGACGGAGCGCATTTCCAAAATACTGGTTTCCGCCATCAAGCAGTCGCTCAAGGCACGCCTGCCCCAACTGAATGAGATGACAGACTTCAACAAGTTCATCACACAGCCTTTTCCGGGCCAGAAATTCATCGCCCACTGTTATGAAGGCGAAAAACCGCTTTTGAAGGATATGGTACATCCCGGAGAGGATGCCCTCGTACTAATCGGTCCCGAAGGAGACTTCAGCGAAGAGGAAGTCCGGAAGGCGGCGGAAAACGGGTTTATCCCCATCAGCCTGGGAAAATCAAGGCTGCGCACAGAGACGGCGGCACTGGTTGCCTGCCACATCCTCAACTTACAGAATCAATGATACTCACTAAAACAAAAACTATATGAAAAAGAACCTATTCTTCCACTTCTCAGTACTGGCAATGCTCATCGTGCTGATAAGCGCTTGTTCGTCCAAAAAGTCGGAATATACCAATGTGATTCCCTCCGATGCCTCGCAAGTCATCGCTGTCAATTTAAAATCATTGGCAGACAAGGCCGGTACCAAAGATAAAGAGACTAAAGAAGCACTGCAAAAGCTGACAGATGCCTTGAAAAGCGATATGAATGCAGCCACTTTCCAACAATTGGAGGCTGTACTGAAAGACCCTGCCAAATCGGGAGTGGACGTTCATGCGCCCATCTATATCTTCAATGCTCCCTCGTTCCCCTACACCACCATGGTAGCCAAGGTTCAGAACAAGGATGACTTGCTGAAACTGCTGGAAGTTACGGAGAAAGAACAGATAATCAGCCACGTGTCAGAAGCGGACGGCTACAGCTTTGCACAAATCAACAAGCAGGCACTGCTCGCTTTCACTCCCACCACGCTTATGGTGGTGAACTACACCGGCACATCGCAATTGGAAAAAGTCAAGGAGGAAATACCCGCCCTACTGAAACAGACGGAAGAGAACAGTATCAACAGCAATACTGCTTTCAAGAAGATGCAAAAGCAGAACGGAGACGTCAACATGCTCATTACTCCCTCCAGCCTGCTGAGTGCCTATGCCAGTCCGCTGAATTACGGAATATCCCAAAGTATTGATTTGAAAGATTTGAAGATGCTGGGAAGCCTCTCTTTCGAAAAAGGAAAAATTGAGCTGAAGATAGATAACTATACAGAGAATGCAGAACTGAAAGCTCTCTTCGAAAAGCAGGCCAAAAGCACTTGCCCCATCGAAAACACATTTCTGAAATATTTCCCCAAATCTACGCTGGCACTGCTCAGCATAGGTATCAATGGAGAGGAGTTCTACAATGTACTGCAAGAGAATGAGCAGTTCCGCAACGATTTCTCCATTACCAAAGCCGCTGAAGTAAAGGACTTGTTCAGTGCTTTCCACAACGACCTGACCATAGGCCTTATCAATGTAACCATGAACAGTAATCCTTCTTTCCTTGCCTACGCCAGCGTAAAGAACGATGCTCCTCTGAAAGCCCTTTATGAGAAAAAGTCCGAACTGGGACTGAAACGCGGCGAAGACATCGTGAAATTGAATGAGAATGAATATGTCTATAAATCACGCGCTATCAACATTTTCTTCGGCATACGAGACAAACAAATGTACGCCACCAACGACGAACTGCTGTATAAGAATGCCTGCAAGACCGCTGACCCGTCTGCCAAAGAAACAGACTTCGCTTCCAGTCTGAAAGGCAAGCGTACAGCCTTTGTCATCAATGCGGAAGCCGTACTCGACCTGCCCGTTATAAAATTGCTTGTTGGGTTCGGCGGACAAGAGTATAGCACCTATTACTCGCTGCTCGGCAATATCTCGTATCTGGAAGCTGTCGGTAACGAGGACAAGGCAACCGTTACCCTGCAACTGAAGAATAAGGATGTAAATGCGTTGAAACAGATTGTGGACTTCATCAAGCAGTTTGCAGGAATGTAATTTAAGGATTAAAGATTAGAGATTAAGGATTAATACCACTCATGAATAGGATTCACCTACGGCAAACACTACCTCAAGTGTTTGCCGACCGTGATGCCATTACCTCAGACGTATGGCATCGGGACATTACGTTCCACAAAGGGAAACGTTATCTCATAGAAGCCGCTTCGGGTACCGGAAAGTCATCGCTTTGTAGCTATATTTACGGCTATCGGCACGATTATCAGGGAATCATCAACTTTGATGAACGCAATATCCGTTCACTCTCCGTCAATGACTGGATAGATATACGCAAACACTCTCTCAGCATTCTTTTTCAGGAGTTGCGTATCTTTCCCGAACTTACCGCCATCGAGAACATACAACTGAAGAACCGGCTTACCAATTTCAAAAAAAGGAAAGAAGTCCTTACCCTCTTTGAGGCCATCGGCATTGACGACAAGGTAAACGAAAAAGCCGGAAAGCTATCTTTTGGCCAGCAACAAAGAGTCGCCTTTATCCGCAGCCTCTGCCAGCCTTTCGACTTCATCTTCCTGGACGAACCCATCAGCCATCTGGATAACGAGAACGGAACAATCATGGGCAGACTGCTGACAGAAGAAGCCAGCCGCCAAGAAGCGGGAATCATAGTGACTTCCATAGGTAAGCATCTGGAACTAGAGTATGACGAAATTTATAAATTATAAATGTAGCTAATATGAATCGACTTGTTTGGAAACTTCTCCGCCAGCACATCAGTGTCGGACAGCTGGCAGGCTTTTTCCTCGCCAATCTCTTCGGCATGATGATTGTATTGCTGAGCGTACAATTCTATCGTGATGTCCTTCCCGTTTTTACGGAAGGGGATAGTTTCATGAAGAAGGAGTATATCATTGCTACCAAAAAAATCAGTACTCTGGGCAGCTTTGCCGGGAAAAGCAATACCTTCTCCAAAGAGGAGATAAAGGACCTAAAAGCCCAACCTTTTACTAAGGGGGTAGGCGCGTTCACTCCTTCCCAGTTCAAGGTTTCTGCCGGACTCGGTATGCAGGAAGCCGGTATCCGTCTGTCAACAGAGATGTTTTTCGAGTCTGTACCCGACGAATATGTGGATGTCAGTCTGGACAAATGGCATTTTGACGAAGATGCCCGGGTAATTCCCATCATCATTCCACGTAACTATCTGAACCTCTACAACTTTGGCTTTGCACAAAGCCGGAGTCTGCCGAAACTCTCCGAAGGCCTGATGAGTCTGGTACAAATGGATGTGATGATGCGGGGTAACGGACGTGTGGAACAATATAAAGGCAACATTGTAGGATTCTCCAACCGGCTGAATACCATTCTCGTTCCCCAATCCTTCATGGACTGGGCCAATAAGAATTTCGCACCGGAGAAAGAAGCGGAACCGTCCCGGCTGATTGTGGAAGTAAAGAATCCTACCGACACAGCCATCACCGACTATTTCCAGCAAAAGAATTACGAAACTGAAGGCAACAATCTGGATGCCGGGAAGACAACTTATTTCCTGCGCCTCATTACGGCCATCGTCATGGGAGTAGGATTGTTCATCAGCATTCTGTCATTCTACATCCTGATGCTGAGCATCTTCCTGCTTCTCCAAAAGAATACGGTAAAACTGGAAAACCTGCTGCTGATAGGATATAGCCCGACGCAGGTAGCCACACCTTATTATATACTGACAGTAGGGCTGAATGTACTGGTACTGCTCCTCGCCATCGGCTGCGTGGCATGGGTGCGCAGTTACTATATAGAAGTAGTCCAAAGCCTCTTCCCGCAATTGGAGAGCGGATCACTGCTTCCATGTATATTGATCGGTTGCCTATTATTTTTTGCTGTATCACTGCTGAATATTTTGGCAATAGGCAAAAAAATTATCAGTATCTGGAAAGGGAGAAAATAAAGATGGAAAAATTCCATCCAGCAAATATAAAGTTCATGATATGCCATCATTACAGCAAGCATCCGCCTCTACATATACCGCACCCGAAAGGAGATGGAACGGAAACACAAAGAAGAAATCCTTTTGCTCCGCATCCGCAACTTGATAAAGCAGTGCAGCCGTTATGAAGCGGAACAAAAGAAATGTACGGTTGCCACCCCTCGGAATATGCGGAAAAAATGCAGAAATCAACCTGAGTGTTGTTCCGTTTCAACAAGATTGTTGCCGTCTAAAGAGGATTCAAGACTACTTTTGCAGCATAATTTTAAAAGAACCATGAAAATGAATTTTATGAAAAGAGCCGGCTTCGTGCTGACTTGTGCAACCATGCTTGCAAACTTGTGTGCCGCCCAGAACACAGAACGCACACCTCAAGGAATGAAATGCACCACATAAGGAATGGACATCCGTGTGGAATTCTATTCGCCTTCCATTGTGCAGGTTTCAAAACTCCCGAAGGCAAACCCTACAACAAAGAAAGTCTGGTAGTGGTCACAAGCTGAATGCCAAGCTGATGATTGTGGCATGACCCGGCTTTGGCACCCACACAGAGCAACGCAAGGAGTTGGATGCCAAAGGGATGATTATCAACTTCAACACTTGGCCACCCAAAAGTGGCACACGCCCCTACGACGTCTACAATCCCGAAGCAAGGGACATTTATTGGAAATATCTGAATAAAGGCATTTTCAGTTACATCGGCAACGACGACTGGTGGCTCGATTCTACAGAGACTGACCATATCAACCGACAAGAATCGGACTATGACCTCTCCACTCACTTGGGGTCTTACCGGAGTGTAAAAAATGTCTACTCACTGATGCACAACAGCGGAATAGCCTCGCATCAAAAGGCTTTGAGCAAAGACAAACGCGTTATCATCCTGACCCGTTCCGGATTTATCGGACAACAACGTTACGGCTGCAACACCTGGAGTGGTGACGTGACCTCCACTTGGGACATGCTGGAGAAACAGATTCCTGCCGCACTGAACTATAGCTTGATGAACATCCCGAACTGGAACAGTGACATAGGTGGCTTCTTTGCCGGACGCTGGATGCAGTTCGGCACTTTCTGCCCGATAATGCGTTCGCACGGTACGGAGTTGCCCCGTGAAATCTGGAACTTCGGCAAGCGTGGCGAGTGGTGTTTCGATGCCCAGGAGAAGGTGATTAATCTGCGCTATCGCCTTCTGCCCTACGTTTACAGCACTTCCTGGGATGTGTTCCACAATGACGGTACATTCATGCGTCCTTTAGTAATGGATTTTGCGCCGGTTTACCTCCCTCAAGGCGCAGACTGGTGGGACTTCTGGAGTAACGAAAAGCAGCAGGACAGACAGACCTTGAACCGCAGTGTATCTTGGGAGGACAAGGCCCGTCCTCTGACGATAGAAGAGCGGGAAAGCAGTTTTCCGAACATGCTGAAAAGCCGCAAGTTCAAGGTTGTCCTGGTCGGTCAGGACTCCGGTACGAGAAACCGGCCGATGAAAGGCAGAAAGACAATAAGCTATGCAGGAAAGAAAAAGAGTATAAAGCTGTAACAGTAAAAAGGAGGAACGTGTCAAAACTACCTTACTATTTTTTAGGCGCGGATTACGCAGATTTCAAGAATCCAATTTGCATAGTCCGCGTTACTCCACGTAATCCGCGCCTAATATTACAGCATAATGAAGTGGTCATATACTTTGCTAAAAAGGAAACAACAACGGCAGCACAAATACCATCACCACTCCCATAATAATCTGCAACGGGAGCCCCACTTTTATATAATCCATGAATGTATATTGTCCTGCCGGCATCACCAGTGCATTGGGCGGTGTAGAGAATGGAGAAGCGAAACACATACTTGCCGCAACCGTCACGGCAAACAAGAACGGAACGGGACTTACTCCAATCTGAATCGCACTTTGAAGAGCAATAGGGGCCATCAGCACTGCCGTCACCGTATTGCTGATGAACATGGTCATCAATGAAGTGGTGAAATAGATACCTGCCATCAACACAATAGGACCATAACTGCCCAACCCACTTACAAGACTGTTGGATATATATTCCGAGGCACCGGTCTTTTCGAGTGCAAGAGACATGGGGAGCATGGCTGCAAAGAGTACAATTGTTTCCCAGTTTATCGTTTTATAGGCGGCTTCCACATTCCTGAAACATCCCGTCAGCACCATCAGCAAGCCGGCAATCATCACCGCTGTCACCGGGGCCACGGGAATAAAGTCGAAGACCATCATGGCAACCATCAGCACCATAATAGCGGCAGCTATGGGCGCTTTATAATCCAGCGTCACTTTGGCGGCTTCTGCCAAAGGCTGCCCCAATACCACCCAATCGGAATCTTCCCTGCTTATCCGTGCGATGTCCTGCCACGCACCCTGCACCAGCAAAACATCGCCACTATGCATACGCTCACGTCCCAATTCACGTAATATATATTCCTTCTTACGACGGATGCCCAATACATTTACATTAAATTTATCACGGAACCCTGCTTCCTTCACCGTCCGGTTCACGATATTGGAAGAAGGCATCAACACAATTTCGGCAATTCCGATGTCATAAAAGTCAAGGGACTTGTCGGCTTTAGAGGCTTCTTCAGTGGTATGCCCGTCGAGCATTTCCATTAAAAAGTCTTCAGCAAAACGATTTACGTTCGATACCTCTCCCGTAATATAAAGCACGTCGCCCACCCAAATAGTCGTATCGGGTGATGCCAATTTCTGGGTAATAGTTTTCAGGAATCTATGTTGGGAAGAGTCTACACGCCGTACTTCAATGATATTCAGACCATACTTGCGGCGTACATCCAGGTCTATGATGGTTTTTCCTATCAGACGGGAATCATTGACAGCCCTCAAACGGAACAGATTGCTGGAAAGTCCGTACTCCTGCACCAGTTGGTTCAATGATTTGCCCGACAATGTTCCGTCATTCTTTTTGCCTTTCTTGGAGAGAAACCATTTGGTCAGAGGCATTAAAACCAAAGTTCCCACTATCACGCACACAATGCCCACCGGCAAGAAGGAGAAGAAAGACAGCGGTTCAAAGCCCGCTCCCGTCAATGTATTCTGAATGACCAAGTTAGGAGGCGTACCGATAAGTGTCATCATACCACCCATGCTGCTGGCAAAAGCCAAAGGCATCAATAGACGGCTGGGATTCATTCCTGCACTCAGTGCCAAACTCACCACGATAGGCAGCATCAAAGCCACCGTTCCCGTATTGCTCACAAAAGCACCAATGGCAGAGGTAACCAGCATAACCAGCAAGAA
Organism: Bacteroides sp. AF25-5LB; assembly: GCF_003602965.1. NCBI lineage: Bacteria > Pseudomonadati > Bacteroidota > Bacteroidia > Bacteroidales > Bacteroidaceae > Bacteroides > Bacteroides sp. AF25-5LB. The sequence continues at coordinate 262,450 of NZ_QTMC01000002.1, forward strand.
GAGTTTCAGCTCGCTTTTGCCTGCCAACTTTAGAATACGCGAACTTATCATTTTAGCCAGCCCGGTCTGAAAAATGGCGCCGCCCACAACGAACAAGCCTACCATCATAATCACCACCGAGTTGGAGAAGCCGGAAAGGGCCTCTTCAGGAGTAAGAATCTGAAATATCAATAAACCAATCAGCGCACAAAGCGCCACAATGTCCGAACGGACTTTGCCTGCTACAAAAAAGGCAGCGGAGAGAACAAGGATAATAAGGGTAATCAGCATAAATATGTATATTAAGAATGCACAAATATACTTATTTACGCATGATCACACAACCCCTTACTACCTCAAACTACTGATTTAGAACTCGAATTTTTCCAGCTTCATGGCGGCCAGCCCCTGGATTTTGGGCACCAGGGCCACAAAATGGTCCGCTTTTTCATGGGCAGACAATGACTCTGCATCTTTCCATGTTTCACAAATCATAAGAACATCGCTGCGAGTGGCGCTCTCAAACACATCATAGGCAATGCATCCATTGTCCTTCAAGGAATATGCGACCAGTTCTTTGGCAGATTCCAATACTGCGGTACGGTTTTCCGCACTTACCTGAATAAAAACATTTAATCTAATCATACTTGTATAAATTTTAAGTGCATCGCAAATTTAAGCAGAATAAATCTCTCCACCAACAAAAGTAAATTGTTATTAATTCCTTTCCCGCCGGATGAACCAATCTTTGGCAAGTATGTTGTCTCATCAGAATTGATTCTAACTTTAACTATTAAAAAACTGACTTGATTATGAAATGTAAAGATTCTAATTTCTGGATCGGACTGGGAATAGGTTCGGTTGCCGGTGCATTGGCCTACCACTTCTCCCGTACGGAGAAAGCTAAAAAGCTGGAAGATGCCATATGCCGTGCCATCCACAAAGCAAGTGGCGAAGCCAAGGAGTTCATCAACACTGCTGAAGAAGAAGCATTGCACACTGGCACCAAAGTAGCGGACAAGATGGCCCATGAGGTCCATGAGGCCGCAGAGAAAGCTGACAATCTGAAAAACAAGGTTCACAATTTTGCCGATGCCAAGAAATAAAACAAGCACTTGGAAACTTCTGAAGACGGATGTATTTTGATACATCCGTTTTTTCATATCGCCCCATCAGTTCTGCAGACTGCGCCGATTCAAAATATCATTCATATGCTCCAATGCCCATCCTACCAAAGATTCAATATGCGGCATCAGGCTACATCCGGTTTCTGTAAGGTTATACTCCACACGGGGAGGAACTTCCGCATAGACTTTCCTGACAATCAGCCCGTCCGTCTCCAATGAGCGCAATGTAACCGTCAGCATCCGCTGGGAAATATCCCCTATGGTTTTCTGTATATCGCAAAAACGCATCGTTCCATTCGCTTTCAGTGTGACCAGCACAAGCATTGTCCATTTGTCTCCCAACCTGCTCAGTACATCCCGTACCGGACAAGCATCCATACGATGAAAATTTTCCATTCCTTTATTTTACCAATCAGTTCAACCTCAGCAATGGCGACTCTATGCTTAGTGTCCGGCATTGCACCACAAAAGTAATAAACTTACTCAAAATAACTATCGTTTCATACAATAATAAAAACATTCTTTATACTCATAAAAGCATCCATCTCATCCGGATTATTTGTATGTTTGCAACATGAAGTTACGAAAAGAGTGTAATTTATTGGAAATGAGCGTAGGTTAATTGCTCTTGATAGTAATAGGTTACGATTTAGTTAGTTATCTACTGCATTATCCTTCTGCGCGTTGCGTAACCTTCAAAGAACTCTTCGTATGCAAAAGTAGCTATTTAATTCGAGATTTTGATATAAACTCCCGTTTTTTATCCCCTCATTCATAAGAATTTTCCGTAAAAGCGGTATTGTCCGTCGGCACACCATTGCCCAAAACGAGTTTGGAACAAACGTGTGCCGACTACCGCATAGCTGGAGAAAAGGGCATTGCCTCACGCCTAAACGATGTTTAGACAGATGAAGCAATGCCCCTTTCTTTTGCGCCTATGCCAAGAGGTGCTTTTACGGGTTTTCAAATGATTTTTCTTTTTTCGCTGTCTCTTTTGCCGGAAGCGGAAAGTGAATGCAGAGTGTGTCAGCCTGCCCCATGAATGAAACAGGCGCCCACACACAGCCGGACAAACCGGGAAGAATGATTGTTGCCACCCGGCTGAACAAGTTCCGTCGGATCGGAAACAATCATACTTCCTTTGTTGTGGTTTGCCCTTTTCACGCTTCCGGTGATGTCTTTTTCCTTTTGGTGATTCTTTTTTTTACGGATTTTCCCCTGAAGTTTTTTTCTACACAATCTGCCTCTGTTTTCGTTTACCTCCATTTTGCGCCTTTCAGTAAGCCGCATCAGTCAGTCATTTTCGTTCTGGGCGCAAAGGTAATTCCGGGATTGGACGGGAAAGCAAGGTCAAGCCTCCTGTTTTCGGTAAAAATCTCCAGCCCTGCGGGTAGTATTTTGACCGAAAAACCTTGCATTCCCTAATCCCTACCTTTTCAAGCACCCGAAACGAAAACGACCGATGCGACAGAAAGACGCATAAAAAAAATGTCGGATAAACGAGAGGCAGATAAGATAGTTTGAAACTCAACTCCCTCAGCTCTTGAATCCGCATTAAAAACAAAAAAATCAAAAACAGCGAAGATATGACGGCAACGGCAAATTTCAGACAAATGGCGCAACACATCGGGTTGGCGATATGCGGCTTGATGATGCGCACCGCCTTCGGGGTGTTCGGCATCCTTTGGGGCATCATCAGAGAGATTGTAAACGGAGTGTTCCGAGTGGCGATAGGTGTAATCGTGGCTATCCTTTCCACCATTGCCTTCTTTGGCTTCATCCTTTGGTTATTCACCCTTTAACCCTTACCGACATGGCAAAAAGAAACAGCAAGACGGCAGCGCAGCAGTGCAGATATTACGAGGTGGACAACATCTTCGTGTATATGGTGGAAACGTACATCAACGGCAATTTTGAAACTTTCCGAAGATTGTACCACGAACTGAACAAGGACGCACGGAGGGATTTCATGGACTTCCTTCTCAGCGAGGTAGAGCCGACCTATTGGAGAGAGATACTGAAACAGATAATCTAAAAATGACAGCGATATGAAAGGAACAGACCATTTCAAGAGAACGATATATATGTACTTGGAACAGCGTGCGGAGGAAGATGCGCTATTTGCAAAGAAGTACCGCAACCCTGCCAAGAACATGGACGAGTGCGTGACCCACATTCTGAACTATGTGCAGAAAAGCGGTTGCAACGGTTTCACGGACGGAGAGATATTCGGGCAAGCCATCCACTACTATGAGGAAAACGAGATAGAGGTGGGCAAACCGATGGACTGCCAAGTGGTTGTGAACCACGTTGTGAAACTCACGGCAGAGGAAAAGGCGGAGGCACGTCAGAACGCTGTCCGCAAATACCAAGAGGAGGAACTCCGCAAGTTGCAGAACCGCCACAGACCGTCAGCGAGAAAAGAAAACCAACCCCAACCCTCATTATTTGATTTAGGCTTATGAAACCGAAGACCAAGATACAGAAAGAGGTGGCAAGACTTTCCGCCAACCTTCGCCCCATATCAGCGACACAAATAGATTGGGCATACCGCCACTGCGTTGAGCATATCGGCTACCGCACCAAGAAAGGGAACATCACCTGTTCCGACTGCGGTCACGAGTGGCACAGCGACAGCGGACTATGCGACACCCTTGAAGGCTGCACCTGCCCCAAATGCCATGCCGAACTCAAAGTGCAGGACACACGCAGACGCATCTACAAGGAAACGCAGAATTTCAGCGTGATAACCACCTGCAAAGGGTATCAGGTAATCCGCGTGGCGCAGGTCAGATGCGAGAGCAGGAAAGGCGAACCGATGCGTTTCTACTGCCACGAGGTCGTGCAGCGTTGGATTTCACCCGACGGCAAGGTTACGGACATGGCGTTGCTCCGTGGCTTCCTTTTCTGCTATTGCGATGTGTGGGCATTAGGCAGCGATATGGAGGTAAGACCGCACAACAGCCTATACGATGATGTGGTGGCAAGAAGCTGTGCATATCCAAAGATGAGGATATTGCCCCAACTCAGACGTAACGGCTTCAAGGGCGATTTCCACGGCATCTCCCCCGTGCGTCTTTTCAAAGCCTTGCTTTCAGACCCAAGAATTGAAACCCTTATGAAAGGCGGTGAGATTGAGGTCATGAAACACTTTCTTTTCAATACCCGTACTGCCGATGAATGTTGGGCATCATATCTGATTGCCAAGCGTCACAAGTATCAGATAGACAACCTCTCAATGTGGTGCGACTATCTGCGTATGCTCAAAAAACTCGGTCAAGACCTCCGTAACCCGAAGAACATCTGTCCCGAAGATTTCATGGCGGCACACGACAACGCAACCCGAAAAATTGAAGCCATACACGAGAAGGAAAGAGCCGCAGAGCAACGCCGTTGGGAGATTGAAAGGCGTGAGCGTGAGCAACAGCGACAACTCCAACGAAAGAAAGATGCGGAGGATTTCATCGCCAACAAATCCAAATTCTTCGGCTTGGTAATCACGGACGAGGAAATAATCGTCAAGGTGCTTGAAAGCATAGACGAGTATTACAACGAGGGCAAGACGCAGGGCATCTGCGTGTTTGGCAGTGGATACTACAAGAAAGCCGACACCCTCATACTATCGGCAAGGATTGGCGATGAGATTATTGAAACCGTAGAGGTGGACTTGCGAACCCTCGAAGTGGTGCAGTGCCACGGCAAGCACAACCAGGACACCGAATATCACGAGCGCATCATAGACCTTGTGAACAAGAACGCCAACCTTATCCGTGAGCGGATGAAAGCGGCATAGCATAACCCCTAAAACAACATTGATATGGAAGTAAGAATTGAAAGTATGATTTGTGTGTGGGATGATGCAATCCCCACGATGTTCCTTGAATTTGTGAACCTCCTCACTCTCACAACGAGTGAGGGGGAATTGAGAAAGAGCGTAAAGGAGTTTGCCGAGAAGCACGAACTTGACAAGTTTTTCCTTTACGGCTTCGGCTCACACCATTTCTACCTGCACCAACGCTACACAAGCAACCCCGAAATGGTGATGAAGAACAGAGTTCTGTCAGTACATTTTTAACCATCTAAAAAGCAACATTATGACAACACGAATGACCATCAACGGAGTAAGCACCTGCGCGGAAGCAGGTACGGAGAAATACGAGCGTTTCCAATCGGGTATCGGAAGACGCAGGCGGACACTTGTGCAGTACGACTACCGCCACCCCATAGACAGAGAATTGTTCTCTTGTGTCAAACCCACGTTGGACGAGTGCCGAGCCGCACGGGACAAGTGGCTGAACGCAAAGAAGGGAAAGGAGGACAGACTATGAACACGACCTATCAAACGCTGATAGTCAAGTTCAGCGAACCTATCACGGCATTGGACGGTATCTTTGACGATACCGGAGCGTGGGGAACGGACACCCTCAAGGGGTGGATAGATGATTACGAAAGCACACGTTTCACCGCCACCGACAGCCATACGGCAGTCATCACGAGCGAGTACAATATGGAATGTGTGAAAGAGTGGCTACAACGGCAGACCCCCATTTCCGAAATGCGAGAATTTTGAACGGGATGGCGGTGTCCGCACCGCCAATACTTAAAACCCTAAAAACAAAAGATATGATAGCCAAGACGATATTACAGCAGATAGGCGGAAAACGCTTCACCGCCATGACAGGTAGCCGTGATTTCATAGATATGGGCAACGGCTTACGGATGAGCCTTGCAAGGAACAAAACAAGTGCCAACCGCCTTGACATCATCTATGACGAAGGGGCAGACCTCTACAATATGCGCTTCTACCGCAGGACGTTCAGCAAAAAGACCTTTGAGTGCAAGACAAAGGACATTGCCGTACACGAGGGTATCTATTTTGATATGCTGGAGGAAATGTTCACGATGGTGACGGGACTTTACACACGCTTTTGAGTGGCGGGGCGGCGAGAGCCGCCCTACTTTCTTTCAGTGAGCATGATGGCGGACAAAGAAAGTAGCAAAGAAACCTTTGTCCAATCTGCGATAACTAAAAAATCCGCAAGTAAAACTTGCGGAGGCTATATATTGGGTCGTTATTTTTTGGTGGAGGGGAATGATAATCTCGAACCGTTGAACTACACATTTCTGCTTCGTCTCCATTTCCCCCAACGATTTGATACGTTCAATCATTTTTGTTGTTCCTTTCTGAATTTTCCTAAATACTTTCTTCATAATTTCGCTATACTTTTTATGGTTAATAACTATGTTTTGTATTGCTCTCACAACACTTACAACTTGAAGTGTTATTTGGAAACCGATAGGCAAAAATGGCTCAACGATGTCAATTAACGAGAAAATCCTACGATAATCTATCAAGTGATAGAGCAAAAGACGTGCCAAGTTAAATATGGCACGTCTTTTGCCAGTTTTGTCAGTCCTTTTATGGGATATACAACAGCGCAAACTCCGCCTTTCTCCGTTTGAGCAGCATGGCGTGGCGTTTTCCTTTGTAGTTGCAGAAGGCTATATACTCACGGTAGATGTTCCTGTCACCAGCTTCCAGCTTCTTGATTAAGGTGCTTTTGGGGATTGTTTTGCTGCCTAACAGCTTCGCCGGTCCCACATTGTAAGCTAACGTGCCAAGCAAAATCGAATCAACCCCGAATTTACGGAACATGGCGACAAATTTGCGCAGGTCTTTCCGCAAAAGTTCATCCGCATCCCGTTTTGTCATGGTTCGTGCCGAATACTTCTCGTTTGGCAAAAGTTTGTGACCCCAACCGACGTATGGGTAGTGTTTTTCTGAGTGCCAGCCTTCAAAGTAGCGGCAGCATAAAAAAGCACGTTCCATAAGCGGCAGTCGGTAGATTGCCGCCTGCCCGTCCGTTCCCTCTTGGCGGCTGATCTGCGCGGACACAGAACAGACCGTCAGAAGTGAACAGAGCATTGTCATGAATACACGCATCATTTCAACAAGGGGCTGAAGTTGCCGATGGGAACGATGGTAAGATCGTCGTCCTTTACATTCCTGTTGTTGAAGTCAAATTCCAGTTCGTAGGAGTTGCTAAAGTTATCCTCCACCACCACGATGAAATTATGCGCCTCATCACCCGCCGCCGTGTAGTACAGGCGGAATTTTTCGTTCTCCAGCAGGTAGCGGTCGTTAGGCAGGAAGGTGATGCCGTTATCCATTTTGAGCGAGCCTTCCCCCTCGAACTGGAAATAGCGGATGGTATAGAGCGTACCCGAAAAGTCGCCCTCCTTTTTCAGTTCACAGCGGATTTCCACTGTCTGCCCCTTTACTACCTTGTTCGGCACGGGCATGACCTCCACCGTGAAGGGATAGGACTGCTGGATGTCCATGTCATCGTCACATGACACGAGGGTGAATGACATGGCGGCTATCAGGCATAACGCCACTGCCTTGAATATTGATGTTCTCTTGTTTCTGTTGTTCAGTATGTTCATTGTTCTTCGATTTTTAGATGGTTGTTTTTCTGTTTTTTCGTTGTCAGTTGCAGGTACTCGTTCAAGTCCTTGCAACCGTCATAGAGGGAGGAACGGTCGGTGACACGTTCCCCGTATCGCATGGTAAGTGCGGCAAGCGTCCGCCGTCCGGCTTCGTCACGGTCGAGGAAGCAGCCGATGCGCCCGTATCCGTCCAGCAATCCCGCCGCCTTCTCCACGTTGGCGACTGAGTTCAGCACAAGACAGTCAGCGTTACCGGTTACACCAAGCGTCACGGCAGAGAGAAAGTCCATGAAGCCCTCGAACACGAGGCACTCGTCAGCCGGGATGTCATTCGCCTTTACCAGTGATACAGACTTCGGAGGTATGCAACCCTTGAAATATCGGCTTCTGACTTCATAGCCACCTGCCATGTTCGGAAAGCCAACGGCAAAATACCGTTTCCCACGCACACCGTAGTTCAAGCGGCAGCAGTGACGGGATGCGATGGCGTAAGGGATGCCCCGTTCCTCTAAATACTCCGTCAGCAGTGAGCGGAGCAGCGGAGCGACCTCCACATCCTCAAAAACGGATTCGGTCGGCTTCGAGAGATAGACGGGCTTTTCCCATCCGGCAACCGTCATATTGGCGGCTTCCGCTATGAACTTCGCTTGCTTCATGAAGTCATCGCTTTGCAGAAACTCCCCGGCAAGCGTGAAGATGTCGCCGCCCTTGCCCAAACCGAAGTCGTACCAGAGCTGTTTCGCCACGTTCACACGGAAAGAGGATGTGCGCTCGCCCCTGTACGGGGCAAGATACCACAGCTCGTTACCGCTCCTTCTGACAGGCTCATGCCCCAGCCGTGCGAGAAAATCCGCAAGCGGCATCCTTCTGACAGCATCTATTTCCGTCCTTTCCATGCCCGTGTCAGTTGATGATGAACTTGATACCGACCCCGAACTGCGTGTGGAACTTCCGTGTGTCGCCACCCCAAAGGCAACGCTCCCGCAGGTTGGCAAGCAGGGCGATACGGTCTGCCACGTAACACTCCACATCGAGCGTCAGCGCACCGCCGTAGATGAAGGCGTCCCGGTCGTGCAGCGTGGAGCCGTCATGCAGCACCTTCTTCCCCCAATTTACCGCCTCATATCCGGCGAGAGCCGAAGCCCCGGCATAGACGAAAACAATCTTTCGGGCGTCCGACAGTATCTTGAAGTAATAGCCGCCCTCCGCCGTGAACTGCGCCACGGGTATCTTGGTGTCCTTGTAGGGATTGTTCTTCAACAGGTATTCGCCACCGAACACCCACTTGTTCCCCTTCTTCGTGTAGGTGGAGAGAGCCGCCCCGAAGCTGTACCCGCCGTCCTTGCCGCCGAGATTGAAGCCGTCCGCCATGTCCGCCCTCACCTCGATGCCCTGCATCTTCGGCAGACACCGCTGGGCGTGCGCCTGCCCTGTAAAAAGGGCAAGCGACGCGATGATTATTGCGATGTACTTTCTCATGGTCAGCGTACTTGAAGTTCGTTGATGGTACCCGCGCGTACCAAATCCTCGTTCTCAATCACGAAGGACTGGTGACGGCCGCCGTTCTTCTCGTTCAATTCCACCACGAGGCACTTGTCATCGGGGATGGTGAACTTCGCCATCGTGAAGACCGTGCGCTCGCTCTTTTTGCCCGGCACGAGGGTGGCGTAGTTCTGCGCGCGGAGCGGCAGAATAATCTGCTCCTGCACGGCAGTACGCTTCGCAACCTTCTTGTCCACGATTTTCCAAGTGATGTAGTCCACATCGAAAGGCACGTTGCTCTGGTTCTTTATCTCCGTGTGGAAATAAAGCAAGCCGTTGTGCGTGTAGATGCCTTTCAACAGGTATTGGATGCCGAAACGCTTGCAGCCGATATGCTTCACCTCGCGCTTGTTCTGTTTGTGGATGGACTTCATGATAAGGCGCACCAGCATCGGGCTTTCGCTGCCCAGCTCTTTCAGATAGATTTCCTGCGCGTTGTTCGGGCGGTTCACCGTGCTGCCGTCATGGATGAAGTCGCACATCTCCACGTTGAGCAACAGCGGTTCGGCGGCGTACTTCACGTTGAAGGTGTAGAAACTGCCGTCCTCCGTGATGACGGACATATTCGTTTCGTTGGGAAAATTCCTTACGGTAGCCTTCACACGGATGATGTTCTCCGCTCCGTCGGCTTTCCCGGCAATCAGGTCGGGCGAGCCTAAATCGACATAGCGCACCTCCGCCGGAAAAATGACGTGGACGGTCTTGTCGTAGGTCACTTCCAGACCGTGCGGCGGTATCATGCGGTCGAAGGTCAGCTTGCGTGACAGCCCGTGATATAGGTCGCCGTCCGCCTCCTTCTGCGGATAGACCTCCTTCGTCAAGGTCGGTTGTTCACTTCCGTTGGTCGTTTCAACGGTTACATTCTCCTGCGCGTTGGCAGTTATGATGCCCATAGCGAGGGCAAACATGATGATTACTTTTCTCATTACTTTTGGATTTTAGTGGTAATTTTTATTGTTTTCAATATTTTTCTTGGTAAAGCATGACCCTGTACCCGGCTTTCAGATGCACCTTGACGGTTCGCATCTTTTTGGCGATGTACTGGCTCGTGCCTTGTATCAGCCCCTTGCCCAAGTCGGAGGCGAGCTGCGCCCCGGCATTGGTGGAGATGTTGATGCTGCTTCCCAGCGAGCCGCCCATGTTGGCGGCGACCTCCCGGACGGCGTTCATCTCCATCGAGTTCGGGATGAAGATGCCGGGCTGTCCGTCCGTGTCATAGACCGCAAGCTCCACGGGGATAATCGTGCCGTCGTATTCCAGCGAGGTAATCTCGATGTCGAGCCGCTCACCCTGTATCTTGCCCGTGCCGACCACCACCGCACCCCGGGGTATTGTCCTGCCTGCCACCGCCATAGGCTCCAGCAGGCGCAGCCTTACCGTCTGCCCGTCCGTCACGCTCTGCGCCCCATGCACGCACGCCGGTATGGTGTTCCTGTCCAATACCTCCGCCGTGCCGACAGCCGTGTTGAAACCCCGGTTGCGTTCCTGCGATAAGGCGGCGACAAACTCCGCGTTACTCATAGGCTGTGAGAGTGAAGAAACTACTTGATGCTCCACCTGTCTGATAGGCATTGCCTTGTTCTTCTTCCCTTTCTGCACGGTAGTTGGCTCTGCCCTCTGTTCCGCCGATGGCTGTCCTCCGTTCTGACCGCCCATGTACTTTGCCGCCAGCTCGTAGGACTTCTCCATAAGAGCCACCTGCTCGTCCATAGAGGAAGCCTTGCCCCTCTCGCTTTCCAGTTCCGACTCCAGCGATGCGATGCGCTCCAACAATTCGTCCATCTCCGCATTGTCGTTTTTCGGCTGGTCGTAGAAGTTTCCGAGCGTGGCGTTCAGGTCACGGTAGGCGGCTGCGGAGGACTGGATGGTCTGCGGCGTGGCTGGCTTTGCCCTTTCTTCCTTGCCGCCCGGATTGGCGAGGTCGAAGTCCACTCCGTTCTCCGTTCCCGCTATCTCGCGGTCGAACATGTCGCCCAGCTGCCCGATGGCACGGTTGCGGCTCTCCTGACGCTCTTCCATCTCCCCATGCTCGTAGGCTTTCAGCTTGTCGCCGATAATCTGCCGGTTCGCCTTGTCAGCGTCGGGCATCTCGGTGTTGTATCCGTCCGTTCCCGGCGGTTGCTCCTTGCCGGAGGACGGGGCGAATATCAGCCACATCGCCCCGATGAACACCAACACCATAGCGGGCAGCACGATCATCTTCTGCCGTTTCAGCCGTTGCGCCTCTGTCAGCGGTTCGCGCTCCTTTTTCGGTTTCCCCGTTTCGGGAGCAGCTTTGTTCTCTTTCGTCGGTTCATTCTTTGTCTGTTCCATATAAATAAGGTGTTAAGTGATTGCCTGTTTCCGCCGGGGTCGGCAGTTCCACCCGTCCGGCGTGTCCCGTTTCCATATGTGAGCCGTCGTTCCTGCCGATGTCATAGACGGCTCTGCCGAAGGTGTAAAGGGCAAGCACCGCGAAGGCGGCGAACATCCCCAGCACGATGCGGCGGCGTGTTTCCGGCGGCAAGCCGTCCAGATACCCTTTGAGACTTGCCGCCAAGCGTTTCCGTTTGTCGTGGAGTTTCCAATACATGCCCCACATTGATTTTCTGATACTTTTCATGTCCTGTTACCGTTTGATAGTCTGTAAATCCTTGTTCTCAATGATGGTGAAACCCTCGATGGTAAAACCGTTCGGGTTGTCATCCGACCGCGATGCGTTCAGCAGGCGGCAGGTGGTCACGAGGCTGCGCTCGGTGACGTTGCTCTGCCGGATGATTTTCTGTGTGGCGTAGGTCACGGCACGGTAGGGATAGGCGTTGAAGTCGCACACCACGCTGTCCACCTTCAGCACTTGGTTGATGTTCCCGGCGATGATGCGGTTGTAGTACCCCTTCTCCGCGAAGTCCGAATAATAGTGGTACACGCTCTTGTCCGCCAGCAGCAAGGCACGTTTCACGTTGTGTTCAATCGCGCTTTTTTCAGGTGATAGCGTGAAGAACATCTCGTGGAAACGGCGCACATGTTCCCGTGCCTCCGCCGGGCGGTTCTGCGACAAATCCTGAGACAAGGCGAGCATCAGGCTCTTGCCGTTGTCCAGCACATAGATTTTCTCCCGTTGCTTCTCTGCGAAACGGTAGGAGTTCCACACGCTCCACACCGTCACCACGGCGCACAGCGAGAGGAAGACGATACCGAACAGGCGTATCTGCCTGAACGACGATTCGATGTTTCTAAGTGATTTGAATTCCATTTATATTTTCCAATTTATGATTGCACATTGATTATTTCAGCAATTTGCCGACACGTCCGACTGCGTTTCCTGCGGCTGCACCCGCCACGCTGCCCGCCATGCTTCCGGCTCGTCCCGCCATCTGGTTCACGTTGCGACCGTAACCGCCCATGCCTCCGGCTTGGATAATCCAGCCCGCAACGGTGGGAATGGTAAAGTAGCCGATGATGCCGATGCAGAGGAATACGATATACACCCCGTCGCTCGAATCCAGCGAGAAGTTCGGGTCTGCCTGCATCCGCTCGATGTCGTTTTGCAGCATCAGAACCTGTATCTTCGCCAGTATGGTGCTGAACATGTCCGATACCGGTAGCCACAGATAGACCTGTATATAGCGGCATATCCACTGCGTGAGCGTGTTTTGGAAACCGTCCCATACCGACAGGGCGAAGGCTATCGGACCGAGAATCGCCAGCACCACGAGAAAGAAGGTGCGGACGGTGTCTATCACGAGGGCGGCGGCTTGGAACAGCAGTTCGAGTATCTCGCGGAAGAAGTCGCGGATGCTCTTCTTCATGTTGTACATTCCCCGGTCGATATACATTCCCGCCATCGTCACCATGTCGGAGGGCGACCAGCCGAGTTCCTCCAGTTGCTTGTCAAATTCCTCGTTGGACACGAGGTAGGCGGTTTCGGGGTTGCGTACCATCGCCTCGTATTCCAGTTTGTCCTTCTGCTCCCGGTATCGGTTCATGTCCAGCGTTTCCGCCTCCAGCATCTTTGCCGTGCCCTGTACGACGGGTGAGAGGATGCTGTTTATCGTGCCCAGCACCACAGTCGGGAAGAACATGATGCACAGACCGATGGCAAAAGGACGGAGCATCGGGAATACGTCTATCGGTTCAGCTCTCGCCAGCGACTGCCATACCCGGTAGGCGACGTAGAACAGCGCACCCAGCCCGGCGATGCCTTTCGCCACACCAGCCATGTCCCCACACAGCGGCATCATCTGCTCATAAAGTGAACGTAAAATCTGATGAAGGTTGTCGAACTTCATAGGCTACCAGTATCTTTCGTTCATGTTCCCGTACAGCCCCATGATGCGGTCGAGGTCGTTCTTCTTTTTCGCACGCAGGTAACTCACGGAGATGTTCTTGTTCGTGTAGTAGCTCACGAGGTTGCGGTAACGCTTCATCTTCGAGTGGCAGCGTTCCACCACGTCCATGCGCTCCTTGTCGGTCATGGAGAGCGTGGTGATGTTCACCACGTTCCTGAGTTCCGTCAACACTTCGTTGCTTTCCTCCAGCAGTTTCGTGTAGCCGAAAGCGATTGCGGAAAGCTCTTCGGGTCTGAAATTCCCGTCACGGAGCATCCGTTGGAAACTGTTCACATAGATGTCTGTGATGTCGCCCACCATCAGGATGGTCTGCTGCACCTTGCGGGCGTCCTTGACCAGATTGTTCACCGATTTGAGGGCATCGTAATACTTCTTGCCCTGCTGATAGATTTTCACCGTCTCCTGAAAGTTGCTCACCATGTTCGTGGCGGTCTTGGAGGTATGGATGATGTTTTTGGAGGCATTGATGATGCCCTGCGCTAGATTGCCCGGATCGCTTACGACCCACTGTGCGCTTGCCCTGCCCGCGAAAAGCAGGCACAGGCAGATAATCATTGTTATTCTTGTTCTCATGTTACTTTGGATTTTAGTGGTTGTTATTCTTCGGTCGGATGTCCCGGCTGCGGCTTCACCCGCACATAGTCCCCGTTTGGCGAGAAAGTCAGCACATCCGTGGCCTCGTTGTAGGACACGTCGATGCGGAAGCCGGTGTTCATGAACAGGTTGCCGTTCTCCTCCTGCAAGAGATAGGTTTCCGGCTTGAGCTTGCGGCGCAGACCGCTACGACGGAACACCGTCACTTTGTAGGCTTCGCCCTCCTTGTAGATAAGCACGTCAGGTTTTCCCTCCACGCTCTCCCAGTTCCCGCACAGCATGTCGCGGCGGTTGTCGGCCACGTCGCAGGATTGCAGCATCATGACCGCCAATCCGATAAGGCACTTGCTGACTTGCAGCATTTTCACTTTTGGTAAATTCATACGCGTTTTTCTTTTTTGGTTGATACATTCTGTTTTTTAGTTATTCCTTGTTTCTCCGCCTTTCGGCAAGCTGCCGGATGGCGGCTTCGATGTCGTCGCCCAGCTTCTCCGCCAGACGGTAAACCTCCACTTTTTCCGTTTCCTCGGTGGTGTACGCCAGATACTCTTCCGCGCTGACCTCCGTGGCATAGACCGCCGACTGCGTGCCGCCCAAGCCTATCCACACCTCCTTGTAGAGCCGTGAAGGGTTGTTCGCCATGTTGATGGAGAGTATCTGCGACTTCTCCTTTTCCGTCAGTCCGAGCAACGCCTGTATCTGGTCGAACTTGTTCATATATTTCCTTTGGTCAAGCAGGATTTTACAATCCGAGTTGTTGATAATGCTCTCTTTGACCACCGGAGAACTGATAATGTCGTCCACCTCCTGCGTCACCACGATTGCCTCGCCGTAATATTTTCTGACCGTCTTATACATATAGCGCAGATATTCAGCCATGTTCGCCGATGAGAGGGCCTTCCAAGCCTCTTCCACGATAAGCTGTTTCCGCACGCCTTTCAGCCGCCGCATCTTGTTGATGAAGGCTTCCATGATGATGATGGTCACGACGGGGAACAGTTCGCGGTTTTCTTTAATCGAATCTATCTCGAAGACGATGAACCGCTTGCCGAGCAGGTCGATGTTCTCCGTGGAGTTGAGCAGGAAATCGTAACGCCCGCCCCGGTAATACTGCCGCATGGTGGTGAGCATGTTGTCGATGTTGAAGTCGGACTTCTCCACCTTGATGTCACGCTGTGCCAGTTCCTTGCGGTAGTCGTCACGCATATACTCGTAGAAGGTGTTGAACGACGGCACGATGCTACGGTCGGATTGGATGCGCTCAATATAGGCACTCACGGCACTGCCCAGCTCGCCGCTCTCCGTCTTTGTCACCTTGTCGTCCTCCGACTTCCAGAGCGTCAGCAACAGGGTCTTGATGCTGTCCTTCTTCTCCACGTCGAAGATGTAATCGTCGGTGTAGAACGGGTTGAAGCTGATGGGCTTATCTTCCGTGTAGGTGAAATACACACCGTCCGCTCCGCCTGTCTTGCGTCGGATCATGCCGCACAAGCCCTGATAGGAGTTTCCCGTGTCCACCAATACCACATGTGCGCCTTGCTCATAATATTGGCGCACGAGGTGGTTCATGAAGAAAGACTTGCCGCTGCCCGAAGGACCCAGCACGAACTTGTTGCGGTTGGTCGTGATACCTCGCTTCATGGGCAGGTCGGAGATGTCAAGGTGCAGCGGTTTTCCCGTGAGCCTGTCCACCATCTTGATGCCGAAGGGCGAGAGCGAGCTGCGGTAGTTGGTTTCCTCTGTGAACAGGCACACCGCCTGTTCGATGAAGGTGTGGAAACTCTCTTCCGCCGGGAAGTCCGCCGCATTGCCGGGTATCGCCGCCCAGTAGAGTGTCGGGCAGTCGATGGTGTTGTGGCGCGGCACGCATTCCATGCTTGCCAACTGGCTGCCCACGTCGTTCTTGATATGCTTCAGTTCCTCCGCATCGTCGCTCCACGCCATGACGTTGAAGTGTGCCCGTACCGAGGTCAGTCCGTAGGAATGGGCTTCGTTCAGGTATTGGTCTATCCACTCGCGGTTGATGCTGTTGCTCCTTGAATAGCGAGATAGCGACTGCATGTTACGGGCGGACTTCTCGAACTTCTGCAAGGTTTCCTCACTGTTGTCTATCAGCACATACTGGTTGTAGATATGGTTGCAGGAGAGCAGAAGCCCCACCGGGGAGGCGAATGACAGTCGGCAGTCACTCCGGTCGGTGGAGAGCTTCTCGTAACGGGTGTCGGTAGCCACCTTGCCCGGCAGGTCTTCCGCGTCGGAGAGGGTGTGCAGACACAGGCGGTTGTCGCCGATGCGCATCTCCCTTGCCGAAAGCTCGATGTCCTGCAAGGTGGTGTCACCTTCCGGCATGAGCGAGAAGTAGCGTTCAATAAGTCCCGTCTTTCCCTCAGTACCCACAATCTCATCGGTGGAGAGGCGGCGCAGCCTGACAAGCCCGCTGTCGTTCATGATGCGCTCGAACTGTTCGCAGGCTTCCAAGAACTTGGTCGTGGTTTCCCTGTCCAGCTCCTTCGGGATGATATGTCCCCGGCACAGCGTGCTGAAATTGCTCTGCATCCGGTTACGCTCCTTTGTTGTCTTGGTCAGGTAGAGGTAGCAGGTGTGTTTCAGGTACGGACGCTCGTTGAAGTGACGCTCGAAAGAGCGGCTTAAAAAGCTCATGTCGTCCTTCTGAAGCTCCGGTTTGTAGCGTTCCTTGATGAACCAGTCCTGTTTGTGGACGACGGAGTAGTCCGGCAGCACCTTGATAGCCTTGCACCAGCAACTGTGTATCGCCTCGTACTCCGCACCCGTCACGGTGTAAAGTTCCGGTAGTTCCACCTCGAAAGCCACCGTGATGTCGGCGTCCTTTGAGATGATGCAGCCATGCTCCACCGCTAAAAGTGGGAACCTGTTTTCCAGTGTTGTCATTTTCGATGTATTCCTCATTGTCTTTCTTCCTTTCGTTGTCGTTTGAACAGACGGGTTATCCGCCGCCGGTTGATAAGGTATCGGGGATGGCTCCGTGCCGCTCCTAATTTCATCAGCCCGTGTTCACCGTACCGGGCGTTCAGCGCGAAGGTCTGCCATACAAGGAGGGAGGACGATGCCGCGCCGAAGCCGATACATATCCACTGGTCGATACCGACCATGTAGAGGATGACGAACAGGACGAAGAGAGCCAGCAGACCTCCGCAGAAGATGAAGAGGTACTGTGCCTTCAAGCCCTTGAACTCTACCGGACGGCCGATACCCTTGTTGATTGGGTATTCAGCCATACATTATTTATTAAAGGAAGAATGAGCGCAGGATGGTGGCGGCAACAATCAGGAAGATGCACGCGCCGAACCACGAGGCGGCTGTCTTGCTGGTGTCGGGGTCGCCCGATGAAAACTTGCCGTACACTTTTACGCCCCCGATAAGCCCGACGACTGCACCGATGGCGTATATCAGTTTAGTTCCGGGGTCGAAATAAGAACTCACCATAGAGGTGGCTTCGTTGATGCCCGCGATGCCGTTTCCCTGCGCGAAAGCGGAGGCGGTTGCGGCGATGACAAGTGCCGCGGAGAGGATTGCTTTTCTGTTTTTCAAGATGTTCTTGTTCATAAACTGTTCTTGTTTTTTGCCGTCAAAAGGGTGGATGGTCCTTTGTCGGGCGGTTGATACTTTGTTTCTTTACTTTGGTTTTAGTGGATGCCCGTTTGTTTCCACGGACGTGGGCGTGTCCGTTGCGGATGGGGATGCGCCTTGCGTTTCCTCGCCGCGTGGGTTGATGTCATTCTTTCATGTTCATTTCTTTTATTGTTGTCATACATAGTTGCGAATGTCGAACTCCTCGATGTTGTCCGGCACGACGAACTCCTTTTCAGATTTCTTCAGCCGAATCTCGATAAGCCCCTTGATGCGGATGCCTATCTCCGAAGAGCCTTCCATCATTTTCTCGTACAACTCCGTGCCCTCCATGTCGGTGAACACCTTAGCCGCCTTTTCACGTTCCGCCTGTGTCGCGTCCGGGTTTTTGGCGGTCTTGCAGGCGTCGTCAATCTCGTCAAAGCTGCTGCCCGAAGCCCGTGGCGTGTCCGAGGCGTCCTCTTCCGGTTCGTCGTCCCCGTATCCCAGTTCCTCCGGCGGTATGCTCGTGAAGGTCTCATCGAGTTTTTCCTCCGGGACTTGTGCCGGGCGGGATGCGTTTCCCGTTTTTCCGTCGTCAAAAGTAGCCTCTTCCTCCGACAGCTCAATGCCTTTTTCAATAGTGGCGGCTTCTTGCGTCGGTATGGCAGCGGTTGTCCGGGTGGATGCCATCCTGAAACGGCTCTTGCCGATGATGTCCGCCTTTTCCGCAGGGACTTCCTCGTGTGCCGCTATGCGTTTAGCCTCATTCCCGTCCAGTGACCGCCATAATCCGACAATGCCCTTGAAGAAGCGGACAATCCGCGTGTCCATGATGCGCTCGTAAAGGAGCAGGAACAGGAACCAGAGGTTGCAGCCGACCGATACCGCCAGCAGAATGTCTGTCATGCTGATTGTGTAATTCATATCCTTCCGTTTTTGGTTAGAATACTGAATTGTAATTTCGGGCATAAAGGCTCTTTATCGCATCTTCGCACTGGTTGAAGTGGTGCGTCAGCACATGGTCGATGTAAGCGGACAGCGTAAGCCGGTCATGCCCGATTACACGGGTGATACGCATGATACGCTCGTGGTACTCCGGGCGCACATACGCCATCTTCCCCTCACGTGCCTTTACTTCCGGGTCGCGGATGAACAGGCGTTCATAGTCCTTCTCACTGCATTTGCCGCTTACCGGGACAGGCGACAGTATTTCCACACTCGCCTGCACTTGGGTAAACATACCTCCGCAGTCTTGCTGTGGTCTTTTTTCATTCGGTGTCATTTCTTTTTCCATTTTCAAATCAGATCTTCACGTTGTTTCTTGTACAGTTCGTTGATTCTCTCCTTGTGCTGTTCCAGATGCTGGCGCAGCACGGTATCCACATATCCGCCTACTGAGATTTCCCCTCCGGCGATGTCGTTCACGATTCTGAGGATCTTGCCGTGGACGTCACGGCTGATATAGACACATTGGCGGGTCTTTATCTCGTTGCGGCGCAGGAATAGCTCGTTGTAGTCCTCGTCCTGCCTTTTCCGGCGTCCACTTTCCCTCTGCGCTTTTTCCCGTGTTACGGGTTGCACAGGAGATGGTTCCGGTGCGGCGGTGTCCTCTTCGGTCGGTGCAGCTGCGGGTACTTCCTGTGCGGGGCGCAGTGTCCCGTCCTGTGTGCGCCGCCCGATGGAGGCTAACAGCAGTTCCTCGTCGATGCCTTCCGTGTTCACTTTCCTGCTGCCCATGCTCACTGCGGTCTGATGATGTCGCTTATCTCTTCGGAAAACTCCCGGATGCCACTCCCTTTCAGCAGTGCCGTGTCCATCGGGAAGATGGTGGAGCGGAAAACGCTCTTGCGCTCTTCCGAAAGGTCACGGCGGAACTTCTTGCTGTCGGGCAAGCGGGTGGAAAGTACCGGAAAGCCCATTTCGGCTATCACTTCCTCGTAGATGCCGTACAAGTCGTTCCTCTCCCTGCCGTCCACCATCGTCCAGAACAGATGCAGCCCCTTTGTTTTCGCCTGTCCGGTAGTCATCAGCCTGTCGCGGAACATCGTGACGAATTTCAGGGTACTCTCCACGACAAAGCGGTCGGCACTCAGCGGAGTGAAAATGTAGTCCATCTGCGAGAGCGTCTTTATCACGCCGTTGCTTCGGAGTGTGCCGGGCATGTCGAAGAACACCACGTCGGGTTTCACGTCCTCAGTGGCAATCATCCTCTCGGCATCGTCGAGGGCGTTCACCGCATTGCTTTTGACGATGGTGTAGGCGTTCTTTTTGATCCGGCGGAAATGGTCGCAAGCGAGAGCCTTGAAGTAGGTGCTGCTGTCGATAAGCCCCATTTCGTGTTCGCGCAGCCCGTGGATGCTGTGCTGCGGGTCGTCGCAGTCCACGACGGCGACATTGTAGCCTTTCACGTTGTGCAGGTAGCTGGCGGCAAGTGCCGTGACAGTGGATTTGCCGATGCCACCTTTCTGTGTTGCGAATGCAACGAAGATTTCCTTACTCATAGTTCCATTTATTTTAATTGTTGATGATTTGTTTTTCTGTTTCCATACGGATTTGGCTGTCGCACCATCCGCTTCCGTGACTACACACGCAGGCGGGTCGTCGCGTATCCGGTTCTGTGGTGAAGCGGTGCGTCGGACAAATGGTGATTGACGACATTGCGTCATGAAGTCATTGAATCCATACGTCACCGAATTGTCGGAGAACCGGGTTTCCGACGGTTCGGGTATCCGTTTCGGCAAGTATCCGAAGAAGCGGATTTCCGGGTATTTGAATGTTCCGTTTATCATATCTTCAAATCGTTCGTTTCTTGAATCATGCTGCAAATAAACAAGTATATTTTGGAACCTGTATCACTTCTCCGGCAAGTGGCGGCACGTTGCGCCGGTTGGCAGTCATTGACCGGGTCAAGCATCTGTCCGATACCGCTTTAAGGGCGTAACTTTGCACCCGGACAGCAGGGTTCGCCGATGACGCGCGGCCCGGAGTCCTGAAAGGTATTTTCCCAATCCGTCCCCTGACGGATTTTTATGTTCACCTGAACATAGCAAGATGTCTTTTCAGCCGCTCAAAATATTTTGAGCAGCCACGAAAAGCACTTGCCCTTGCAGGGGGCGGGCTTTCCCTCCGAAGTCGGGAAGCCTTTCAGAACTGCGGTGCTGTAATCCGAAGCGGCGGCTTATGCCGTCAATCCGCTAAATCCAAAGTAATATGAAAGAGAAAAGGAAAAGCAAATCAGGGAGAAATCCCAAACTTGATCCGGCGGTGTAC
The DNA here is from genome assembly GCF_003602965.1 of Bacteroides sp. AF25-5LB. NCBI lineage: Bacteria > Pseudomonadati > Bacteroidota > Bacteroidia > Bacteroidales > Bacteroidaceae > Bacteroides > Bacteroides sp. AF25-5LB. The sequence continues at coordinate 283,331 of NZ_QTMC01000002.1, forward strand.
CGGTACACCGTCCGTTTCAACGAGGAGGAACACAACCGTTTCCTCGCCATGTTCGGAAAATCGGGTGTCTATGCACGGTCTGTTTTCCTCAAAGCGCACTTCTTCGGGCAACCGTTCAAGGTGCTGAAGGTGGACAAGACGTTGGTGGACTATTACACCAAACTGTCGGATTTTCATGCACAATTCCGTGCCGTGGGTACGAATTACAACCAAGTCGTGAAGGAACTGAGGCTGCATTTTTCAGAGAAAAAGGCGATGGCGTTGCTCTACAAATTAGAGCAACACACCGTCGAACTCGTGAAACTGAGCCGCCGGATTGTGGAACTTTCAAGGGAAATGGAGGCAAAATGGTCGCAAAAATCAGTGTAGGAAGTTCGTTGTACGGCGCGATTGCCTACAACGGGGAGAAGATTAACGAGGCGCAGGGGCGGCTTCTCACCACCAACCGCATCTACAATGACGGTTCGGGAACGGTGGACATAGGCAAGGCGATGGAGGGTTTTCTCACCTTCCTGCCACCGCAGATGAAGATCGAGAAGCCGGTGGTGCATATCTCTCTCAACCCGCACCCGGAGGATGTGCTGACCGATATTGAGTTGCAGAATATCGCCCGCGAGTATCTGGAAAAACTCGGTTTCGGAAACCAGCCTTATCTTGTATTCAAGCACGAGGACATCGACCGCCACCACCTGCACATCGTGACGGTCAACGTGGACGAGAACGGGAAAAGGCTCAACCGGGATTTTCTCTACCGCCGCAGCGACCGTATCCGCAGGGAACTGGAACAGAAGTACGGATTGCATCCGGCAGAACGTAAAAATCAGAGATTGGATAATCCGTTGCGCAAGGTGGCCGCATCGGCAGGTGATGTGAAGAAGCAGGTAGGCAACACCGTGAAGGCTCTGAATGGGCAGTACCGTTTCCAGACGATGGGCGAATACCGTGCGCTCCTTTCCTTATATAATATGACGGTGGAGGAAGCGAGGGGCAACGTGCGCGGACGGGAGTATCACGGGCTGGTCTATTCCGTCACGGACGACAAGGGTAACAAGGTGGGCAACCCGTTCAAATCCTCGCTTTTCGGGAAGTCCGCAGGCTATGAAGCCGTACAGAAGAAGTTTGTCCGTTCCAAATCGGAAATCAAGGATAGGAAACTGGCAGACATGACGAAACGCACCGTCCTTTCCGTGCTGCAAGGCACTTATGACAAGGACAAATTTGTATCCCAACTCAAAGAGAAGGGCATCGACACCGTACTGCGCTACACAGAGGAAGGGCGCATCTATGGGGCTACCTTCATCGACCACCGCACGGGATGCGTGCTGAACGGTTCGCGCATGGGTAAGGAGCTTTCGGCGAATGCCTTGCAGGAACACTTCACCCTGCCATACGCCGGACAACCGCCGATACCGCTATCCATCCCTGTGGATGCTGCGGACAAGGCACACGGGCAGACCGCCTACGACAGTGAAGATATATCGGGCGGTATGGGCTTGCTCACTCCCGAAGGTCCGGCGGTAGATGCCGAGGAAGAGGCTTTCATCCGGGCGATGAAGCGCAAAAAGAAGAAAAAACGCAAGGGCTTGGGTATGTAATCAGAGTATCAACAATTAAAAAATCAATGTATGTCACAACAAGAAGACGATTTGAGGGCATTGGCGAAAATCATGGATTTTCTGCGTGCCGTGAGTATCATTTTAGTGGTCATGAACGTGTACTGGTTCTGCTACGAAGCCATCCGGCTGTGGGGCGTGAACATCGGCGTGGTGGACAAAATCCTTCTGAACTTCGACCGCACGGCGGGGCTGTTCCATTCCATTCTCTACACGAAGCTGTTTTCCGTCCTTTTGCTTGCCTTGTCCTGTCTGGGTACGAAGGGTGTCAAGGGTGAGAAAATCACTTGGGGGAGAATCTGGACAGCATTTGCCGTCGGGTTCGTGCTGTTTTTCCTGAACTGGTGGTTGCTGCCCCTGCCGCTGCCGCTTGAAGCGGTGACGGGACTGTATGTCCTTACCATTGGAACGGGCTATGTCTGCCTGTTGATGGGTGGTCTGTGGATGAGCCGCCTGTTGAAACACAATTTGATGGAGGATGTTTTCAACAACGAGAACGAGAGTTTCATGCAGGAAACGAGGCTTATCGAAAGCGAGTATTCGGTCAATCTGCCGACACGTTTCTATTACAGGAAACGCTGGAACAACGGTTGGATCAATGTAGTTAATCCCTTCCGTGCGTCCATCGTGTTGGGTACGCCGGGCAGCGGCAAGTCCTATGCCGTGGTAAACAATTTTATCAAGCAACAGATTGAAAAGGGCTTTAGTCAATACATCTACGATTTCAAGTATCCCGACCTATCTACTATTGCCTACAACCATTTGCTGAACCACCCGGACGGCTACAAGGTAAAGCCGAAGTTCTATGTGATCAACTTCGACGACCCGCGACGCTCTCATCGGTGCAATCCCATTCACCCGGATTTTATGGAAGATATTACGGATGCCTATGAGAGTGCCTACACAATAATGCTCAACCTCAATAAAACGTGGGTGCAAAAGCAGGGCGACTTCTTCGTGGAGTCACCTATCATTCTGTTTGCCAGTATTATCTGGTATCTCAAAATCTATCAGAACGGGAAGTTTTGCACGTTTCCCCATGCTATCGAGTTTCTGAACCGCCGTTACGAGGATATATTTCCGATACTGACCTCTTATCCGGAGCTGGAGAACTACCTTTCGCCGTTCATGGATGCGTGGCTTGGAGGGGCTGCGGAGCAGCTCATGGGTCAGATAGCGTCGGCAAAAATCCCGCTTTCGAGGATGATTTCACCGCAGCTCTACTGGGTGATGTCAGACAGCGAGTTTACGCTGGACATCAACAATCCCGAAGAGCCGAAAATCCTCTGCGTGGGTAACAATCCCGACCGTCAGAATATCTACGGTGCGGCACTCGGTCTGTATAATTCCCGTATCGTGAAGCTCATCAACAAGAAGGGGATGCTGAAGTCATCGGTCATCATCGACGAGTTGCCCACAATATACTTCAAAGGGTTGGACAATCTTATAGCTACCGCCCGAAGCAACAAGGTTGCCGTGTGTCTGGGCTTTCAGGATTTCAGCCAGTTAGTGCGTGACTACGGGGACAAAGAGGCGAAAGTGGTGATGAACACTGTCGGCAATATTTTCTCCGGTCAGGTGGTGGGGGAAACAGCCAAGACGCTCTCCGAGCGGTTCGGTAAGGTGTTGCAGAAACGGCAGTCCATCTCCATCAACCGGCAGGATGTTTCCACCTCCATCAACACGCAGATGGACGCGCTCATTCCACCGAGTAAGATTTCCGGGCTTACGCAGGGAATGTTTGTCGGTTCTGTATCCGACAACTTCAACGAGCGTATCGAGCAGAAGATTTTTCATTGCGAGATTGTGGTGGATGCCGAAAAGGTGAAACGGGAAGAAAGTGCCTACAAGAAAATTCCCGTCATTACAAACTTCACGGACGAGGACGGCAACGACCGCATGAAGGAAACGGTGCAGGCGAACTACCGGCGCATCAAGGAAGAGGTGAAGCAGATTGTGCAGGAGGAACTGGAGCGTATCAAAAACGATCCGGTGCTGTGTAAACTGCTACCAGATAATGAGACTGTCTAACAAGTCCCCAAAATTGAAAATTATCCCTATCGAAGTTTGAAGTGACCCCCAAAAGTTGGATACAATTTTTTTGGGGGGCACTTCAGTTCTGACGGGTAAAATCGTAAAATTCGGACTTGTTAGACAAATACTTACGCGGTTTCAACCTCAGGTACTGAATCTATCGAATTGACAAATTTAACCAATTGCGGATCTGAATCTTTTTGTATGAGGTTTCGGAGACTCTTTTTCAATTCATAAGCATCATCCCCTGCTGTATTTATTAAATCCATATAAAAATCTTTGTTTTGCAGAATCAATGAACGGCATGCCCCATCGGAAATTACAGGTTTCACTATTTTATCAATAACGTCTCCAGCTTGACTTTTCAAATTACCATGCGATCTAAGCCATGTTTCGAAAAATTGAAACTTTATTGCATTGATAGTCTTTTTACCGATGCAGAAATCATTTCTTATATCGGTAACTGTCGATTTAATTTTTCGTTTATCCAATCTTTCAACTATATTCTTGAAACAATTAGGGAAAGGATTCAAACTTTGAGTTCCAGAAGCAATATCCATCAGAATCTTTTTGCCAAATTCAGTCAAGTTATCTGGCAAGGATTTGATTTTAGCCAGTAAATGTTTTATTGCGACAAACCAATAATATGATGTATGTGCTGTTCTTTGGGCGTATAATGTATCAACACTTATTTCAGACAACGCTTCGAACGCTATTTTATTGATATGATCGGTCAGGACATTGCTTATTTTAGTGGTCAAATCGTAAAAAGATGCGTCAGGAATTACATCTTTAATATTGTTCTTAGTGATATACTTATCCAAATCGGTATTCCACTCTGCTAAATGCTCGATAAATACCTCATCCGTTACACCTATTCTGTTCTTAATATCTTCAAATTGGGGCAATATGTCTGAGAGCAATAATTTATAGCCAAGTTTATGATTTACCATGTATTGTAGTGTTTCATTTAATAGCGGTATATTCCATCCCACACTATTTACTAATAAGTCTCCATGATCCACATAATAGTCCATGAGTTCTGCAACATATTTTATATCTCCACCCTCTATTAAGGAAACGGAATGACCATGTGCCAATTGCATGGCGACTAAATCGTAATATCCAGACTCTTTAATGTTTCGGCCATCAGTTTCTAATTCAGAATGCAACTGATTTATGTAGGTTGAATCTAACGTTACAGGTAAAGGTCTTTCTTCGTCAGATGCCAATAAACGATAGGTTGTAAATATAGCCCCTATATTATCTTTATTTACATTCTGTTCATCAATGCAATTCGTGATCGCTTGCAAAAGCGTTGGAAACGTATAGGTAGAATTATCTTTTAACGTTTTTACAATATCTGCATGGTCGAAATTATCGGGTAGTAAGTTTGCCAAATAATTATCGAGCGCCTCCGAATTTGTTGCTACTTGATAATATTTATATGCTTTAGTTGTCGCGTTATCCCGATAGGCAGCATCTGTTGCATTTGCAGCTTGAATATAATCGATAAATGTATTTGGCTTGACTGTTTTTGCTTCAATCAATGACGTAAAATCGCACGCCAACTTATTTTGCGCAATAAACCTGTCTATTGCATCTAACGTTTTGAAATAGTCGCCGCCATTGAAGTCATTGAACCGAACTATCTTCTTATATAATTGAGCAATCACATGGTTTTGGCTTTCCGTGTCTAAATGCAACAGCAGTTCTTGGTATTCGACAGGGAACACCTGCTTCTCTATGGATTCTTTTAATTTCAATTGTGCTATTCTTTGCCATACACGCAGAATAACATCGCTCTTTCGAGTTAATTTATGCAAACAATGTATAATCTTATCGATAAGCGCATTGTCCATACATTGTATAACTTCTTCTAATACAGTGTCAAATTGTTTATTAGTCTCTGCATATTGATTTATGTCGTGGTCTTCTTCTCCGTTGATGCAGCCTTCAATATATTTTTTCAATGGAATTTGTCGAGCATCTTCAACATCGACACCATATACCAAAGCTGCAATTTCGCGTTGTGTTTGCAGATCATTGTTAATTATTGTTTGAATGCCATTCAGATAGTCGCCGGACAATATTTGTTCTACTGGATTTGCCAGAATATCCGTCTTCTTCAAACAGAACAATGCTATGTTTATCATCAAAATTTCGTTACACCACTCTTGTTTAAGAGCGACCATCTCATTGATATATGATATAATTTCCCTAACATTGGCATTAGGATTTACCAATCTGAATATCCGATTTATAGTTTCTTTCGCTTCATTTTCTGTTTCTCCAAATGCTTCAACAAACAGTTTGTTGAATATACTTCGATAGTCGGTAATAACAGGAGGAGCAACACGATAAACAATAGGGAAAGTTTTATTGATAAAATACTTGGTCAGTTGTTTCGTTTGTTCGTCGGTCTCATCTCCGAATGCACAAGCTAAATGTGTTTCATCGAAAGGAATAACAGCCCAAACATTTTCAAAACCGCTATCGGCGAAGAACGTATGGATAGAAGACCATAATTCTTTTACTTTTTCAGCGGGGAGACGATCCATGTTGTCAAAAACAAGGACTAATTTACGTTGTCCTTTTTCCTTGATAAAATCAGAAATGTCTTGCATCCATGTTTTGAACTCGTAAACCGTTGGTTCGTCTTCGCTCAAAGTCTCATAGCAAACGTCCTTTTCGACTTTATCTTGATAAATAGCTAACATATAACTCCATCCATATTTATGATCTTTGCTATATGCCCATTTCCAAACGCACAATGCAATAAGAACTGGCAGTGCAGCTATGATAATAGACAATAAAGAAAACCACCATGTTGTGGGTGTAGGTTTTACTGCATACGCAATAAATGTAAATATCGGAGTTAAAACTGCAACCAAAAATGCCGCAACCATACCATTACTGATAAGGGGATATTTTTCGGTTACGGTCTCCGTTTTACGGGCTAATAAATATTTCAGCTTTTCAGACCATGATACGGTTTTCGTACCTCCACCTTTGACTTTTATTGTTGCATTTCCAGATAGGATACCATCATCAATAAGTTTGCTTGTAAGCAATTCCAATATAGAGCGGCGTTGCAAGTCCTCTTGATGTCCCCATGCGTCATACTCAAAAAAGTAATAGTCGTCTGATAATTCACGTTCCAACATTTTAACCACGTTGGATTTTCCAGATCCCCAAATACCTTCGATGCCGATAATTCGAGGTAAAGTACATTCCTCATCCAATGAATCATTCTGACAAAAATGGCGAGCAATAGTTTTTGCCAACCTTTCTTGCGAACCTCCATCGAATTTGTCAATACCACACGGTTTATTTTGGATAAACCGCGGATATTGCTGTTTGGATTGTAGTTTTGTTTCCATATACGTAATTTATTGATTATACGAACTCCAAATAATTCTCCCGATTTACCACATGAAACTCGGCATAGGGATAGGCTTCTTGGAAGGCTTTCGGTGCGGCCGGCATTTTATTTCCCCACTTGAACTCCAAGGCGGTAAGACTGTCGGCACTCTCCTCAATCAGGTCGATTTCCTGTTTGTCGTAGGTGCGCCAGAAATAGAACTCCCTGTGCAGTCCCTCATTGAAGTTCGCTTTGCGCCGCTCTCCGATGATGTAGTTCTCCCACAGCGCACCGACATCCTGCCGAATGGCCAGCGGTGAGAAAGCCCCGATAATGGCATTGCGAATGCCGTTGTCGTAGAAGTACCACTTGCCAGCTTTTGTAACCTCCTTGCGTAGGTTACGCGAATAAGCCCCCAGACGATAGATAACGAAGACCTTTTCCAATAGGTCGAGGTATTTTTCAACGGTCGTCTTGCTCATGCCGAGTTGTTTACCTAACTCTTCGTAAGAAACTTCGCTGCCCAACTGAAAAGCTATCAATCGCAGTAGATCGCGCATCTTGCTCGAATTTTTTAAGCCGTCAATTGCTAAGATATCTTTAAGCAGGTATGCACCGACAATATCACGTAGGTAGTCTGTTTTACGTTCATAGTTCTCCATCATTACTACTTCGGGATAGGAACCGTAAATCAAGCGCGCTTCGAGGTTCTGGCGGGTTTCAAGTGCCGTTTCCGTCTGTGCGATTTCCCGTTGCGAGAATGGTGTAAGGAGAAATTGCGTACTGCGGCCGACCAACGGTTCACCAGTCTTATTCAGCAAATCGAATGACGAAGAACCACTTGCCAAGACACTTATTCCCGGTATTTCATCAACTATCAACTTCAGAATACTACCGATTTGTGGTATGTTCTGTGCCTCATCAATAGCCAGCAAATCAATACCATCCAATAAATGCCGATAATTGGCTATTGAGCGATTCTCCAATAGTGCTAATGTGTCGTAGTCTTCGCCGTTGAGCATCATCGTCCTACCTGAATAGTTGTCCACAATTTTACGCATCATTACCGTTTTACCAACACGGCGAGCACCAAAAATCAGTACTGCTTTATTGGGCGCGATTCGTGCTGTAATCTTCTCTTGAAGTATTCTATTTACTGTTTCCATACCTTATAAAATATAATGCAAAGATAATCATATTTTTTTAATTGGCGAATTTTACAAAAAAAACGGGCTATTAAATGGCGATTTTTACAACCACAATCTTATGGAAGTTGTTTCATTGTTTTTAGTAATGATATATGTTCATACTATGATGACTCAATAATTTACCAGACATACGTTTCTGAAATTTGTCCTTATAGGAATGAAAAACTCACATATATTGTGCTAATTAATATATAATTAAATGAAAATAAAAAGACAGGATACGAGTATTCCTGTCTTCTCATATGTAATGGATATTTTTTTATTTTCTCATCCGCTCCAACTCCTCATCACGCAACATTCTCTCGTTCAGTTTTTCCTGCATCCTGTCAATGAAATAGGTGCGGCTTTCGTTCTTCCGGCGTTTGATATCAGTGTAGAAGCGGTAGCAGTCTTTAGAATCAACCCCGAATATCTTATAGAGAAGTGGGGCGAGCTGTTTGAGCGGCATATTGCCGTTGTTGATGCAGCCCATCACGTCTATGCCGTAGATAAGTTCCACGAGGTCGATGGCATTGCCCGTCCATTGAAGAAGGCTGGCGGTGGTTTCTGTTGCGTTGTTGGCGGATATTAGTGGTGGCACTTGGGGCGTGGCAAGGAATTTCTGCATCTTTCTTACGAAAGACAGAGCCTTGCTGACGTAGGCGGCAATCTCTCTTTTTTCTTCTGACAGATTACGTACGGGATGGTGCTGCAACTCGATTTCGATGTAGGCAAGCGCGATGACGGTAAGGTTCATGTCCATGCCGCCGTTGCACAGTTCGATCACTTGGGTGGCGAAAGCCGTGTATGCCGTTTCCATATTGCAGTCGCCGGCTTCGTTTATCAGGCGGAAAAAGTCGGTTTCCGCCAGCAAGAAATAATTCATGGTTCTGTCAATTTTGAAAATTACACTTTGTTTTCTGCGTGCGCACATGAATATAATTGGCAAAAAACGCGGCAGAAAATAAAAAATCCAACACTCAATTTTACAAAGTGCTGGATTTCAGAGGTATAAAATTCAGTATTTTTTCACAAGGACAAATTATCTCCGACTTAAATTGTTTGTAATCGGAACATTTATTCTATTCCTGAAAATAGAAATGTATGCTTGCCGCACATTTTGGCTATCTTGCTTTTTTATCAAGGATATAGATAATGCGACATACACCGTTGGGATAGCTTTTCAAAGAGGAAAGCGTCCAGTGTTGCTCTGGCAGAGCCGACTTAAAAAAATGTCGTCCGCTTCCGGATATGAAAGGAACGGTGTATAGTATGATTTCATCCACAGCGTGCATCCGCAGCAGTCCGTTTATATAGTCTGCCGTGTCCGGTGTGGCTTCCGCGAGGTAACGGATGTTTGTGCAGTCTTTTCTCCATTCGTGCAGCATTGAAATGGAATAGTCCGGTGTCACACGGTAAAAGGCTTTCTTCCTGATTTCATCAAGACCGCAACGGTCAAGGCACAAATCCTGATGTGCTTTATCATATAACTCTGAAGAAAGACATCCGTCCATCGTCAGTACGGCGAGAATCTGAACTTTACCCATAATCGTTTCCTTTCGTTAGGCAAGGGTAAAAAAGTAGCGTGCAATTCACACTACCTTCAAGCGATGGCTCTGGTAAAGCCTTTACGGAGAGTACGTGAATGCACGCTATGCGTAAGCATAGCATAAGCATCACGCAATCGTCTCCGTAGTTCCAATTTACCAGATTTTCGCTTGAAACGCCTTGCGGTCTTATCCTATATGTTGGCGGCGAAAAGCTCCTGCCAATCGCCGTTTTTCTCAAATGTTATGCAAAGATAGCCAAATTCAGTGAATTACGGGCTATGATTGCTTGAATTTATATTTAAGTCCATACTCTTCAAGTTTGCTGTATAGTGTTGTCCTGCCTATGCCGAGCAGTTCTGCGGCGACACTCCGGTTGCCGTTTGCCTGTTTCAACGCACGCAATATCCGCTCCTTATCCTCCGCGTCATTGCGCAAGGCGAAGCTGACAGTAGAGGTCGGTTTCGTCACGGCAAGTTCCAGATGCTCTTTCATGACAACACCTTCCTGCGCCTGCAATACAGCACCCATAACTTTCTGCCGAAGTTCCCGCACGTTGCCCGGCCATGCGTGTGTCAGCAACGCTTTACGTGCTTCGGAACTGAACCCGCTCACGCTACACTCCAGCTCTCTGTTTGCCATATCACGGAAGAACTCTGCCAGCGGCATAATGTCTTCTTGACAGTCACGCAACGGAGGAACGGTTATCCCGAAGTCGTGCAGGCGGTACAGAAGATCCTGCCGAAAACGCTTTTCATTCACCGATACCTCCAAATCTTCATTGGTAGCAGCGATGATGCGGACATTGAAATTCCGGTCTGCCTTGTCTCCGACCGGGCGATACCGCCTCTCCTGTATGGCACGGAGCAACATCTGTTGGGTTTCCAACGCGAGGTTTCCTACCTCGTCCAGAAACAACGTGCCGCCTTCCGCCTCATGGAAATATCCTTTCTTGGCATTGTCCGCACCTGTAAATGCACCTTTGACGTGTCCGAAGAAAGCCGACGGTGCAAGCTCTTTGGAGAGTGAACCGCAGTCCACCGCCACAAATGGCTTGCCTGCACGTTTGCTCTTGTCATGCAACAGGTGGGCAATATGCTCCTTGCCCGTGCCGTTCTCACCAAATATCATCACGCTCATATCGGTGGCGGCTACCAGCCTTATGCGGTGCATGATTTTCTGAAAGGCGGAACCTTCACGGGCGAATATAGGCATACGGCGTTGTCCTGCCTGACGTTCTTTCAGTATGGAACGGATCAGGGGGACAAGTTTATCCTCCACAAGCTGTTTGGGAATATAGTCTATCGAGCCGAGTTTCATGCTTTCCACGGCGGTATTAACTTCGGCGTAGTCGGTCATAATGATGAAGGGCTGCATCTTTCCCTCCTTTCGCATCCAGCACAAAAGGTCTATGCCACTGCCGTCAGGCAGACGCAGGTCGGCAACCACGATATCATTATCTGTTGCCTGTTGCAGATGTTTCTTCGCGGTTGAGAGGTGGTAAGCCTTCATATTGCGGTAGCCCTCCCGTGACAGCATATTGCAGACATATTCGCAATACACGATGTTGTCTTCCACCACAATTATTTTTGTCTTATTCATCTTCGTATTTTCTCCTTTCCTCTTCTGCCAACCGTATTATTTCCACTCCCTTATCCAGCACGGCAGTCACGGCATGGCTTAACGCTTCACCATCCGGGAGAGCATCGCCACGAAGCAATCCGTAAAGTACATTCAGCGGTTGGTCGGCACGGAGCACCTCCCACGAACTGCGCAGGTGGTGGATCAGGGAATCCAGCTTTTGCAGGTCTTTTTCTTTTGCTGCATCCCGTACCGCCTGCATTTCCTTTTCTGTTTCAGTTATCAACTTTTCCAGCATGACGGCTTCATTGCCATAGGACAATAAGGCGGAAAAGTCCGGTTTCCCGTCCGGTGTCGCTTTTATGGCACACCTGTCGGAAACCTCCATCAGTTCCGATATGGAGAACGGTTTGAACAGGCATCCGGCAAAGCCTTTTGCCAATAGTTCCCCTTTGTTACAACTGCCCGAAGCGGTTGCCACAACCACCGGGATTGTTGGTGAATTGCCCACGTTGGACGAACGCAACAGTTCCAGCAATTCGAAACCGTTTATATCGGGCATATTCAAGTCTGTCAGCAACAGGCTGTATTCTTTCTGGCGTATCATTTCCATCAGTGCCGCAGCATCGGTGCAAGTGTCGCAGTGTATTCCTTCTTGGGAATACATCTCTTTCAGCATCAGAAGTAATACCTCATCATTGTCAATGGCGACAACATCATGGAATTTATTGTTATGATAAACAGGTGTATTGCTTGTATATCCAAGCTGTTCTTCAGCTTCCTGCATAGAAATTTCAACTGTGAAACGACTGCCTTTCCCTTTCTTGCTGTCTAAACGGATTGTTCCGCCAAGCATCGACACAATATTACGCATTATGGCAAGCCCAAGCCCGAAACCCTCCTTTGCGGCGGCATTTGATAGACGTTCAAACGCACCGAACGCTTGTTTCTGTTCCTCTTCTGTCATGCCTGTACCTGTATCTTCAACGACCAGTGTCAGAACTCCATTATCATATTCAGTAATCAAAGAAACACCGCCTTCTTCTGTGAACTTGACAGCGTTTGACAGCAGGTTATTCCCGATTTGTATTATTCGCTCTTTGTCGGTCAATACAATGGCATCGTGTCCAGTCTTCACGGACAAGGACAGCCCTTTGTTCACGGCAACAGGCATGAACTCCGTTTCAAGTGTGTGCGTGATTGCTGAAATCCGGCAGGGTGACAGACGGGGCTGTTCCTTGCCGTTGTCCAGGCGGAAGAAGTCAAGCAAAGTGTTAAGCATATCCCGCATACGGTCGGAGGATTGCAGTATGTTTTGGATATACTGCCCGGACTTATCCTCACACTGTTCTTTCCGTATCAGTCCGGCATAGCCTGTTATTGCTGTCAGCGGTGTGCGCAGTTCATGGGTGATAGTATGTACCGCCTTCTTCCTTGACGTTATCAGTGCCTCGTTCCGTTGTACGGATTGTTCCAGTTGCCTTATCAAATCAGTTGTCTTGTGCTTGTATTGTTTAATGCTTTTTGCATCACGATGTATGATGATGTAGGAAATTAACAACAATAGAAGAACGAATCCCATTAAACCGCCTACTTGCATAAATGACTTTTCACGCATGGCAACTATTTCGTTTTCCCGGCTTTGCAGTTCGGTTTGTACCTTTTCTTCTATTTGGCAAATCAATTCTTGCAGTTGTCTGTTAAGTTCTGCATTACGAGCTGCAAGGCTGTCGGCTTGTTCCGACAATTGGCGATCCTGCACTTTCTGTTCGCTGATTACGTTTCTATTGACCGAATGAAGGATAGTGGTTGATACTGCTGGAGTTACTTCCTTTTTTTTGCCGAATATGCCTAAGAAACCTTTTCGTTTTGGCTTTTTGGACTGTTCCTGCACACTTTTCTGTACAATAACCGGAATTTGATTGGCTATCTTCTTGTTAATAGATTGTTGTTCATCCATTAACCGGACTATCTGGAACATCTGTCGTTCCTTATCCTCTAAAAGACTGCGCACACTATCGATGCGCTCTGCTGGATAGGTGGCCTTGAAACGGCAGAGCATACTGTCCATTGCCATACGCCGTGCATGGTAATGCTCGATATCTTTATCGTTCCATTCCAGTATTGTTTCACCCAATAGAGAAAATTTTATCATTTGAATATTGATATTGTTTATTTCTTTTCGGAGCTCGTCTATTTTTTTATTGCCAAGTTCTAATGCTTCTATCTCCTGCCATTCATAGAGGCTATTATATGCCATACATCCGATAAGAATGGAGATAAGTATATATCCCAACCGTATTGCCTTATAGAAATTTCCTGACCGCTCCATTATTTTAATGACATTGATTTTTGGAACATGAATAAAAGTTTATCTTTTTCGTTCATGCGGATATTATCAGAATAACCGTCTTTTGTTATTTGATACCCACATGGCTTAACCATAAAAATGCCTAAGCCCTTAGTGTACGAACTTACTTCTGAGGCATAGTCTTTACTTGTATTTAATGGAACTTTCCCTTTAATATGACACCACTCATTATTACAACTGATGTCTTCAATCTCAGACATCAGTTTTTGCAAATCTGTAATAGCTTTGGAACTCGCTACTTGGGGTATCTGCAACTCAAAACAGAGCATCGGTTCGAGAATGTCCACACCTGACTGTTGCAAAGCCAGCCTGAAGACATAAGGGGTCAGCTGTCTGAAATCAGCAGGTGTACTTACCGGGCTATAATACTCGGCTTGAGTAAAAGTTACTTTCAGATCTGTCACTTCCCATCCATGTAAACCAGATTGGCAAGACATACGAATCCCTTCAAAAACGGCATTTTGAAAAGAATGGTTCAGATAACCATAGGAGATGTCACTTTCGATTTGCAACCCTGCCCCTAACGGTAAGGGTTCAAGAGTCAGCCCTATTGTGGCCCAGTAAGGGTTGGGTGGTACTTCGATCTGAATAATCTTATTGACCTTTTTTATAGGTCGTTCTTTGTAGATAGTCTTGATCTCATCAAAATGGACCTTTACGGAAAATCGTTCTTCCAGCAATGTCTGTATGATTTCCTTTTGGGTCAAACCATATAACGAGATTTCCAATTCATCACTATATGAGTTTATGGAAAAGGACAAAGACGGGTCTTCAATCCACAATGTATTCAGAGCGGATATCACCTTGCTTCTCTCTTCGGGCTTATTTGGCCGGACGGAGGATTTGAGAGCGGGATGCTGATGAGATAATCCTTGAATCAAACAAGGTTTAGCACCTAAATAATCTCCGATTCGAAAATCTTCTATATCTTCTACAATCGCGATATCATTGGCACCCACTTCATCAACATTTATCTCTCTGCCCTGATAAATAGTCTTTAGATTTTTAATCTTGATGAATTTTTCCGAATCGTTGATTCTTACAACGTCTCGAAGTCTCAGACTTCCGTCAATTATTTTAAGAAAACTTCTTTTATGCCCTTTGGGGTCATGCTCTATCTTATAGAGATAAGCTGAAAGTCTGTTTGAGACTGATGCCGGAGGAAGTATAAAAGAAGAAATGGCGTCCAACAACTCATTGATACCGATATTGAACATTGCTGATCCATGTAGCACCGGATAGACTTTGGCTTTTGCCACAAGAGCGATTATCGTATTCCAATAATCAGCCGGTGAAATTTCGCTATCCGCCAAATATCGTTCTAATATATCGTCGTCATGGTTGCATACAAATTCTTTGTATTCTTCCTTTATATATGTTTGGGAGCAAACCGGATAAACCGATCCATCGACAACAGTTTGCATAAACAGGACATCTTGCGACAGATTTGTTTTTATATCCATATACAAACGCTCCAAATTCACACCGGCACGGTCAATCTTATTGATAAATATAATTGTCGGGATTTGCAGCTTTTGTAAAGTACTGAACAGCAACTTTGTCTGCGCTTGTATGCCTTCCTTTGCGGATAAGATGAGGACTGCTCCATCAAGCATTTTGAATGTCCGCTCCACTTCCGCAATAAAATCCATGTGTCCCGGAGTGTCAATGATATTGCATTTCACTCCATTCCAGATAATAGATGTCGTAGAAGCCCGGACAGTAATTCCTCTACGTTTCTCTATATCCATAGAGTCCGTTATGGTGTCACCATTATCCACACGGCCGCACTTTTCCGTTGCTCCACTGGCAAACAGCAGATTCTCGGTTACGGAAGTTTTTCCTGCATCAATGTGAGCAAGAATTCCTAAATTTATAATATTCATTTGGATTAAGCAATAATATACTACAGTAGATGCATTGTCGAAACGCACCTTTTAATACCTCCTCGTAGCATATGAGAACTACAGGATTACTAACTCGTATTAATATGTATATTATTACTGCCGCATAACGATTACAAAATTACACAAAAAAATATATCTAACAAAAGTGGGAGGATTTTTTAACTTTTTACCATAGACATTTTATTAGGGAAGCGTAGGTTCAACTGGCAAGTACAAATAAGTAGAAATGTTTGAACAACACCGTTTTAGGAAGTTGAAAAATCAAGTTTCTCTCTCGGTATAGCGTTTATTTTGG
Source organism: Bacteroides sp. AF25-5LB (assembly GCF_003602965.1). NCBI lineage: Bacteria > Pseudomonadati > Bacteroidota > Bacteroidia > Bacteroidales > Bacteroidaceae > Bacteroides > Bacteroides sp. AF25-5LB. Next base: position 299,230 of record NZ_QTMC01000002.1, read on the forward strand.
CCAATATCTTCTTTAGTTTAGCATTTGTGTATTTCCCATTCGTGTTCTATTTAGCTCCTTATTATGAGTATGTAGCAAGTTACTTATCAAATTCAGCCTCTTTGAGGGTCAAATATGGTTTTGCAAATGGTGACTGACAAGACATAAACAAGGTCAGCAGGAATTTTTTACATAAATGGACATGAATGTATATAACCTAAAATAAGAATAAATTTTAATAAGGGCTGCCCAAAAAGAAAAAAATGCAGTTGCCATCCTATAGATACTTGCAGAAAGGATAAAATTTACTTTTAGACCTTTTGGGATAGCCCTTATTAATACTTCAGATAAAATTCCTTAGGTTATATTTTCAATCCTTTGGACCGGGTTTCCTCCTTGGCATACAGTCCCGGACGCCCGATTATGACATGGTTGGCAACGATACTATCCGCCGGACTGCGTATCTGCGGCGGTGCATTTTCGGGATATTGCGCCTGCCTGTTCCTCACATCTTCCGCTTCCGGCTTGAGCTGTTGCCCTTCATTCTCCTTTTCTGCGACTTCGGGCGTGGGTGGCGCAAGCTCCAGCTGAATTTTTCGGTCAAGGGCGGCAAGTTCGGACTTCAACTGCTTCAGCTCGTCCTCCTTCTTCCACACCTTACCCGCTATCTCCTGTAACTGCGGTATCTCCATCTCCAGCACCTCGTTCTTCGCCTTGTACTGGTCGATGATGGAGGGTATCCTCTCCATCGCGTTGAGGAAGTTGCGGGCGGCGGCCAACGGGTCAGCCATCGCCAGATGCCCGTTGTTGTAGGTGTACTTGTAGTTCCCCTCGACCACGAAGCGGTTGTCGGTGAACTCCAATCCCTCTTTGAGTATCCTTTCGCTCACCACCTTTATCGGAAAACCGTAAAGTTCACCGACCTGCGTGTACAACCCTCCGGTCGTGGCATTCTTGGCTATCTCCTGCAAACGCTTTCCGATGACCTTCTCATCGGCGGAATCCACTCCGTCCACCTTTATTATATTAAGGCGGTTGCCCTCCTTGTCGGTCTGCACCACCGACAGGAAGCGGTTCCAGTCCTCCGTCATGGCATCTATGAAAGCCGTGTTGTTGCGCAACTCGCCGGTCTTTGACTCCAGCTTGAACTCCGAATCACGCTTGCCCTTGTTGAACGACTTGCGTTCCCCTTCGAGCGATGCGATCCGCTTTTCCAGTTTCGCCTTGTCCAACAGGTCGGTATTGCCGGAGAGCAACGCCATGTATTCCGAGAAATTCATGCCCGATTTTTCGTCCATTGCCCCCTCGTCGATGGTACGCGCACCCATCGCACCGCTTTTGAGCTGGCTTATGAAAGTCTGCTTGCAGTGCAGGAGGTTGAACTTGTAGCTGTCCAGTGACTTCTCCACCGCGTAGATGATTACATCCACGTTGTTCCCGGCGAAATGTTTGGCAATCTCATTACCTGCCCTAACTCCGCGTCCGTCACGCTGTTGCAAGTCGGACGGTCGCCACGGCGTATCGAGATGATGGATAGCCACACACCGTTTCTGGGCGTTCACACCCGTTCCGAGCATAGAGGTAGAGCCGAACAGCACACGCACCGTCCCGGCGTTCATGGCGTCTATCACCGCCTTCCGCGCCTTGTCGGTCTTGCACTCCTGAATGAAGCGCACCTCGCTTGGCGGTATACCGTAGTCCTCCGTCAGTTTGCGCTTGATTTCCGAATAGACGTTCCACCCGTCGCCCGGCTGGTATGTCCCCAAATCAGAGAAAACGAACTGCGTGCCTTTCTGGGCGTCGTATTTTTGATAATACTCCGCGATCATCTTGGCACAGTGACTCGCTTTGTTGTCGGGATGATCTTCGTAATTCGGGTCTATCATGCGCATGTCGAGTGCCATTTTCCGGGCATAGTCCGTGGCGATGAGCATCTTCGCCTTTTCTTCCGTTTCCGAAAGCGGCAGCCTGCCCAACAAGGTGGCATCGCCCGTCTTGGCGAACTGCATCAGTTTCTGTATGAAGTCCTCCTGTTCCGGCGTGGGCGGTATATGGTGCAGTATCTCGTTCTTGGCAGGACGGTCAACGCCCACATCCTCCGCCGTGCGGTAGTCCGTGATTTCATTATAGAAGGCGGCAAGCTCCGGCACTTTGATGAAGTAGCGGAAACGCTCCTTCTGGACCACATTGTTCGTCACGTTAAATTCAAAATCCGTCGTCTTCTTGGCAAATATCGCCGCCCAAGCGTCGAAACACCTTATGTCCTGCCGTTCCAGCTCCTTCGGGCGCAGGTACTTGAACAGCAGGTACAATTCAGTCAGTGAGTTGCTGATAGTCGTGCCGGAGAGGAAGGTCGCACCCAAGTCTTTTCCTGTGCGCTCCTGTATGGTGCGTATGGCAAAGAGCATGTTAAGTGCCTTCTGGCTTCCCTCGCTGTTTCCCAATCCCGCCACACGGTCGTGGCGCGTGTTGAAAGTCAGATTCTTGAACTGGTGGCTCTCATCTATGAAGATGTGGTCGATGCCCATCTGCTTGAAATCCACCACGTCGTCCGTGCGTGACTTTATGGCGTGTTCCACCTTCTCCAGCTTCGCTTCAAGGTTGTGCTTGCGCTTCTCCAATCCTTTCAGCATCGCCCGCGACACGTTCTTTCCCTGCTGCCGTAGCACTTCGAGGTTTTCCTCCACCGTGTCAAGCTCTGCTTGCAGGATGCGCTGCTGCAATTCCGGCGACTGCGGTATCTTGCCGAACTGGTCGTGCGACATGATGACGCAATCGTAGTCGTTGTTCTTTATATTATTGAAGAAGCGCACACGGTTGGCGGTCGAAAAGTCCTTCTCCGAAGCGTACAGAATACGTGCGTTGGGATATGCCGCCTGATAGGTGGCTGCAATCTCCGCAACGTTGGCTTTCAGCCCGATAATCATCGGCTTGTGTGCCAAATTCAGACGCTTCATCTCATGCGCGGCGATGCACATTATCAGCGTCTTACCGGTTCCCACCTCGTGGTCGCAAATTCCGCCGCCGTTCTGTTTCAACATCCAGACGCAATCCATCTGTGAGGGATAGACGCTCTTGATACCCCGGCTTGCCAGCCCTTTCAGGTTGAGGTCGGGAAAGGTCTGATGGGAGCCGTCGTAGCGCGGGCGCACGAAACAGTTGAACTTGCGGTTATACATCGTCACAAGCCGCTCCTTGAACTGCGGCGACTGCTCTTCGAGCCATTCGGAGAAGCCGTTTCGTATCTCGTCAATCTTGGCGTTGGCGAGTTGTATTCCCTCGCTGTCGCGCATCTTGATGTCGTTGCCATGCTCGTCCTTGCCGATGGACTTCATCATGTCAGGGCAGGTGTTGTGCAGGGCGTGTTTTAGGAGGTGCATACCGTCATAGTTCCGGTAATACCCCTTCACCAGAAACTCGTCCGTGATTTTCATGGTGCGGTAGCCGCACACCACCGAAAACTCGTCCATGCTTGCGGAATAGGCGATTTTCACCTCCGTGTCGAACAGCCGGCTCATGTAGGCGGCATAGACACCCGTCGGAATCCAGCGTTCCCCGAAATTGAAGTCCAGATCCTCGAAGGCGATGCGCTGCGGCTCGGCATCTTTCAGAGCCTCCAACGCCTGCTTCACCTCCGGCATACGCTCATTTTCGGGATTGTCACCCATCCATGCCTCTATGCGTTCCGCTTTCTCTATGACATTTCCGGCGATGAAACGGTCTTTGATTTCGTAACCGGTCACGAGCGGATTGTAGTAGATGCGCCCTTGCAGGGCAGTGAGCAAATCCTCCGCCGTGCTGTCGGTTATCTCCCGCATATAGTCGAGATTGACCGTACCATATTTGTTGAGCGACGCAGACAGGGCTTCTTCGGGAGAGCCTACGTTGGCATGGCTCTCCACCGCGAAGGAAACAGGATGCTCGAAGATGTCCGCCTTGACGAACTTTCCGTTTTCCATCCGTTCCAGCGAAAGGATGTCGCGCCCGCCCGCATCCATCATCACTAACTTCACGTTCTGCTTGGCGTTGAGGTTGCCGTAGCGCATGACAAACTCATCGTAACAGGTATTCAGATGCTCTCGCCACGGAACATTTGCCTCGCGCCGGAGCGATTCATAACGGTACAGACGCTCGTAGGCGTCACGCAGCGACACATACAACAACGCCTTTTCCTTCTGGTATCCTTTCAGGTCGAGCGGCTGGAATGTCGCCCCGTATGGCGTGATGTCTTTCAGGTAGCCGATGTTATGACGCCCCCGGTCAGCCACCAGCGACCCTTCGCGCAGGTGCATCTCCGGCGTGCGGTGGTAGGCACGCGGAGAAAGGTCCACGACTTCCTCCTTCGGCTTTTCCGCTTCGATGTCGGGGAAAAGGAAAGTCCCCACCGCTTCCGATGGGGTATCTGTAACGGCAGGTGCGGCGACTGCCTCCGGCTGTGTTTCCTCCTGTCGTGGCTGCTCACGGGAAGTTTCCGGCACGGCTTTCACTTCCGTCTTTTCCGCCACTTGTTTCTCGTTATGCTGCCTTGCCAGTTCCCGAAGTTCTTTCCTACGCTCCGGCGTCAAACCCATCATCATTTCATAGAAACCGTTGATGGGAGGATTGGTATCCCAGTCCAGTGTGGCATAGATGTCGTCCGGGTCGGCAGGCTTGGCGGTGTTCTCCGCTTTCACCTCCTTATTCTCCATTGCGGGTTTTGCAGTTGGAGCTGTCGGTGTAACCGTGACTTTCGGTTTGGGCGGAGTGGACTTTGCCGTAACTGCCTTTTTCACCGTCTTTTTCTTTTTGGAGGTTTTCGGTTGGCTGACCTCTTCCGTCATCCCCCAGAGGTCAAGCAGGGTGAGCTGCACGCCTGCGGAATATTGCGGGCGCGGTTCTATCTCCGGCTTTTCATCTGCGGGTTGCGGCTTTTCTGTCGGAGTTTCCACCGTCTGCGCCGAGGATACTGTTTCCAATTTTATGGCAGGACGCTCTACTTTATTTTGAACGGCAACTTTTTCTTCCGTTCCTGCCTGCCGGATTGAACCCGAATACAAGCGCATGGCAAGCCTGTAATGGAAATCCTCGTCGAGCATACGGCGCAAATCCCCGGCGATGCCTGCTGCCTTGCCCTCGTGCAGATAAACCATAGCGGGCTTCCCGTAGGGGTCTGTGTCAAGTTTCGCCATCGTATGCACGATGCGTTCCGGGTGGTGGATGAAATAGGCGTTGTCGGTCAGGGCGGTTTTCGTGTCCGTCTGTATCACGGTCATCAGCCGCTCGTCCTGCGACATTTCCTTCTTGCTGAGGTTCTTTTGCAGGACAATCAGGTCACTGCCCACCTCCGTGCCCGCGTTGTCCGTGAACAGGTTGTTGGGCAGGCGTATCGCGGATACCAGATTGGCCTGACTGAACAGCTCGTTACGCACGGAGGTCTTGGTGCTATTCAATACCCCTTGCGAGGTGATGAACGCCACGATACCGCCGTCACGCACGGCATCCAGTCCTTTGAGAAAGAAATAGTTGTGGATGGTTTTCTGGGCGGAGCGTCTGCCGAAAGAGTCGCTCCGCTGAAACTCCGCGTCGAACACGGCAATGTCACCGAACGGAATGTTGGACACCGCCAAGTCGAAATAATTGTTGAACGGTCTTTCGATTTTCTCAAAACCGCAGGTGCGCATTTTCTGGTCGGGATAGAGATGCCTCAAGATTGTACCCGTGAGCAGATCCTTCTCGAAAGCCATCACATCCGCATTGGGGCTGTGCCGCAGCATGGAATCCACGAACACGCCGACACCTGCCGACGGTTCGAGCATACGGGCGGGGCGGACGCTGTAATCTGCCAGCACGTCCGCGATGGTGTCGGTTATCTCTTTGGGGGTGTAGAAAGCGGTCAGCACGGACGCTTTCAGCGAATCCACAAACCGCTTGTACTCTGTTTCGTCCTTGCTGTTCTCACGGATAAGCCTGTGCAGCTCCACCGTCGGGGCGAACAGTTCGAGGTCGGATTTCGCCCACCGGACGGCATCCGTCAGTTCCTTTGCAGGGTTGAGGATACATTTCAGACCGCCGAAACCGCAGTACCTTTGAAGTATGGCACGCTCTTCGGTTGTCGCTGTCCTATTTTCCCTGTCAAGGATGAATGCCGTCCGTATCGCCTCGATGTTGTCCCGCAGTTTCTGTTTGCGGTTAAACGCCATATTCGTCTAAGTAAAGGACGGTTGCTCCCGTCAGCTCCGTGTAGAGCAGGTCGTAATCGGAAGACAGGGCGAAATTGTCATCCGAGAGGTCATAGACGGAGAACACGTTGCCGACAAGCGGCAGCAGTTTCAGGACAAAGGCTTCACGCTTCTCTTCCGGCACTTCATCGGCAAACTCGTTTTCCACGACTTCGCGGAGGATGGCGTAACGGGAATAATGCAGCCCGCGCAGCAGCGTGTCCATCGCCAGTTCCTGCGCACCATCGGCGGGATAGCCTTCAAGCCGTGCCCTCTCATACGTTTCGGCGGCACGGTCGGCCCGTTCCCGTATGAAAGCGGTGTCGTCAGCCTGTTCAAACTTGTTCGTGCGGAGATAGTCCAGCAGGTACAGACCGTAATAGGAAAAGTCGGTCTGACCCTCGTTTTTCTTCTTGTTGTTCATTACTTTGGATTTAGCGGATTGATAATTAACGGGATAATCGGTTGGAAAAAGGAAGAAAAAGGCACTCGGTATCCCTCCGAGTGCCACCACTAAATCCAAAGTATGAGTGTAATCCGGTATCGAAGAACAATTCATTACTCTGAACAAGTGGCAAAGTTAATACTATTTCTTCCGTCCTGAAAATTTCTTGTCCTTTTTAGCCTCCGGGAACACAAAAGTCGTGTTATATTCCCCGTCAAAGGCGACAACAGCATCGAAACTCTTGCCCTGTTTGCTCTTGAACCCTTTGAGCAGCTTGGTATGCCCTTCGGTGAGCAGGTCTTTGATTTCATCGTCGGACAGGGTGCGTCCCGCTTTCAGCCGGAACACGGGCAGTCCGCACTCCGTGTTGTCGCAGCGTACCACCTTGCCGTAGAACCGCATCCTGCCCGTGCCACACTTGGGACACGCGCAGCCGGAGTCACGGCTGCCGAAGAGCTTGTCGCACGAGATCAGTTCGGAGGTTATCTCACGTGTGTACGCCTCTATCTCCTTGCGGAAGGTGTCGTCGGACAGTTCCCCGCGCTCGATACGCGCCAGCTCCTTTTCCCATTCGCCCGTCATGGCAACATCGGCGATGCGCATCGTCTTGACGACGGAATTGAGGGCAAGTCCTTTTTCGGTGGGAACAAGCGACTTCTTGCAGCGTTCCATGTAACCGCGCTTGAAAAGCGTTTCGATGATGGAGGCGCGTGTGGCGGGAGTACCGATGCCACAGTCCTTCATCGCCTGCCGCAGTGCGTCGTCCTCAATTTCCTTGCCCGCCGTTTCCATTGCCGAGAGCAGGGTGGCTTCGGTATGCAGCGGCTTGGGTTTGGTCTTTCCTTCGGTAATGGACGAGCCTTTCGGTGTCAGCGTGTCGCCTTCCTGCCAGCCGGGGATGGTAATTTCCTCTTTTTCCTCGCCATAGACGGCACGCCATCCGGTTTGCTTCACGACGCTGCCTTTTACGGTAAACTCCACTCCGGCACATTCCGCCGTGACAGTGGTCACATCCTTGACGCATTTCTCAGAGAATGCCTCGACCATGCGCCCGGCAATCATCTGATAGATGGTATTGTCCTCTTTGGAGAGGAAGAGCGGTTTCTCACCCGTGACGAGCAGGGCATGGTGGTCTGTCACCTTGCCGTCGTCCACGCTGCGGCGTGTCGGGGCGGCTTTTGCCCGCACCTTGTCTTTCCATTCGGGCTGTGTGCCGATGAAAGCGAGCAGTTTGGGAATTTCGGCAAACACGTCTTCGGGGATGTAGCGGCTTCCCGTTCTCGGATAGGTTATCAACTTCTTTTCGTAGAGTTTCTGCGCGATTTCAAGCGTCTGTTCCGCCGTGAAGCCGTGCTTGGCGTTGGCTTCTTTCTGGAGCGTGGTCAGGTCGTAGAGCAAGGGAGTTTCCTCCGTCTTCTCCTTGCGCTCGGCTTTCGTGACAGTGGCGCAACCTGCCGCCTTTACCTTATTATATAGTTCCATCGCCGGTTCTTTCTCTTTCCATTTCTCGGAGGATGAGAATTTCACGACTTCGCCGTCGCAACCGTCCGTTGCGATATGGAGCTGCCAGAATGCTTCGGACGTAAAGCGGCGGTTCTCCCAGTAGCGTTCACATACCATAGCCAACGTTGGTGTCTGCACCCGCCCCACGGAATACGTGCCGTGTCCGGCGGCGATGGATAACGCCTGTGTGCCGTTGATGCCCACGAGCCAGTCGGATTCGCTCCGCGCTTTGGCGGCGAGGTAGAGGTTGTCGTATTTGCTGCCGTCTTCGAGTTTCCGCAGTCCCTCGCGGATAGCTTTGTCGGTGAGAGAGCTGATCCACAGGCGCACGAAAGGAGTGGTGCAACCCGTATAGTGGTAGAGGTAGCGGAAGATAAGCTCTCCCTCGCGTCCGGCATCGGTCGCCACGATGATATGTTCGCTTGTGTCGAACAGTCTTTTGATGACTTTTATCTGCGACACCACGCCGCTGTCGGGCTTGTAACCTTTCTCCGTCCTGACCTGACGGGGGACGAGCGTGAATGTGTCGGGAATAATCGGGAGGTTGTCACGGACAAATCCGCGCACGCCGTAGCCGTCGGGCATGGCAAGCTGAACGAGGTGTCCGAATGCCCATGTCACGGCATAACCGCCTCCCTCGAAATATCCTTCCTCTCTCTTTGTCGCGCCCACGATGCGGGCGATTTCACGTGCCACGGAGGGCTTTTCTGCAATGATTGTCTTCATGTCTTCTTCTTTTTTGTTGATACTTTGGATTTTATTTTGGATTCAGTGGCGGACACGGGATTACATTTTCATGCCCTTGCCCGTTTTCTTCTGCGGCTTCTCCTGCTGCTGTTGCTGGCGGGCGTCCTTCGGGTTGGTCTGACCTTTCTGCAACGGCTCTCTCAGATTCTTTGTAGCCTCGTTGGTCTTGCCATCGTTGTTCACCGCCACCTGCGTGCGGCTCTCGTTGGACGGAGCAACCTGCTGTGCATTGTCAGGGTTCGTGTCGTAGCGGTACGGGCGTCCCTTCTCCGGGTTGAACTTGATATACATCGTGGCATGGAAGCCCTGCTTGTCGGTCACGTTCTCCAGCTTCACGGCTTTACCCGCCACATAGTCGGCTTTCTGCTGGTCGGTGAAGCTCACGCCGCTCCATTTGCTGATGGGGCGGATGCTGCCGTCCTCGTTCGTCCACGTGTTGCGGCGTTGCTCCTTCTTGGTCTGTGCGGCATTTTCCCCGCCCTGCGCCTGACTTTTCGATGTGTCGCCTTTGGTTTCCTGTGTCTGTGCGGTACGGGGCGACTTGCCGGTTCCCGGCACGAACTCCACGCCGCGCTGCTCCACGTTCACTTGCAGGGTGGTGACGAACTTTCTGCCGTCGTTGCGCTCGATGAGCTTGTCGCGTACGGGCAGTCCGGCGCGGAGCATGTCCCGCTCCTGCGTGGTGATTTCCGTCTTGCCGATGCGCTCCGGGATGCGCACCCTGCTTGCCGGAATGTCCGTGATTTCATTCGTCTTGCGGTCGATGCTGATGTAGGAGGGGATGATCTCGCCCGTTTCCCTGTCCACAATGTCCACGACCCTACCGAGATTGCCCGTTTCGCGGAGGTTCTTCCGGTCATTGTCGGAGAATTTGTGTTCCTTGTACTCATCCAGCTTCTGCTCCTTGCGGATGAAGTGCGGCACGAGGCTGATGTTTCCCTCACCGTCCTTCTTGAAGGAGAGGCGGGCGTCCAGCTCGAATGATTCGCCGCCGAAGGTCGGTTTGACCTTTACCAAGTCGGACTTGCCATAGTTGAGCATCTTCGTAAGGTCGCCGGACTTTTCAAGGTTGTCCCGCTTTACGCCCCATCTGTCCTCCAGCTCCTGCCAGTTGATTTTACTCTCGTCGATGGGCTGGTAGCCACGTTTGCCCTGCATCTGTTCGGATTTGTCCTGTTGCTGTTCTTTCCGTTGTTCCATGTTCTCCTGTTTTTGAGGTTCTTGTTTCTCTGTCTGTTGTGCTGCCATCTCTTCCTGCACCTTCTTCTCATAGTCGGAGGTGTCCACCTTGTGAGGGGCGAGCAGCTCCTTGTTCGCTTCGGGGTCTTTCAGCAGTTGCTTCATCACCTCTAAGAGATTTTCAGCTTGGTCTGCCGCAATGCGGTAGAAACCGAAGCGGCTGGGTTCCTTGCACTGCCGGAAGAAGTTCTTGAAGAAGTTGTCCAGCACGTCGCCATGTCGGTCGAATTGCAGGAAACTCTGCGCGTTCTCCGCTTTTGCGGGGGTGCGCTTGGGTGTGCCGTCCGCGTTCAGCCCGGCTACCACGCTGATCTCGCCTGTCTTCTCGTCACGGACTACCAGCACGTCCTTTTCGTCTTTTTTCTTTGCCATCTGAAAAATGTTTTAATGGGTTATTTATGAAAGAAATTATGGATACGAGCCTTGTAGAAGGCTATATCTTCCTTTTTGAAGTCCTTGATATGGTTGGAAAGGAATGTCAGCACGTCCTCCTCGCTGTAATAGGTCTTCTTGCCCAGCGTCTTGTAGGGCAATGCGCCTACGCTGCGGTAGCGTTGGAGGGTGCGTTTGCTTATCTGGAGCAACATGCACAAATCCTGATTGTCGAAAAGGCGGATGCTTTCCGTGATAGTGGGCTGTTTCCCCTCAGCCTTCATCGCCAGCAGCAGTTCGTCCTGACGGTCGAGCCGTTCCATCAGCTTCTGCATCCAGCCCTCGAAGTTGTTTCGTGTGAGCAGTTCCATGACCTATGTCCTCCTTCCTTTTGGTTTGCCGCCCGTGCGCAGCGTGTGGTTGTGGAACAGGGTGTCTATTGTCCCTTCCTCGTTCCTTACTGTGTTGTCCTCCAATAGCCGCAGTATCTCGGAAAGGCGGTAGCGGCAGCTTCCGCGTACCACCACATACTCGATACGGTGGTCGGTGCGCATACGCTGCATGGTGCGCTTGCTCACGTTGAGCATCTTCGCCGCCTGTGCCGTGTCAAGCAGCTTGTCTTCGGTTTCCCGCTTCCGTTTCTTCTCGTCCCTTGCCTCGCGGATGTACCCTGCGATGTTCGCAATCTGCGCCATCATCTCCTTGTAGGCGGAACTTTCCATTGTTATCACTTTCATGTTCAGTCCTTTCTTTTTGTTTCTGCGACAAAATTCGGCAATAAACAAAAGGGGCTTTAACAACTCACTACGTGACTCACGTAAGATTTTTGCGGAAGATGGCTCCGTAACCCGGTCAAACGGCGCAACAGGCAGCCTTTCAGCGGAAAACGATACGTCTTGTATGCCGTTTCGTTACCTTTGCGGCAAACTCTAAATGACATGAATATGGAAATAGTATCTATCGAGAAAAAGACTTTCGAGATGATGGTGGCGGCATTCGGCGCACTCTCGGAGAAGGTCGCCGCCCTGAGGCGCAAAAGCGACACGGGGCGCATGGAAAGATGGCTCACGGGCGAGGAGGTCTGCGGGCAGTTGAGAATAAGCCCGCGCACGTTGCAGACGCTGCGTGACAGGCGGCTTATCGGCTACTCGCAGATAAACCGCAGGTTCTATTACAAGCCAGAGGAGGTGAAGCGGCTGATACCGCTTGTCGGCACGCTCTATCCGCACGGCAGATGATTTGATTTATTCACCCACTGAATCCGAAGTTATGATGAACGAGAACAACGATGTTTTTACGATGGAAGACGAGCCGATAGCCTCTGTGGTGCAGGATATGCGCAAAGGCTCGAAATGGCTGTCCGCATTTCTGGAAAGCTACCGTCCTCCGCTGGACGGGGAACGTTACCTGACGGACGGCGAGGTGTCGGAACTGCTCCGTGTGAGCCGGCGCACCTTGCAGGAATACCGCAACAACCGCGTGTTGCCCTTCATACTTTTGGGAGGGAAGGTGCTTTACCCGGAAACGGGGCTGCGCGGGGTACTGGAAGCGAACTACCGCAAGCCGCTGGAGTGAGGCGGTTTCATGAAAAAGTAAACGGGTGACACCTTTTGTGGTGCTACCCGTTTACTTGTCTTATGGGGTATGTGCAATCAGCAATACCCGGCTTTTCCGTTCTGTATGAACATCACGTATGTCTGCCGTTTCTCTTGTGAGAGTGCCTTTCCCACCAGCCATGTGCGGAACAGGTGGGTGTTGTAGGTATTCACCCTGAAAGCGACCGGGATGATGATTTCAAGGGCGTACACGTCCGCGTGCAGCCCGTTTTCAAGCTGCATGTAGCGGCACACCTCGTAGTCGTTCAGCACGTCCGACTTGCGGACGGCTCTGATGGCGGCGTTCACTGCCGGGACGGTCGTATGGAACAATCCGGCTATTTCGGTGGCGGTCATCCACACGTCGTTACCGGTTACGCTGACTGCCTTGTCCTCGATGATGATTGTGTCACGTTTCATGGCTTTTCTTTTTAGATGGTGCAACCTGCAAATTCCTCGACGCCGTTCAATCTTGCGGCAAGGTTCTCCATGTCCTGATTGAGCTTCTCTTTGGTTATCTTTGCGTAAATCTGCGTCGTCTTTATGCTCTTGTGTCCGAGCATGGAGCTGACCGTTTCGATGGGAACACCGTTGGAGAGGAATATCGTCGTGGCTGCCGTGTGGCGGCTCTGATGCCACGTGATATGCTTGGTGATGCCGCAACGCTTGGCGACGGCACGGATACCGGCAAGGCACGTGTTATAATGCGGAACGGGAAATATCCTGCCGTCCCCGCACAGTCCCCGGTATTTGCCGATTATGCGGTTGGCGATGTCGAGCAGGCGGATGTTGGACACCACGCCCGTTTTCTGGCGGTTGATGTTTATCCACTCGTGTTCGTCGAAGTAGGTGCGGATATTCTCTTCCGTAAGGTTGCGCATATCCGCGAACGACAGCCCCGTGAAGGCGCAGAACAGGTAGAGGTCGCGGTACAATTCCTGTTTGGCGTTTTTCAGTTTCCCCTCCATCAGCAGGCGGATCTCATCTTTGGTCAGGAAACTGCGTGTTGTTTCCTCCTTCTTGATTTCATACTCGCGGAACGGGTCGCGCGTCAGCCACTCGTTGTTGATGGCGATGAATACCATCGTCCGTAACGGGCAGACGTACAGCCACACGGTATTGGTGCAGCAGTGCTTGTCCGTGCGCAGGAACATCTCGAAGTCGGAGATGAAAGCCGGGGTAAGCTCTTTTAGGGCGATGTCCTTCACATGGTAGCGGATGTCGAGGAACTCTTGCATGTGCTTGTAAACGGTGCGGTACTTCAGCAGCGTGCCTTTGGCTTTCATGCCTGCCTCCACCTGCTTCTCGTAGTCCTCGTTGTGCTGGCGGAACACCTGCATCAGCGTGTGGTAGCGGTGTTCCAGTCCGAGAAAGGCGTTCTTCACCTTCTCCGCCGTGACGAAGTTGTCACGCTCCATGATTTCCTGATAATGCCTGTTGATGCGTACCCGCATCTTGTCAAGCATACGGTTCGTTTCGAGTGCCGCCGTGCTTCTGCCCGTGACACGTCCACCTTTGGTGTCCCACAGTTTCGGATCGACAGTCAGTTTGCAGCTGAACTGTGTCTGGCTGCCGTCCACCGTGATGCGTCCCATGACGGGAACTGTCCCGTCCTTTTTCACTACCTGACGCTTGAGGTAGTAGATTACTGAAAATGTACTCTTCATTGTCCTTAATTTTTGGGTTTCAAAATTAGTTGGTGAAGAGTCCGGTGTTGGTACGCAAAACGGGGAGGAACGGCGCAATCTTTTTCCGTAACCTGATTTTTCGCATGAGTTATGGATAACTCACTATTCCTTAGAGCCTTGTTTCGCTATTCGTACCCGTTTGTCGCATTTTCGGGCATGGTTACGAACAAGTAACGTAGCGGCGTCAGGATTTGGCTTCGGCAGGGATTGTAATGGCTTCACGGATTATCGCCACTTCAACCAAAACCCTTGTAACTCAATTCTATCACTATATCTTTCCGCATTTCACTTTTTTGTAGTAACTTTGCACCGACATTTCCCATTCATATGTAACTGCAAGACTCTTATGAACGTAAAAATAGAAGAAAGCTGGAGAAAACGCCTGCAAGAGGAGTTTGACAAACCTTATTTTGAGAAGCTGGTAGCATTTGTAAAAAGTGAGTATGGACATGCCAACGTGCTACCTCCCGGCCATCAAATTTTCCACGTCTTCAACTCTTGCCCGTTCGAGAAAGTGAAAGTCGTCATACTCGGACAAGACCCTTATCCTAATCCCGGTCAGTATTATGGAGTCTGCTTTTCCGTACCGAAAGGAGTAGCCATTCCCGGTTCTCTGGCAAACATATTCAAGGAAATACATCAGGACCTGGGAAAGCCCATTCCGACTTCCGGAAATCTGGACCGTTGGGTAGCGCAAGGCGTGTTTCCTATGAATTCCGTCCTCACAGTACGTGCCCACGAAACCGGCTCGCACCGGAACATGGGATGGGAAATCTTCACAGACGCTGTTATCAAGAAACTGAGTGATGAACGGGAGAATCTTGTATTCATGCTTTGGGGAGCGTACGCCAAAGAAAAAGCCGCTTTAATTAATAGCAGCAGGCACTTGATTCTGACTACCGTCCATCCGTCCCCACGTTCTGCCGAATACGGATTCTTCGGTTGCAGGCACTTCAGTAAAGCCAACGATTTCTTACGAAGCAGAGGGATACAAGAAATAGACTGGTAACGCGCTACAATACTCCGCTGACTCCGCTTCCAAACAAAGCAAAGTCCCCCAGGCACGGGTCGTCCGGAAAGGCCTCTGCCAGAGCTTCAGTAATCCGGCGGGCATTCTTCAAAGAAAATGTTTCTGTCTCGGTGAGTCCCAAAGCATAAGCCACACGGCAGACATGCGTGTCCAAAGGCACAATCAGGTCCCTGCAATCAAATCTCTCCCAAATACCAAAATCCACTTCCGGACCTTTCCTTATCATCCAGCGCAAAAACATGTTCAGTTTCTTTTGAGGACTCTTCGCCGAGACTTCCAAAAATGCACATAACCTTTCCATCGGATTACCGGCATACGTACATAAGGCATCCTCCAGACTGTCAAAAGCAGAATAAGCTGCATGCAAACGTCTGAAATAGGAATGAAAGTCAGCATAAGAAAGCATCCGGTAAAAACTGCTTCTGTCCGCAGCAGGAAAGTCATTCTTCCATCGGCAGGACAACACGTATTGATGAGGTGATGCCCCCATCAACCTATGCAACTCTTCAGCCTTTTTCAATATCTGTTTACGGTTGCCGAAACTCATGATGGCAGTCAGCAGCCCACTGATTTCAATATCCTGCTTCCGTTCATAGCGATGTGGAAACTGTATGGGATCGTTCTGAATGAAGCCGGCGCAATGATAGGCCGCCGCCCACTCCCAAAGTTGTCTTTTAATCTCCTCGGTCATCTGCAAGCATTTGTTTTTTCATCTGAAATGCAAAGATATTGCAAATCGAATGCAAAACTTTCATGCTTGCACGAAAAAGTTGTGCCGGGATATAGCTTATCTTATTTAAAGATATTGCATTTATAGCAACATCGGACAAGTAACCTATTTCTTTTCCTCCTATTTTTGCAACATGAAAAAGCCCAATAGAGCCATGCAGCAGAAAAAGACAACCCAGGAGGAATACCAAAAGTGTGTGAACGCAGTAGTGGATTATATAAATCTGCACCTCGGAGAAGAAATTGACCTGAAATCTTTGGCCAGGATTTCCCATTTCTCTCCCTTCTACTTCCACCGCATCATGAAAGCTTTTCTGGGTGAACCCGTCGGTACGTTCATTGTCCGGACGCGTACCGAAGCCGCTGCCCGGTTGCTTCGTTACTCGGACATGCCGATAGCGGACATAGCCTACCGTATAGGCTACTCTTCGCCCTCGTCACTGTCAAAAGTATTCAAGCAATTATACGGCATTTCACCATTAGAGTATCGTAACAATAAAAACTTTGTAATTATGAAACCAGCCATTATTCGTCCGGAACTGGAACTGAAACACGAAATCAAAGAAGTTCCTGCCCGCAATGTGATTTACATCCGCCTCTTTGGCGACTATAAACTGAACGACTATTGCAGCGCATGGACGCGCCTTTGCCAGTTCATCCAGGAAGAAAAACTGCCTATGGGAGAAGTGATGCCCTACTGCATCTATCACGATGACCCCAAAGTGACACCCCCTGAAAAGCTGCGTACCGATGTATGTATGGTCCTACCCTCATTTGCAACGGCCAAAGGAGACATAGGATTTAAACAGCTCGCTGCAGGCCGCTATGCCATATTCCTATACAAAGGTCCATACGAACATCTGCAGGCCGTATACGATACCATCTACGGGAAGTATATCCCCGAAATGGAATGTAGCTTACGGGATGAGTCCAGTGCGGAACGTTACCTGAATAACCCCGCAGATACGGCACCGGAGGAACTGTTGACAGAAATTTATATTCCGGTAGAGTAGGCAAACTGTTCTGCCGGAGCCATCAGACTTTCTCCCCGGAAGAGTTTAGGAACCGGACAGCGAACAAGTATTCGTTCCTCCATGGAGTAAAAATCGTTCCACCATGGTGGAACGATTTTTACTCCGCGGTGGAATGATTTTTACCTCATGATGGAACGAATAAATATCAGGCAAGCCAGTCGATACTATATTAGATACCCATATCTATACTGTATTGTAAAAAAGGGACACTCCCTTGTCTGTATGCTTGTTTTTATTCATTAATTTTGCACGACGCAATGCGAATCAAGCAATTGACGCAAACAGATAATTTTAAAATCTCCATTAAAATCAAGATAAAAGATGCAAAATGTTTCCATAAAAGGGTTTATATATGCGGCTCTCTCCTCTGCCACCTTCGGGCTGGCTCCTTTCTTCACCATTTCATTACTCCTTGCGGGCTTCTCCTCTTTCGAAGTATTGGCCTACCGATGGGGAATAGCTTCACTTACCTTGGTCGTTTTCGGCATTATGCTGGGCGAGACATTCCGCATCAGCAGGAAAGACTGGGGAACGGTGTTCATCCTCAGCCTGCTCCGGGCAGCTACCTCCTTCAGTCTGGTCATCGCCTATCAGAACATAGCCAGCGGAGTGGCATCCACCATTCATTTCATGTATCCGCTGGCCGTGGCACTGGCCATGATGGGCTTTTTCGGAGAAAAGAGGTCATTCGCCATTCTGTTTGCCGTGTTGGTGTCACTAAGCGGAGCTGGACTTTTGTCATCCGGCAAAATAGACTTTGAAGGAGGAAACACGACCATCGGGCTGATTGCTGCCGGTCTGTCCGTATTCTTTTATGGAGGATATATCGTAGGAGTAAGGAAGAGCCGTGCCGTGCAGATTCCCTCCACTGCATTGACATGCTACGTAATGGGGTTGGGAGCCTTGTTCTTTATTATAGGAGGATGTCTGACCGGAGGCATCCGGCTGGCCAATGACACCCATACATGGCTGAATATTCTCGGACTGGCACTGCCGGCAACAGCTATATCCAACATCACCCTGGTAAAGGCCATTAAATACATAGGGCCTACACTGACTTCCATTTTCGGGGCCTTGGAACCTCTGACAGCCGTAGTTATCGGTTGCCTGATATTCAATGAAAGCTTCACACCGGCCAGCGCCGTCGGCATGGCGCTGATAATAACGGCCGTTACAGTCGTGGTGGTACACGAAAAGAAAAAGGAGAGCCAGAGTTGATTGTCCTTATTTCGCCTTTTTATAATCCGTGATGAAACCCTCCATCATCCACTTGGCCAAGGCCTGGCGGTTCGAACTGATTACAAAACGGCGCTGGTCAAAAGTGTTCTGGATATTTCCCAATTCCACGAATACGGAAGCGGGAGAAGTATTGGCTAACACATAAAGATTGCGTGCGCTGACAGTTCCGGTAAACCCACGGTTGGGCTGGTGCTTGTCATATTTCGACTCGAAAGTTTTCTTCATGGTCTTAGCCAGACGCTTGCTGTCGGGCTTGCTTTTAGAGTGGTAAAAGAACACATCGGTCTGATGGCTCTTGCTGCGACTGTCCACATGAAGAAAAATGGCACGGCAATATTTATAGTTCTTGCGGTCCTTCTTGTAAAACTCATTGATTTTGGCGCAACGTTGCCGGAGACGTGCCACTTGGTTCAAGGGTATGGGAGCTCCCATGCACGTCTCACGTTTGCTGTTGGAAAGGTACTTGTCATCACGGATTCCGTCTTTAGCATCCTGGATAATGATACGGACTTCCGCTCCCTCTTGCATCAAGTTACGGGCAAGGCGCAAAGCCACATCATACGCATACTCATCTTCATGCAGTTCTATTTTGCCGATTCTGCCGATAGCTCCGGGGTCGGGGCCTCCATGCCCGCTCACTACATAAAAACAAGCACCCTGCAAACGGTTGGATGTCACTTTTACACTGGCAAGCGCTTTCCCGAACAAAGGTTCATTGATTGTCTTCTTCCCATTGCCAACCGGCTTTGATAATGGGGGCAGTACATACTTCACTCCCAGCCGCAATTCCTCCTTCCCTTTAAGAAGTTTCTTGTTCAGCTCCAAAAACTCCTTATAATAGGCTCTCCCCGGGCGCTTGTTACGTTCCAGGAAAACAGAGATTCCTTCTCCACGTCTCGGACTATCCCGCTCTTCCTGAGCCGAAGCATTAAAAGCAAACGAAGTACAAAAGAGGATGGTCAGTAAACAAAATATGCGTTTCATATTCCAATTATTCATCATTTATTCGGTTCGCTACAAATTTCCAGCCGCTAATTTATAGCATTTTACCATACTTAAGCACAAAATTATAATTTTTTCCCTACTTTTGCGACAACTTACGCGATAATAGATAAGAAACTTTTAAAACAGATAACATTATGGCAAAGCAATTCAAGCCGGAGACGCTGTGCGTACAAGCCGGATGGACTCCTAAAAAGGGCGAGCCCCGTGTACTCCCCATCTATCAAAGTACAACTTTCAAATATGATACCAGCGAACAGATGGCGCGCTTGTTCGACCTTGAAGACAGCGGCTATTTCTATACCCGCCTGCAGAACCCTACGAACGATGCAGTAGCCGCCAAGATTGCCGCCCTCGAAGGTGGTGTGGCCGCTATGCTGACATCCAGCGGACAAGCAGCCAACTTCTATGCCATTTTCAATATCTGCCAGGCAGGAGACCATTTTGTTTGCTCCTCTACCATCTATGGCGGAACATTCAACCTCTTCGGAGTAACTTTGAAGAAATTGGGCATCGACGTCACTTTCGTCAACCCGGATGCCAGCGAGGAAGAAATTTCCGCTGCTTTCCGCCCCAATACCAAGGCCCTATTCGGCGAAACCATCTCCAACCCTACGCTCGAAGTGCTCGATATAGAGAAGTTTGCCCGCATTGCCCACAGCCACGGCGTGCCCTTGATTGTGGACAACACCTTCCCTACCCCCATCAACTGCCGTCCGTTTGAATGGGGTGCCGACATCGTAGTACACTCTACCACCAAATACATGGACGGACATGCCACCAGCGTAGGTGGAGTCATTGTAGACAGCGGTAACTTCGATTGGAATGCACACGCCGACAAATTCCCCGGACTGTGCACACCGGACGAGTCTTACCACGGACTGACTTATACGAAAGCCTTCGGCAAAATGGCTTACATCACCAAGGCTACAGCCCAACTGATGCGCGACCTGGGCAGCATCCAGTCTCCACAAAACGCATTCCTGCTGAACCTGGGTCTGGAAACACTGCACCTGCGTATGCCCCAACATTGCAAGAATGCACAAGCGGTAGCCGAGTATCTTGCCCAGAACGATAAAGTGGCTTGGGTGAATTATTGTGGTCTGCCGGGCGACAAATACTACGAGCAGGCACAGAAGTACATGCCGAACGGCTCTTGCGGCGTTGTCACCTTCGGCTTGAAGGGCGGACGGGAAGAGTCTATCAAGTTTATGGATTCACTGAAACTGGCGGCCATCGTGACTCATGTGGCCGATGCACGTACTTGTGTGCTGCACCCAGCCAGTCATACACACCGCCAGTTGACAGACGAGCAACTGATGGAGGCAGGTGTACGCCCCGACCTAATTCGCTTCTCGGTAGGTATAGAGAATGCAGAGGATATTATTGCGGATATAGAACAAGCGCTGAACGCCTAAAGGAATAAACAAAAGGGAGTGCATTTTCGGACAATGCACTCCCTTTTCATTTCAATATTCTCTATTACTCAACATTCAATATAATCGTCAAACTTTCCTTGCCTTGGTAGAAGGTCTTTGCTTTCACGACCAGGGAACCACACTTCACCGGTTCTTTCCATAAGGTTGACTGGGCAGTAGGTTCCGAACCATCAGTTGTGTAACGTACTTCAGCACCATCAATGGCCACATTAGCATACAGATTTCCATCTTTTACCAATAATCCCGGCTGAGGCAAGCGGAAGTTAATCCCATTCTTTGCCCAATAAGGCATTTCACTCTTGCTGATTTTCTCATAATAAAGTGCCAAAGCCTGATTGAAAGCCTGCTGCTCCCGCACGCCGGACAGATTTTCCCATACCGGATGAGCATTCCAGCCACGTTCTGCCAGCCCTAAGATTTTCGGGAAGAGAAGATATTCCACGCCATCAAAACTACGGATAGTTTCGGCGAATAATTGCCCTTGTACACCCATAATATGTTTCTTGCCTATCTCTGTCAAAGCAGTCTTCCCCTTTTCCGCATTACCCAAATCAATGGGATTGCCTGCCATATCCACACGCAGCGAACGATAAATGCTAAAAGGAAGCATAGAGAAAGAGACAGACTCATCCACATAACCTCCCCAATCGAGTCCACGCTCGTCCGGATGACCATTGTAAGCCATATCCATATAGAAATTGCCCACGTTGCAAAGGATGACCGGGTAACCGTTATTGGCTGTCTGATAAACCACTTCATCAGAGCCCGGTACAGTATTCCAGCAATACACACCGGCAGCCTGGCCCCTCAACTGTTGATGAGCCTCTTCGGTATGCCCCAAAGCAACTTCCTGCCAACCACTGAATTTCAGTCCGTTCTTCTGCATCACATCCGCCATTTGCGTAATGAAATACTCCGACAAATCATGAGCTTTCGTCATGCCTTTTTTCTTCATCAGTTCCTGACATTTCGGGGAGCCCATCCACACGCCGCGAGGCACTTCGTCACCACCTAAATGCACTGTAAACAATGAAAGACCGGCTTCCTGATACATCGCATTAAGTTCCTGAATCACCTTCTCCATAAAACGGTAGGTAGAAGGCAAGGCGACATTCATCACATTGTCCGTATAATATTGTACAGAAACATAACGTGAAGTATCTTCCGGTTCACTCAACATATATTCTGTAGCTTTTCCCGGATCAGTTTCAAAATATTTGTTATAGCGTGCCTTCATGGAGACAATGGCAGCGCGGGCATGCCCCGGAGATTCTATTTCCGGAACAATGCGGACATGTCTTTCGGCAGCATACTTCAGCAAATCAATAAATTCCTCGCGGCTATAATATCCATTGCCTACAGTCTTTGCATCAGGGTCATAGCCACCGTCATAACATGGGTAGAGGCACTGGCTTTCGTCAGTGGTATGTCCGCGACGGCTACCCACAGCAGTCAGTTCCTCCAAACCGGGAATCTCCAAACGCCAGGCTTCATCATCACAAAAATGGAAATGCAGGACATTCAATTTATAAGATGCAAAAATATCCACCAGTTTCTTCAAGTTCTCCGGAGCGGTGAAATTACGGGCAATATCTATCATTTGTCCACGATATGCCAAGTCCGGATAATCCCGGATGGAGACTGCCTCCAGCAAATAAGGTGTCTGCTTATCCTTCAACATTGACAAAAGTGTCTGTGTACCATTAAAGATGCCATGAGGAGTGGCAGCACTGATTTTTATCAGGTTGTCACCTATATTGATAGTATAATATTCATCATTTACGGCCTCCTTCCTATCAAGCAGTTCTTCCAGCACAATCTTCACGGAAGCATTTCCGACAACTTCCAAACCATACAAACCTGTCAGTTTCTCTTTCAACAACTTGGCTTCACCGGCAAAGTTCTCCGGAAATACCAAAGCTACCTTACCTTCCAATACGACATTATCGCCTTCAATGGCTACCGCTTTCTTTACAGACGGAAGAATGTCTGACTGCACCAAAGTAGGAGCACCACCCAAGCGAAGATTGGATTCATAAATCTTAGTCGCATCCGGATAGCCGCTCATTGACTCGGGAGAAGGAAGCGGCAGCGCCTTCAAAGCCACGGGCAACGGACTGCCCTCTTTACCATCCACAGTCTCCACCCAATAAATTCCTTCCGGTACATGGGAGTTCCGGTCCAGCTTGTAAGTGCAAAGGAAAGTAATCCGCATGGAATCACCGGGAGCCAGCGAAGCAAATTCGTCTGTCGGATACATTTTGAAAAAATTACCGTTCACTACCTCTACCTTCACTTCAGAGGCTCCTTCCTGCTTCACCCCTCGGGGAAGCTGTGAATAGTAAATCGTCCAGTTCTTTTTTAGAGGTTTTTGAGAGATATTCTTGAGAATAAAGGTATTCTCATAATATCCGGGTTCGATGTCACTTGCACCCATTTCCCAGGTCAGAGCAACCGGTGCCTTAGGTTCATTACTCGTTTTACATCCAGCAAATAGTGCCATTACACAAAATAATAATCCTGCCAGAGGAAGTTTCAAAATTCTCATGCAACTCATATGTTAAGTTAATAAATGGGGGTAATCTCTAAAATCTGATGCCAAAAATAAGCATTTTAAGCTAATTAACTGATAAAAGTAATAGATTTTATTGACAGCGAGCTACAATTTAGAACTTTTATACCTACATTTGCAGCCAAATTATAACCAATTTAACTATTCTACCATGGCTAAAATAACCAAAGAAGCAGCCTTGCTCTACCATTCGCAAGGCAAACCGGGTAAGATTGAAGTAGTACCCACCAAGCCTTACAGTACACAAACCGATCTTTCTCTCGCCTACTCTCCGGGCGTTGCAGAACCGTGCCTCGAAATTGAGAAAAACCCGCAAGATGCATATAAATATACAGCAAAAGGCAATCTGGTAGCTGTCATCTCCAACGGAACCGCCGTGCTCGGCCTGGGCGATATTGGCGCCCTCAGCGGCAAACCCGTCATGGAGGGTAAAGGTCTGTTGTTCAAAATTTATGCCGGTATCGACGTATTCGACATCGAAGTAAATGAAAAAGACCCCGACAAGTTCATCGAAGCTGTCAAGGCTATTGCCCCAACATTCGGAGGTATCAACTTGGAAGACATCAAAGCACCCGAATGTTTCGAAATAGAACGCCGCCTGAAAGAGGAATTGGACATCCCCGTGATGCACGACGACCAGCACGGCACCGCCATCATCTCCAGCGCAGGATTGCTGAACGCCCTGGAAGTGGCAGGCAAGAAGATAGAGGAAGTGAAAATCGTCGTAAACGGTGCCGGGGCTTCCGCCACCTCATGCACCAAACTGTATGAAGCGCTCGGCGCACGCCGTGAAAATATCCTAATGCTGGATAGTAAGGGAGTCATTACCAGCGATCGCGAGAATCTGACCGAGCAAAAACGTTACTTTGCCACCGACCGTCGCGATGTACATACTCTGGCAGAAGCCATCAAAGGCGCCGATGTATTCCTCGGACTGTCAAAGGGTAATGTGTTGACCCAGGACATGGTTCGCAGCATGGCAGACCATCCCATCGTGTTTGCCCTTGCCAACCCTACTCCGGAAATCTCTTACGAAGACGCCATGGCAGCACGTCCGGACGTACTGATGTCCACCGGTCGTTCCGACTATCCTAACCAGATTAATAATGTAATCGGTTTCCCCTACATCTTCCGCGGTGCCCTCGACACGCAGGCAAAAGCCATCAACGAAGCCATGAAAATTGCTGCCGTGCACGCCATTGCCAACCTTGCCAAGCAGCCCGTGCCCGATGTGGTGAACGAGGCATACCACGTAAACAACTTCACCTTCGGTCCCGAATACTTCATCCCGAAACCGGTTGACCCGCGCCTCATCACCGAAGTGTCCTGCGCTGTGGCCAAAGCCGCCATGGAAAGCGGTGTAGCCCGTAAAGACATCGAAGACTGGGATGCCTACCGCCTGCAACTGCGCGAGCTGATGGGTTACGAAAGCAAACTGACCCGCCAACTCTACGACACCGCCCGCCGCAACCCGCAACGTGTGGTATTTGCCGAAGGCATCCACCCCAATATGCTGAAAGCTGCTGTGGAAGCCAAGGCTGAAGGTATCTGTCATCCTATTATATTGGGCAACGACGAAGCCATCGAGAAGCTGGCAAAAGAACTAGACCTTAGCCTTGAAGGTATTGAGATAGTAAATCTGCGTCATCCGGATGAAGCGCCGCGCCGTGAACGCTATGCCCGCATTCTATCTGAAAAACGTGCCCGCGAAGGAGTCACTTACGAAGAAGCCAATGACAAAATGTTCGAACGTAACTACTTTGGTATGATGATGGTGGAAACGGGTGAAGCAGACGCTTTCATCACAGGTCTTTACACCAAATACAGCAATACCATCAAGGTTGCCAAGGAAGTCATCGGCATCCGTCCGGAATACAAGCATTTCGGCACCATGCATATCCTGAACTCCAAAAAAGGTACATACTTCCTGGCCGATACGCTGATTAACCGTCATCCCAATGCCGAAACGCTAATCGATATTGCCAAGCTGTCGGAATATACCGTCCGCTTCTTCAATCATACACCGGTAATGGCCATGTTGAGTTACTCCAACTTCGGTGCGGATAAGGAAGGTAGCCCGGTAAGTGTACACGAAGCAGTGGATTATATGCAACAAAACTATCCTGACCTTGCCATTGACGGAGAAATGCAGGTGAATTTCGCCATGAACCGCGAAATGCGTGATGCCAAGTACCCGTTTACACGCCTGAAAGGAAAAGACGTAAACACACTGATTTTCCCGAACTTGAGTTCTGCAAACTCTGCTTACAAGCTGTTGCAGGCGATGGATACGGACTCCGAACTGATTGGTCCTATCCAAATGGGATTGAACAAGCCTATCCACTTTACCGATTTTGAGAGCTCCGTGCGCGATATCGTTAACATCACTGCAGTAGCAGTTATCGATGCTATCGTAGACAAAAAGAAGGCTGCCAAATGAGACGACCGTTATCAAAATTCCAAATAGTTTGCATTGTGCTGCTTTGGGCAGCACTTTGCTACATTGTTTTGATATCTGTCGAACGAATTGACGGTCCAATTATCCTAACGCTTGCCATTTCGGCGGCTTTAGTGTTTATTCCCGTCATAAAGTCTCTAAAAAGAGGATAAATAATATCTTTTTATTCCATTTTGCGGTATAAAACAATAAAATTGTTGTCTTATACCGCATTTTCTTTATAAAATGTTTGCTCGTTTCATTTTTATGTGTACTTTTGCAACCGCAATGAGAGGAAAAGGAAACAAACCGAAAATCGAATTGTTTTAGGTAACATATAGTAGCAACCAATAAAAGAAATAGATTATGAATGCAGCTAAGGTATTAGAAGACCTGAAAAGACGGTTCCCCAACGAACCGGAGTATCATCAAGCAGTAGAAGAAGTTCTTTCTACGATTGAAGAAGAGTATAACAAGCATCCGGAGTTTGACAAAGCCAATCTGATTGAACGTCTTTGCATCCCCGATCGCGTTTACCAATTCCGTGTTACTTGGGTAGACGATAAAGGTAACGTACAAACCAACATGGGCTATCGTGTGCAGCACAACAACGCTATCGGCCCATATAAAGGCGGTGTTCGTTTCCACTCTTCTGTAAACCTGAGCATCCTGAAATTCCTTGCTTTCGAGCAGACATTTAAAAACTCATTGACAACTCTGCCTATGGGTGGCGGTAAAGGCGGTTCGGACTTCTCTCCGCGCGGCAAGTCGAATGCTGAGGTTATGCGTTTCGTTCAGGCTTTCATGCTGGAGTTGTGGCGTCATATCGGTCCTGAAACAGACGTACCTGCCGGTGATATCGGTGTAGGTGGTCGCGAAGTAGGTTTCATGTTCGGTATGTATAAGAAGCTGGCTCATGAATTTACGGGTACTTTCACCGGTAAGGGCCGTGAGTTCGGCGGTTCGCTGATTCGTCCGGAAGCTACCGGCTACGGTAACATCTACTTCTTGATGGAAATGTTGAAGACTAAGGGTACTGACTTGAAAGGCAAAACTTGTCTGATTTCCGGTTCCGGTAACGTAGCTCAATATACGGCCGAGAAAGTATTGGAATTGGGTGGTAAGGTATTGACCATGTCTGATTCTGACGGTTATGTATACGATCCGGACGGCATTGACCGCGAAAAGTTGGATTACATCATGGAGCTGAAAAACCTCTACCGTGGACGTATCCGCGAATATGCTGAACAATATCCGGGTGTGAAATATGTGGAAGGAGCCAAGCCTTGGGGCGAAAAGGCTGATATCGCTTTGCCTTCTGCCACTCAGAATGAATTAAATGGCGACCATGCCCGTCAGTTGATAGCTAATGGGGTAATGGCAGTATCCGAAGGTGCCAACATGCCCTCTACACCGGAAGCCATCAAGGTATTTCAGGATGCAAAGATTCTGTATGCTCCGGGTAAGGCAGCCAATGCTGGCGGTGTATCAGTATCTGGTCTCGAAATGACTCAGAACTCCATCAAGTTGAGCTGGAGTGCAGAGGAAGTGGACGAGAAATTGAAGAGCATCATGAAGAACATTCACGAAGCTTGCGTGCAATATGGTACGGAAGCCGACGGTTATGTAAATTACGTGAAGGGTGCCAATGTGGCCGGATTTATGAAGGTGGCAAAGGCTATGATGGCACAAGGGATTGTGTAAGAATAAAAGCCATAGTTGTTATGAAGAAAGGCGAAGGGAGTTGTACCTCTTCGCCTTTCTTCATAATAGTAACCTAGTCAGTAGGGACATATTAAGAATTTCCTTGTCCTTCCCTCATTTTTTATTCGGTTTCGGACTCATCCATAATTCTAACAGCCCTCCATTAGCAAACACATCGTGAGAAAACCAGAATACATCATGATTTTTCACATAATTAAAACTTCAGTACCCCCTTAATCGGATAGTGATCAGAAATAAAAGTTTTTCCTGCATATTTTTCTCGAATTGTAACGTATTCCGTACACATTTTAAACCCTTTATAATAAATATAATCTATAATGGAGCTACGGGTCCCCCATCCATTGAAAGTACCAAAAGAATCCGTTTTTTTAGCAGAAGTTCTAGCATCTATCATTTTTTCATTCAGTTTTTGTATGGAAGAATCCGTATACTCCATATTAAAATCTCCGGTTAAAATTAATGGAAAATTATCAGGATTAATCTTCTGTATCTTTTCTAAAATGAGATTCAGACCTTCCTTCCGTGCCACTCTTCCGACATGGTCCAAATGAGTATTAACGTAATAAAATTTCTCCATTGTCTTTTTATCCTTCAAAAGTGCCCATGTAGCAGTACGGGTACATGCAGCATCCCACCCTATAGAAGGAATTTCAGGAGTTGAAGAAAGCCAAAAATTACCCCACTCCAACAATTCTATTTTTTTCTTATTATACATTATTGAAGCATGCTCTCCGTTGTGCTTACCATCAATGCGTCCAACACCTACAGCCTCATAGTTCGTGCAATTCTCAAGAATAAACGCCAGCTGAAAATCCAAAGCTTCCTGAACTCCCAAAATATCAGGCTTATGCTTTTTAATCATTTTTATAGTAGCTGGCTTTCTGAATTCCCATGCATTAACACCGTCCTCTGCCGTACCATACCGCATATTATAAGAAATAACAGTAAGTTGTGAACTATTTTTCCCCCTTTTTGCAGAAACGAACTGAGGTAACATAAGGGTAATTACCATAAAAATAAAAAAGGACTGTTTCATATTAATATCTATAAAAGAGATGAGAGTGTACAAAACCCAGACCAAACAATGTGCTTATCAAGGTTCCAATACACTCTCATCCAGATTATTACTAATTACGTGCTATAGTTGTGATTTCTTTAATTGTTGTATAGTTATAACGATTGGTACCGCTAAAGCTTTTTGTAGTACGAGCACCTACACGCAAAAAGAATTTACGCGAATAATCAGGGAATTGGCCTTTTGTCTTAATAGTAATTTCTTTACCTAAAACATCAGTTAAAGCTGCCCCTAACAACTGAGTAGAAAAACGCGGACTGAAGTTGAAATCTCCGACATAACTCGTTTCGCTCACAAATAACCAAGCTTCGGTAAGCGGTTGTTGGTAATCCGGATTATTTGTACCACGAGTAATTATAACCTTCACCTCCACAGTACCATCTGCATTGACCTGAGGTTCGCTTACCCATTTCACGCGCAACAGTGGCTCAATCTCATAAGTTTTCTCTACAGTACCTTTTATATCAATAATCTCTTCATCCAATGGCACAAAAGCACCTTCAGGAATAATACCATAATTGCCTGCAAATATTTTGGTATTCTGGAAAGTACCATCCTGCATACAATTAAAATCATAAGGTTCCGGAGTATCACTCCAGCTATATTCCATCATACGGATACGAATGCCGGTATTACCAATAGCTGTTTGGAAAGGTTCTTTAGTTTCCTTATCAATAAAAGCACCACGGAAAGTTTCTTCAGGTTCTCCATAATTATCCACATCGCAAGAGGTAAAATTTACCAATAAGCATAAGGACAACAAAATATATGTTAACTTTTTCATAATTGAATGTTTCGTTTCTTATAATTAATAACCTGGATTTTGTTTACAATTCGGATTCTTAGTGATTTCACCAGTCGGAATCTGCTGATAATAATTACGTGTATCATAAGTATAAGTATATCCATATTCCTGCTCCTTGATATCCATGAAATACTTCATGGCATCTGCTGCAAAGAATGGCTGCAAAGTGCGATATCTGCGTGTAGACTGTTCATCATCAATAATACGCCAACGCTTCAAATCCCAATAAGTTTTATTTTCGAAAGCAAGCTCTTTACGACGCTCTATACGCACTACATCAATTGAAGTTTCTGCAGAAGAAGCAAGCAACGTAGCACCTGCACGTTCACGAATGAGATTCACACAGCGGAAAGCCTCCTCTACATAATTCTTACCGGCATCATCGGTAACACTACCCACAGCTGCAAGTTCCATAGCCGCCTCGGCACGATTGAGCAACACTTCTGCATAACGGATGTCAATCCAATCTGTAACAGACTGATTCCAAGTTGTATTCTTCTGTTCAGGATTCAAATACTTACGAATAAGGAAACCGGAAACCGTACAGCCTATCTCCTGATTCTTCACTGTACCACTTTTCCCTGCACGCTTCATCATTGTACCATCCTTTAACAGAATTGCATTAGCATCCGTATTTTGCGATTCGCGACTGGCTAATTTCAGCAAGCTCGTCGCATCGTTAGCGTAAGCACTATAATCATCATAAAAGCCATAGGTATCTTCTGAAGGAAGAAGAGGAGAAATTTTATCACCTTCTCCAACCCAAATACCACGACGGATTTCAATGGATTCACCCTTGAACTCGTCACCCGGCAGCAATACAGTAGCACGCAAACGAGGTTCGGCATTCTTGAAAGGTTCCATTGTTGTTTCATACAATTTATAATAACCTTCCGTGTTCATGTTAGCAAAATGCCCATCGGCATCTTTCTCAAAACCTTCAAACATTTCTACAAAATCCAATGTAGGACAAATTTCTGTGTTGCTACCACCGGTAGAGGTTTGCGTAGGCTGTGCAAAACAATCATATGAATGTACACAGTCCGGATAATCAAAATATTTCACGAAAATATTCTCTTCCGTATCTTTCAAGAAAATATTCACGAAATTAGTATATTGTGCATCCTTATTATTAGCTGCCCAGTCCCCTTTGTAAAGAGCATAACCTCCTTCATCAACAATCTTCGATGCTTCATAAGCCTGTTTAAAATAATCGGCAGCACGATTTGCTGGAATTCCGCAAATACGCGCATCATTATAAACTTCATTCACATCATTATATTTGGCAATACTTCCAGCATAAAGCATAGCACGCGATTTCAAAGCTGCAGCTGCATATTTATTGGCACGTCCTTTTTGGTTCTTTGCAGACAAATGCGCAATAGCGTAGTCCAAATCACTGGAAATAAAATCCCAGACAGCCTCTTCCGAATCACGGAACAATTGTGTTTCAGGAATGCTTACTGTAGCCGGATAATCAATTACTGTGTTAACAATAGGTACACCACCATAACGCTTAACTAATGCAAAATAAGTATAAGCACGAATGAAATACGCTTCGCCCAACAAACTTTCAATTTCAGTAGCAGAATGTGAATCAGCATATTTGGGAAGTGTTTCTATAAAATAGTTCGTTTCACGTATTAAGGCATACGCAGCATCCCAATAGTTTGCTGTTTCAACTTCTGCCCCCTTCGTGTCACGGCTAATAGCTTCACCAGTCAAACAAGAAGGTTGCGCAAAATTAGAACCTCCCGAAAAGAACATGTTTACATGCGAATAGCGGAAGTCTTCTACAGGCAACGTACTATACAAACGGGCCATATAGCTTGTAACCCCCGCCGTACTTCCAAAAATATCATTATCACCAACAATATTCATTGGTGGGATGTCCAGATCTACACAAGAAGTCAATGACCCCATGCATAATGCAAATGCGAAGATATATTTTTTAATTTTCATGTTGATATTCATTTAAAATTTAAGATTTGCTCCAATAGTAACTGTTTTATTTAAAGGATAGTTATATCCATAATTTCCTGACGGGAATTCAGGATCACAATATTTCAATCCGGTAATGGTAAACAAGTTATAACCGCTTAAATAAACACGCAGCCCTTGTACACCAATTTTAGTCAACCATGATTTAGGAAGACTATATCCCACTTCAATTGTTTTCAAACGCAGATAAGCAGCATTTTGCATATTGAATTCTGAATTCCGGTTCGGCAGTGAACCAGTGTAAGCATAATGACCGCTAATCCATTTAGTTGCCGGATCGTAAGGATCTGCATGACTATCAGCAGGACGCCAACGATCCATAAATTGATCCAAAGCATTTGTATTAGCCCACAATGGATTGTAAAGCAACTCATCATAAGAGATATGACGTTTGGCAGCTCCTTGCAACAACAGACTTACATCAAAACCTTTCCAACTTGCATTAAACGTCAAACCAAAATTTATCAAAGGACGGTCTCCCGTGTTCGTCAAAGGATGTTCGTCCAATTCATTAATCCAACCATCACCGTTCCAATCCTCATAGTTATAATCACCGAGTACAGAACCACGTCCTATATAAATAGAATTGTAATAAATTTGATCCCATGAAGTAAAACGTTCGCCGGCCCCATATCCCCACCAAAGATCTGTAAAACGATCGTTTGAATTTTGTTTCCAATTCAAATAAGAATTACCTTTCCGCGCACCTTCCACATGTTTATTTTCTGAACGGGCATACGCAAAATTTCCTTTTATCTCATAACTGAACTCATTGATGGTATTACGGTGGCTTATTTCTATTTCATATCCACGGGTCATATCTCCATTCAGATTCTCTTGTGGCAATGCGGCTCCCACTACTCCCGGAAGACTCGCTGCCCGAGTGGTCAGTAATCCATCACGATCACGTCGGAAATAATCAACAGTCAATCCCAATAGGCCATCCCATGCTTCCAAATCAAAACCTATATCAAAAGTTTTAGCTTCAATCCATGAGATGCTTTGATTAGCCAATCCCTTTGTTGCAGAAGCATTGACAAATGAGCCATCAAAAATGGCACCACCCGGCATCGCATATGCTGCCCCACCTACCGGATACGTATAACCATTAAGGAACTGATACGCTAAAGCACCATCGTCACCCATCTTACCCCAAGAAGCACGTATTTTAAGGTTATTAATGAAATTCAAAGAAGATTCTTTCCAAAACTTTTCTTCAGAGACACGCCATCCCCCTGACACTGAAGGAAACATAGCCCAACGTGAATTTGCAGGGAATTTTGAAGAACCTTCATAACGGAAAGCAAATTCAATAAGATATTTGGACTTATAATCGTAAGCTACACGCCCTACCAATGCTTGATTGGC
The DNA here is from genome assembly GCF_003602965.1 of Bacteroides sp. AF25-5LB. Classification (NCBI taxonomy): domain Bacteria; kingdom Pseudomonadati; phylum Bacteroidota; class Bacteroidia; order Bacteroidales; family Bacteroidaceae; genus Bacteroides; species Bacteroides sp. AF25-5LB. The sequence continues at coordinate 331,451 of NZ_QTMC01000002.1, forward strand.
ATTATCAAACAAGGCAGAAGCAGCAGTACTCTGTCCAAATTGCTGGTTATCAGCATTTCCGGCAAAAACTTGATCTATAGGAATAGAAAGTTCCTTTTTACCATTAAAGTTATCCCCCTTATAAGTCGATTCCTCAAACAGCAGCATCGCATCAATATTATGCCCATTAAACTCACGAGAGTAATTAGCTTGTACTTGCCATAAAGTATTATCTTTTGAATAGAATGTACGACCTACTTTAGGAGGATCATTACGTGTCCATACCTGATTATCTCGATATGATTTCCAAGTATTTTCAAACTCCTTATTATCATTCATTATATAATCGTAACTATATAACCCCTTTAGTTTCAATCCTTCTACCCAAGGTACATCATAACTCAATGAAAAACTTGACTGAAACCATTTGCTCTTATAAGTTTTATATCCTACAACATCCTTATCCATCATCGCCACCGGATTCATCAAAGTAGAGTTTGAAGGCTGGGTAAAACCGCCATTCTCCTGATAAATGGGATCCATCGGCTGCATCAACCAAAGACCACGAATAATATCATAAGCACCATAATGCGGTGTATTACGCTCATCCATCAAACCTGAAAGATTAACATCCAATTTCAGATTCTTAGTAATATTGGCAGAAAGATTACTACGCATTGTCCATTTATCGTAATTCATATCATCTGTCTGCAAGAAACTTTGTTGCGCTTGATAGCCAACACTCGCATAATAATTTACACGTTCCGTCCCACCTGAAATATTGATGGAATGTTGTGTCTGAGGCGCAGAACCACGTAATACTGCTGATTTCCAATCTGTAGTCTGTGCAGCGGCTATTTCTTCATCAGAATAAGAAGCTCCTCCACCATCTACATTATGACGTCCCTTTTCATTAGCCAATGTCATCCATTCTTGTGAAGTAACCAAATCTGGGAAATTGGAAGGCATTTGCCAAGTAAAGCTACCCGAATAATTAATTTCCGGTTTCCCTTGCGCACCTTTTTTGGTGGTAATAAGAATTACGCCATTGGCAGCACGTACACCATAGATAGAAGCAGAGGCATCCTTCAAAACAGAAATACTCTCAACATCTTCCGGATCAACGCGTGCCATATTATCGCGAGGAATACCATCAATTATCACCAGTGGATTCCCCAGTCCACGAATATCCATCGATGTATTGAAAGCTCCCGGCTCACTTGAATTTTGAACCACACGTAAACCGGCAATCTTACCAGTCAGCATATTCTGTAAACTTTCATTTTTTGTAGAAACAATGTCCTTCGTGTTTACGGCAGACACAGCACCGGTCAATGTCTGTTTCTTTTTCACTCCATAGCCTACCACTACCAGTTCATCAATCAAAACATTGTCACTTTGAAGGATGACATTATAAACCTTCTGTTCTGCCTTGATGGCAATCGTCTGTGACTTATATCCAATAAAACTTACTTTAATCGACGAATTTGGCGTCACCTCTAAAGAAAAGTTTCCATCAACGTCCGTCACACATCCATTTTTTGTCTTGGTATCAATGACAGTGGCGCCAATCACCAGCTCACCGGTGTTGTCCTTTACTGTACCCGATACCTTAAAAGAGTTCCCTTGTGCATACAACGTCACTGTCATGAACGACACCATTGCACACAACCAAACCTTTAAAAGATTCTGTACCACTAACTTTTTCATACTTATTAAATTTAAAATTGCAATTTGATGATTATTCTATTATTACTTTCAACATGATATATTCATAAGGCTTCATCCAAAACATCTCGTCATTAAAAGGTCTGAAGGCCTTCTGACGATAATCACATACACTTACTTCACGCGGCCTTATACTACCCCAAACAAATGATGAACAAACACTCTGCTTACCCATATTGTGCAGGCAGACAATATACCCCTTTCCATCGTCAGCAGGTTTGATACTGGATAATGCAATACGATGGCGTCCTTTCAACCGAAACAACTGCTCTATATTCTGAGAAGAACGACTGGCTACAGCCACCAATTCCATCTCACGTTCAGCTCCTCGCTGTTTCAATTTCAGGTCAAGCGGATTACAAGGCTGCAAAGAATAGCGAAACTTCGCTGTGCCTCCTTGTGATGCTTTATAATTAGTCCTCCATGTATTCGTCATTACCCATGAATAGACAATCGGCGATATCTTGGCAGACTGCCACCAGCCATATCCATGACGGGGATTCAGGCGATAATCAAGCCCTGAGGGCGAACCCAGTTCAACAAAAGGCGCATCAACGGTGGTCAGGCAGACTGCATGCTCCAAATCTCCCACAGCCAATCCGTTTTGCAATGAATAATAATGTTTGTTTACTCCCTCCAGTTGCTCACGCTCAGGATGAATTTCACTCATGGCAAGATCCATTGTAATTTCAGGTTGCTGAATATTGAATGGAAAAACAAAACGCACATTTTCAAAATCTAAAATATCCTGCTTATCCAACGTATTACAAATATCTACCCTATCTATCCCTTTGTAAACTGTCACATCACGCCATAAAGTATTACATCCTGGAGCTTTAGACTCTATACGCAGTGTAGCAGCAACCGCTCCATCATCCAACACTCTTATATTTAATATCTGTTCGATTCCCTGTGGGTCAGAAGCATATCTTCCAGTATATAAATAATCATTCAAACCGCTATTCGAAGCATATTCATAAGAGTCACCAACTCTTTTGAAAGAACTAATTGTACCTTTCACCTCATCAATTTCAACGCGTACAATTCCATTATTTAATATTTTATTCTCTGCAATCATGGAAACGAAACGTCTTGAACTCTTTTTCTTCGAGACGATTTGATATACCTCAGAAGAAAGTGCTGGTATATTTTCAGCAACAAAAGCCCAACGGCCATCATACAGACGCTGTGTCTCTACTTTTTCACCAGTCCTGGTTATCAATTCTTTTTCATTCAAATTGACCATTGAATCCAAAAACACTACATCCGTACGATTCCAAAGATTTGTATTCAGCACATGTACAAAATCCCCACCTTTGTCGACATGCAATGGGCTTAAAGCCTGTTTATATAATATTTGAGACTGATTACTTGCATTATCAGCATAAGCTTTTTTCCCTTCCCACAAATCTTTTGTAAATTTAGAATGCGGGTCAGTTCCACTAGCAGAAGCCCCCCAAGTGTGCTCAGAAAACAGTATCACATTTTTCCATGCTTCTTTAAAAGCTTTATCTGGGAAAGCGTCTGTTTTATGAAGCATACTCCAAATAGTTTCAGTCTGTGCCAAGCGTGCAGCAGTAGTACGATTCATTGCTGTCTCACAAGCAGTAGAAGCCGCTCCGTCTTCCCAAGTGGGAGTCATGTCACCAGCAAAGACGGGTAATTCAGCGCCATATTGTTCTTCGAATTTCATAAAGAACTCACGGGCAGTTGATATACGGAATTGAGGAGACTCATAACGTTCATTCCACTCACGGATTACATCAGACATTGATTGATCGGGAGGGCCGTTATCACCATGAACTGTATAACGTAAATAACAAGTTTGATATGGAAACTCCTCAGTTTCTAATTCTGTTAAATAGTCCCAGATTGGCTCAAGTCCACAAACTCCGATACGGTTAGCCAACCAGCCATGAAACCATGAGTAACCGCGCCCTGCCTGCCATACAAGTACTTTATCAGTACCTGATTGAGATTGCCAATAAAAAGGTCTATCACCCCATCTGACATGTAAAGCAGCAGCACGGTCATTTCCTATCCTCCCATAAAAAGGTACATAATTTGGTCCGGGTGAATAATATTTCACTCCATTCTTAGCCATTGCAGTGACCAATCCCCAAGCTTGCCCAGGCACATCACTCATCATTGCAGTATTCAGCTCTACTCCCACTTCATCACTAATCCAATGTGCATCATCAAAAATATGCATCAATTCTTCTTGTCGGCTAATCCCAGTCAAAATACTTCCCAAAGACATATCAACATTAATAATACCATCGCGAATGGCCTGCTTCAAACGTTCAGCCTTTTCAGTTGCTGCATATTTTTTCAAATATGCAGCAACTGCCCATGTAGCCTCCGTATTCCAACAGTAACGTGAACCTTCCGGATATTCTTTAGTACGCTCAGCTAAATCGAGTGCGCGTTCCAAATTACGCCATTGAAGTTTCATCACATCATCCTGGCGATGTGTATATCCGATATCCAAATGAGAATGCGGAAAAAAGCAAACAGTCCACTTTCTTGCTCCTGGCACTTCATATTTACGTTTCACACAACCTTGACGGCTATTCACCTTTATCTCCAAAGAAGAGGTCTCTTCCATATATCCAGCAGGGAAATATCCTTTGTACTCATCCACCCCAGTCTTTGAAGCCTCTATTTCAGCATTCCATATTTTATCACCTAATTGACACGTTAAGGTAGCCCCAGCATACAATGGAGTATTAAAACGTAATAAGAATTCTCGTTTAGGACCTTCAGCACTCTTTAGATAGCCTTGCCCAGCCACAAAAGAAATATCATCAAGCTTTCCCAATGATTGTACTGAAACCACTGTTTTTTTATAAAAACGAATTTCGCTCAAACCATAGTAATCCACATTCTGATGCATATCAGCAGCTTCCTGTATCACAACCGGATTCTTACGATCATAATGATTACCTTCTCCATCCAACGCAGCCGTAAAGCATATATAACGTGCTTTTATACCTTTAGTATCCAAAGAAAAATCCACGGATCCAGGATTACGTCCTACCGATTCAGGAATTAAATAATATTCCAAATCACCATTCTTTAGTAATTGCCATTTATTCCCATCCTCTGAGTACTCTATATATACCTTATTGAGTCCACGCCGAGTATGCTCATTCTGATTATAGTTCCATATCTGAATCAAATCTACTTCAGGACATTTTCTACTTTTACCAAAATCACACAAAAACCAGACAACTCCTTCATGAGTAGACTTATTGTAACGAACTGGCTTTTTAGAAACTTCAGACAACCACATGCCATGTCCCAGGTTATTAGCCACATGATAGCACCCCTGCATTCCATCTCCATTAACTACGGAACAAATAGTTCCTTTATTCAATTCGCTGCTGGCAGATACTTTAATTAAGCTCTCATCCAACTGTTTATACACAACAATACGTTGTGCATATCCGGTAATGAACATCATTAATAACAAAATAACGGTAATGATTTTTTTCATTCCACAAAATATTAGTTTTTAATAAAACTGCTAAACATATAAAGTAGTCTCAACAAAAACAAACCTCATTATATGTATGAACATATAGATGCAGCAAATATATATAATAAATTCAAAAAGCAAAAGTAAAACAAAGTTTTTTTTATAAAAAAATGAGATGTAATAAATTAAAAGTCAAACTAAACTTAAATTAATTTATCACTAAATTATTTATAAAAGAATACATATTAAAACTTAAACTACTAATAATTAACTAATTATGTTTAAAAACATCTTTAACTACAATATTAAAAAACAAACATTTCAAAGAATAACATCCCAGCAAAGCCCGTATTTATCAAAATGATTACACAACACACTTCAATGTTCACACATTAATTATAAGGTATAAAATTATATTTTCATTAAATCATCATACCAAAGAAACCATACAACACAAAAAAGCGTCTTCGTTTTCGAAGACGCTTAAAAAATAAAAATGATGATGTATTAATAGTATCAAAAAACGAATCACTTTACACAAGAAGTTACTTTTATACCAAAAGCGCAATACGTTAGATATAATACGCAGGCCAACGTCACCACAACACCACCGATAATACCTACAGTACCGATGGCAAAACCGATAACTGGAGTTACCACTCCACCTCCGGCAACCGCTGTAATCATCAGACCGGAAATCTGATTTGCCTTCTCCGGACGCGCCTGCAAAGCCATTGAATAAATAATAGAGAAAACAGATGAAGCAAAAAAGCCTACTGCACCAATACAAACTATATTCACCACATCCTTTTCCACTCCCATTAAAACTAACAGCGAAACGACACAAGCTACAATATTTATACGGAAATATTTCATTTCTGCAATACGGGTCAACAAGAACGCCCCTAACAAAGCACCAATCGTACGACTAAGGAAATAGACTTGAGGAGCAAATTTTACTTGCTCATCAGACCATCCAAAACGGATAGACATAAGTTTCGAACTAATAAAGTTTGTCGCCACATCCACGCCTACAATAAAGAAAATTCCTAAAAACAGTAATAGAATAGTCCGGTCTTTCAACAAAGCAAACGTATTCCTCATGGAAAGATCACTGTTCGACACAACATTTCTTTCCCGTTCAATAGGGGTTGCAATCAGCCAAACTGTCGACAATAAAGTGATGAAGCCAAGAATGGGGAAGCAATAATACCATTTATCCATCCCCCAATAATGGACAGCCAGCAATACAATCTCCGGACCGACTAAAGAAGAAGCCGCTTTTATTACCTGCCCAACTGTCAAACTACTTGTCAGGAAAGCTTTGTTAGTTATAACATTATTAAGCAACGGATTTAAAGAAACTTGTAAAATAGCATTTCCTATACCCAACAAGGCATAAGCCACCATGCAAGTTACACCATCATACGCCAATAATGGCAGAATCATACCTACAATTGTAATCACCATACTAACAAGTACGGTATTCTTACGTCCCCATTTATTCATCCGATTACCTATCGGAATTCCTAAAAACAAGAACCAAACAAACACCATTGAAGGTACAAACCCGGTCATCATAGGTGACCAGTTAAAACTACGCTGAACATAGTCTGATGAAATACCGACAATATCACAGAAGCCCATCACAAAGAAACCGAAAAGTACCGGAAAGGCTGTCATTATAGAGTTTTGTTTTTTCATTTTCATGGATTTTTATATAAAATATCTATTCTGTCACTCCCACGTCTTTACGCAGTTTTTCCAATTGAACAGTCAGTGCTTCCCGTACTTTTACATACTTCGGGTTATCATATACATTATTGACCTCCATCACATCTTTTTTCAAATCATACAATTCCCAAAAGTCAATAGCTTCATCATTCCCACTACCCTCTCCATACCAATGAATCAATTTGTAGCGTTTAGTGCGAATGCCATCATGTTTGCGTACACTACCCACTGCCGGATAATCGTAAAAATGATAGTATAACTCATTTCGCCAATTTTCCGCCTTTCCATTTTTAAACAACGGTAATAAAGAGCGCCCAGACATCTCTTTCGGCACCTCCACTCCTGCAAGGCTCAGGAAAGTCGGTGCCAAATCAATATTCTGCACCAGCTCTTTGCATACCGAATGTTTCTTGACTAAAGAAGGGCACGAAATAATCAGAGGTGTACGGAAAGACTCCTCATACATAAAGCGCTTGTCATACAGTCCATGCTCTCCCAACAGAAAACCTTGATCAGAGGTATAAACTATCACTGTATTATCCAGAACTCCTTTTTCTTCCAAATAATCAAGCAAACGGCCCACTTGTTCATCTACCGAACGGATAGTCCGACAATACTCTTTTACATACCGTTGATATTTCCACCGAAGCAAATCCTTTCCAACCGGAGGATTTTTCAGGAATTCTTCATTTTTCTTGTCATAAATAGCTTCCCATGTGGCACGCTGTTTGCTATCCATCTCAGCCATTGCCATCAGCCAACTGTCTCTAATATATTGCAATGTAGGTTCGTTCTTCAATTCTCTCACCTTAAAATCGAACGCATACCCCATGTGCCGATCAATTGTCAGCTCCTGAGTTTTCATCTGCGGACCACGTGTCGTATAGTCATCAAATAGCGTTTCAGGTTCTGGAAAATCCACATCCTCAAATAAATGCATATTGGGAAAGTCAGGCATCCAATTACGATGAGGTGCCTTGTGATTTACAAGGACACAGAAAGGCTTCTCATCGGAGATGTTTTTCTCCAACCACTCTATGGCATGATCGGTTATCAACGTGGTAGCATATCCTTTTTCTTTTATATATTCTCCGTTTGTATCAGGACGACGGAACTTGGGATTATAGTATTCACCCTGATCAAAAAGAATGTCATAATGGTCAAACCCCTTCGGCTCAACATTCAAATGCCACTTTCCAAAGACTGAAGTTACATATCCTTTTTTTTGTAGCAGCTCGGTAAACCATTGTTTCTGTGGATTCAAACAGCACCCCAACCTCGTCTGTCCGTGCTGATGACTATACAAGCCCGTTAAAAGGGTCGCCCGGCTTGGAGCTGAAATGGAATTCTCTACAAAAGATTGCGTAAAAAGCATGCCATTCCCAGCCAAACGATCAATGTTAGGTGTCGGAGCCAACTTTGAAATAGGATGTCCGTAAGCACTTATGGTCTGGAAAGCATGGTCATCCGTAAAAATACAAACAATATTCAACGGTTTATTGGACACTTTCTGGGCCCAAATAGGTTGTACTGCCGATATTATCGGCAGTACAACCATAGAAGTGGAAAACAGATTATTTTTCATAACATATTTCTCAGTGAGTCAATTCCTCATTAGGTGAAGCTCCCAAACCTAAAACCAATTTTCCTCCTTTTACGACCTCACTAAAGGGCAATTGTACAGTATCTTGCGGACGGTTGTTCAAAGATATATCCTGCAAATAACAATCACCTACCGCCTGCTTCTTAGCTTCGATTACAAATTTCTCTCCCGGATAATAATCTTTATTCAAACGGACAGTGACTTTGTCAAACAAAGGGGCACCTATCTGGAATTTCGGATCAATCTCCGTCAATCCCTTTACATCAAATAAGCCCAATGCAGACATTACGTACCAAGCCCCCAATTGTCCTTGATCCTCATCCTGTCCATAACCATAGCCATGTATACCTTCGAGGCCATAGAACTCATCCAAAATAGCACGTACCCACTTTTGAGACAGATATGGTTTACCCGAAAAGTTAAACAACCAAGAAATATGCAAATTAGGCTGATTACCATGATTATACACCGTCTTCAATCCGGCGAACGCATCCACTTCTTTCCCACCTCCAAAAATATTTTTCTGTGAAAGCAAAAAGATACTATCCAGACGATTATTAAACGTTTCTTGCCCTACCAAATCTACCAATTCGTCTATCTGGTGAGGAACATAAAATGTATATTGCACGGCATTTCCTTCTTGAAATCCCTTCCAAGGAGCCAATGGATTAAAATCTTCCAGAAAATTTCCTTTAGTATCCTTGGGACGAATCAAACGGGTCTCCGGATCATAAAGATTCTTCCAGCCATTCGACAAATCAGAGAGTAACTTATAGTCATCCTCTTTACCCAAATGTTTGGCAAATTGGGACACAGCAAAACTACTGAAACTGTATTCCATTGTATGTGAAGCACCAAACCCAGATCCTTCCTCACGAGTCACCATATCAAACCGTTTTTCATAAGGAGAATATCCACGTTCCACAAACTGACGTACATCCATCTTACCTGCACCTTCAAGTCTTCCACGCCATTCCACTTCATTCTTCAAAGCAGCTTCATATCCCTGCTGTACGTCAAAATCACGAATACCGCAATTATATGCAGCAGCAATAGCCAAGCTAGTAAAATTCGTCCCTACTCCAGACACATATTTACTGCATGCGATGCCATCACCCAACCAACCGGCATCCTGATAAACCAACAACTGACTTTTTATCCAATCAGAATAATATTCGGGATAAGCCAATGACCATAATTGCGTCAGATTCCAGAAACCACCCCAAATGGCATCCGTATTATAATGCTGATGTACCGGATTACCTTCTTCATCAAGAGCAATACGACCGACCGTTCCATTATTTTTAGGATAATATCCATTTGCATCACTAGCCAATCCACGCCCCAAAAGCGCATGGAACAATCCGGTGTAAAACTTCACTTTATCAGTTTCCTTCCCTCCTTCCACATAAATCCTGCTCAGAGATTCATTCCACACATCTGTTGCATTCTTCTTGGCTTGGTCAAAGGTAACATCCGCAGCCTCGGTTTCCCGGTTGAAACGAGCATTCTCTATGGAAGTATAGGATAGGCCCACTTTGACTTCCACAGCCTCTTGTTCTTCTGTAGAGAATGTCATGTAAAGACCCGCGCCTGGTCCTTTTTCCTGATGTTTACCCGGATTAACCACATCTTTTACAAAAGTACCTACCTGAACCGGCTTCTTATTAAGAACAGCCGAGAAATACATACGTACATCTGCCCCTTTCTGATAAATATTAACATATACGGGGGAAGTGATTACATAACCTTCCACCCGGCCATCTTCAAAATATTGTACTTCGGCATCTTTCACCTCACCACTTTCTCCTTGCTTGTTACCTATATCGAAGATAAGGTTTGCCAGTTCTGTTTTGGGATAGGTATAACGATGAAATCCCACTCGTTTCATAGCAGTCAATTCAGCCTTTACTCCATAGTCCTTCAACAAAACAGAATAGTACCCGGGAGCTGCCACTTCATCTTTCTTATCGAAACGTGAACGATAACCGCCATCCGGATTTTCCAACTCACCCGGTACTGTCTGCAATTCTCCGACAGTCGGTGCAAATACGACACCGCCTACCTGGAACTCGTGAAAATTGGCAAAGCCTTCGATGGAAGTATGACGAAAATCATACCCCACTGCTTGCCAACCACCGGGATTTCCCAAATGCGCATCGGTAGAAGGAGCCAGTTTTGCCATGCCAAACGGAATAGCAGCCGGTGTATAAAAGAACCAACGACAATGCGCAGTTCCAATGTTTGGGTCTACATAGTCCACCAAAGCTTTAGTGCTTGAAGTACTTGTTGAACACCCCATAATGATACTCATACATATCACCAAAAAACAAAGTCGTTTCATGATATTAATTTATTAAGACGGTAGACACTAACATTATTTATTTTCCGAGCATGGAGCAATCCCCCATGACTTATTCGGTTTATCACCCATTTCCAGTATCAATTCTCCACCTTTTAGCAATTCTGCAGCGGGGAAATAGAAACGTTCCAACTTCTCACCATTCAGAGTGGCACTCTGAACGTACTTATTTTTTCTGGATACATTTTTAGCCTCAATTGTAAATGTTTCACCACGATTATAGCGTTTGCCCAAATCAATAACCACTTTCTCATACAATGGACTGGCAATTTCATAAATAGGTTCGACACTGCAACCGCCATCAGTCTGAAACAGTCCCAAAGCCGCCATCACAAACCAAGCACTCATCTGGCCCTGATCTTCGTCACCCAAATAGGCATTGGCAACGCCACAACCATAATATCTATCAATAATGGAACGGGACCATTTTTGTGTCAGCCAAGGTTTATTGGCCCAATTGAACAAGAAAGCAAAATGCATGGACTGCTGGTTGCCCTGAACCACCGGATAATCCCAATATTGGTCATTGGGAGCATTGTATCTCCAAGGTTCACTTACTTCAAAACCCCAGTTCAGACGATCCACAAATGATTTTTCTCCCATTATGTCAATCAAGGCCGGTACATCCTGAGGCACAAAGTAGCTAAGCTGCCAAGAATTACCTTCTACATAGTGGTGATTACGTCCGGTTTGAAATGCATCAAAATCAGGGATAAAGTTACCGGCCGAATCACGCATGTGAGCATATCCATTTTCCGGATTAATAGCATTTTTCCACCAATATCCGCGATCATTGAATGTAGCATATTCCGAGAATTTACCTAATGCTTTCGCCATCTGTCCCACAGTCCAATCATCGTAAGAATACTCCAATGTATTAGAAAAACGTCCCAATTCAATAGGTACGTATTTATATTTCATATAAGACACCAAATCGCGATTACCGGCAAAACCACCTGCAACATGTGTAGCTGGAGTAGTCTGCATTTTTTTCATGGCTTCAAATGCCTTTTCCACATCATAATCACGAATACCCATCTGATAGGTAGATACCATCTGTGGAATTTCGTGTTCGGCCACCATTACCGGAATATATTCCATTCCGGCAGGACCTTTTGCCAACCACCCGTTTGCATCGTACAATGCCAACTGAGAGTTCACCCATTTGGAGCTCCATTCGGGTGTCACTAAATTCCAGAACTGATTCAAATTCCAGAAAGTGTTCCAAAAAGCATCACATCCTAAAGCTACATGTTCAGGATTTGTAAATTTACGTACCTTTTCGTCCGGAGACACCCATTCGCCATTCACATCACTCCACAAATTTCGGCAAAGTGCACGATACATATTAGTGTAAAAGCGCACCTTCTCCAGACGGTCATTGGTAGTTATATCCAGACGGTTGAAAATACCATTCCATACATCTTTCTGATTTTGCACTACCGCATCAAAATCCCAACCAAATCTATCAGAGATTTCCTTTTGCAGATTTTCAGAAGCATTTGAAATACTCACCAACGAAATACCGGCACGAGCCTGCACCACCGGATGCTTTTTCGTATCAAATTCGACATAAAGTCCTGCATCTTTCAAGTTCTTACCAAATATATGGCCTCCATCCAATATTTGCTTATTCTTCCAGCCACCTACTTTCTTAATCGGTGCATCAAACTCTATTACGAAGTTCACTACATATTCCTGATCAGCGTCATTACTCCACACATAAGGACGAGGAGAAATCTGATGAGAGCGTCCCTCAATTCTATAATCACTTACCTTCTTAATATCTACATCCAGCAGATTATAATCATATTCAGCTTGCACATGAAGGTCAATCATTACACGTCCATCTTTATCTTTCGGGAAGGTATATTTCTGGAAACTTGCTCTTTCTGTAGCTGTCACCTCCGCCCAGATTTCTGTATCGGTCAAGAAGACCTTATAATATCCTAACGGAGCTTCTTCTGTCCTCTTGTCAATACGCGAACGGTAACCTTCATCTGGACGGAACTGATCGCCAACCTGAGTAAACAACTTGCCGTTAGTAGGCATTAACCCTAATCCGCCCATTGTCCACTCATGGATATGACTGAAACAACCCAAAGTTTCAAAAGTTGGTTGATAACCGGCCTGCCAGCCCATATTTTGATTGTCCGGACTCAGCTTCACCATACTGAAAGGCATCCAAGGTCCCGGTGCAATCATCCATCGAGAATGTGCCGTACCTATTTTGGTATCTACATAGTCAGCAAATGTCTGTATCTTTTGCGGAGAACGTATAATAATACCCTTTTCCAGCAATTGTCCATCTACAAACACTTGATATTCACTCTTTCTACTTTTTTTCACAGCAGGCATAGGTACTTCAAATACATAACGTGCCGTGTCCAACTGCGCAGAAAAAACATCTATACCGTCTAATTTTACACTCAATTTCGGGTTACCGGATAGATGCTCTACATCAACCAATAAAGGCTGTATTTTTGCTCCATCCATTTCCATTTCATATTCTGCCGGAGCCACATTGCGCAAGAAAGCATATTCATTATTCTTTTCCAGAACAAGTTCGTCAGCACCTTCCAAACGTATCTGATCGAAAACAATCCAGCCCCCTTCAAGAACAGAAACAGTGACCATATTTCCACCTTTTTTCAAATCATTGGCTGAAATTGGAAATTCAAGAATTTGTTCCTTGGCATCTTGAAGATTACCCTCCAGTACTCCTTTCGAATGCCCTTTAATTTCAAACTTCTTTTCGGCAGAATTCACCATAACTTTAACCACCGAACGGCTCGGATTGGCATCCACCAAGTCTACCACCAATTTCCATTTGCCATGTTTCGGCAATTTTTTAATGCCAAACAATATATTTGCATCATGAGTTCTCCAACCGGAAGTACTCCATGTACCTCCCCAAGTATCATCAGGCCCTGGCAACACATAAGGGAAATCATTTTTGTCAACAGAAGTCCCCACTAAAAAGTAACGATCTTCATAACCAAAATCATGAGCCAGGAACTTTTTATACTCAGAAGGGCCCAAAGCCAGTTCTGTTCCGGAATTATCCGCAACGCCAATTTGCCATACCACTTTTGCAGCAGTTGCACACATAGCGCAACAAGCAACGATAAAAAAAGATATTATTTTTTTCATATTCATAATGAGTCTTATTATTTTTTGTTATCCGTGAAAACAATCTTATCTACTTAAAAAGCAAACTAACCCTTATATCTTCTTGTCTATCTGTTGTAAAGCAAAAGCATATGCTCCCAGTGCAATAGCCTTGTTTGCTCCTAAAGTTGAAATCGCCACCCCTATACGTTTAGTACAATCATAGGATACTTTCTTGTCAGTAAAAGGTACCTCAACCCAAGAACTTGTATCTTCTAAAAACTTCTTATATTCGTCCGGCTCCATCAAATTACAAACTTCCATCTGCAGACAATCGAAATCCCGTCCGGAGAAAGTCGATATGGAACGACGCATTTCACGCATCATACCTGGCAGAATATATTTAGCTGCACCAGCAACTCCTCCTCCTATAACCACCATACCATCTACAATATGAAGTGCACTGACAATGGCAGCACCCGCCATTTCACCTAATTCATCAAAACTCCGCACAGCCGCTTCACGATTCCCCGTGAGTATGCCCTCGGCAATGTCATATATATCCTTTGGAGTCAGATTATCAACCGCCTCACCGCTCAGTTCTCCGTACACACGGCGTACTGCACGGATACTGACACTTTCTTCGGCTATCAAGTCGGTATATTTTTTATTTCTCATAATCCAGACATCACCACCACAGCCGTTATCACCGGTCAGCAAGCAATTATCAATCACCACTCCTGCTCCAAAACCGGTTCCCAACGTAATGCCTAACAAGTTTTTATAACGTTTAGGATTACCGACAGCCTTAAGTTCCTCATTAATGGAAGGTAATATTCCGGCCAACGCTTCACCGTAAGCAAACAAGTTACCATCGTTATTTATATATACCGGAATACCAAATTCTTCTTCCAGAAAAGCTCCCAAAGCCACACCTCCACGAAAAACCGGAAAGTTCGGTAAATCGCCTATCACACCATTCTTATAGTCTGCTGGACCAGGAAATGCAAAACTGATAGCTACCGGCTCATTTTCCAATTGTCTTTTCACTGCAGAAAAGCCTTTTTTCAAAACAGTCAGACATCCATTCAAATTGTCCGAAACCGCTGGCAAACAAATAGTTTCCACAATATCCTGATTTCCCCGGATAGCTGAAAAAACGAAATTCGTGCCTCCTGCATCCAAGGTCATTACTGTACGTTGGTCATGTCTATACATATTATATCAGATTTAATTAATACCATTTTCCGGTTAAAACCTCACATAAGCCTTGATGGTTCCACACTCTTTTCCCACAGACTTGCCACAAGGAGTTATTGTATATTCACCCACACTTGCCGGAACTATGAAGGTTTCAGCATAATGTACCACAAATGGTTTAAAAGCGCTTGTCGGACTTTCAACAACCACTTCTTCACCTTCCACCAAATTCAGTACATTCACACTATTATTCGTATGATGTGTAACAGATTTGGAAAACCAGTGACGGCGTGTTTCAATGAATTCATTCGGGTGTAATCCAGTACGCTCCTCGCTCCATCCTTCTCCTTCGGCAATCTGAGTGAAATGATTTGCCAGATATTCTTTTACATATTCCGTATTACGTTTCCAGTCTATTACTTCTTTACCTCTTTCCACATTAATGGGGCGCGGTTTGCCATCCAACCCCAAACGTTGCCAATCCCAGAGTTTGAATGTAAACAAATTGGGTGTTGAGCTGATTTCCAATACAAGTGCCTCCGAACCTGAGCAATGCACCGTACCTCCCGGAATCAAATAATGATCATGTTTTTTAGCAGGCAGTTTATTTACATACTTTTCTGTATCGAAAACGATTTCACCTTTCTGAGCCTCACGCAAATCACGAATCATGTCATCTTTATTAATACCATTCTTCAAACCAAGATAGACCGAAGCTCCTTCTTTAGCATCCAGCAGATAATAGCTTTCGTCCTGAGTATAATACATACCAAAGTTTTCACGGATAAACTGTGTGGTAGGATGCACTTGTACACTCAAATTTCCACCACCTACTGTATCTAGGAAATCGAAACGAATCGGGAAATCCTTACCAAAACGCGCTTCTACCGGTTCACCTAAAAGCTCTCTAGATTTCAACAAAACCAAATCTACCGACGGCAATTCAAAACGTACACCGTTCACCTCAAAATAAAGACTATTCTCTTCGGGCACACAATCGAAACACCAACCATAATTTTCTTTTTCAGGATTTAATCCACACACTTCTTTCATCCATTGTCCGCCCCATGGTGCCGGGTCAAAGAAAGGCACTACGCGAAAAGGAGTCTTAATTGTTTCTTCTATTCCTTTAAAGAAAGTCTCCCTATCAATCATTCTCGGATCGTTTGCAATGTGCGTATCCAACCAGAAATCGGCTTTATCAAACAAGCCTTCCTTATACTTATCAAGAACTCTCCAATCATTAAAATACCCTCTCTTATATTGTAAAGACACAGCATCTTCACGATTATCCACTCCCAAAGCCTTTACTTCGTGAGCACGAAAACGCTGTTGTATCTCCCAACGGGCCATATCAACATACACCAGCGTTGCTTCTGCCTGAGCTATCATAGCAGCACCCGAACCGACCACAATCACTCTATCATTTGCCGCTACCTGCTTCCGGGCTACCTCCAGCTTACCTGCATCAAAGTAGTCTTTCAGAGATAGGTTCGTCACATAACCAAAAAGAACATCCTTTGTCATAAAACGCTCTGTCATTTCCTTAATCTCATTCTCCGGCTTCATCAAGTCACGTGTATTAATAAGTAAGGTAGGTGACAGCGATTTCAATTCATTTATAACTTCATCTTCACGCACTCCTGCATAGAGTTCAACAGCTAGTACCTTTCTACTCTTAAAACACTCCATCAGTAAGGTATGAATATCATTCCATCCCCGAAGAATCGTTCCCGAAATCTTTGTAGAAGGGAACTTGTCGTAATTTACTTTTCTCATAATTATATATACTTGATTTTATTATATGTATGAACATATTAGTATTTTGTGCAAATATATACTCTTTAAAAATAAAATAAAAGAATCTTCTCATATTTTTTTGATAAAAAAAGAATTATCTTTGCAATATTAAAAAAAATAACAGAAAAAGTATAACCATGAAATTAGACCCAAACTCAGAAAAACCTCTTCACATTCAAGCAGAAGAAGTGCTGAGAAAACTTATAGAATCAGAGGAATACAAAAATGGGAAACTTCTTCCCAATGAAGTTTTATTGTCTGAACAATTAAACATATCGAGAAATACACTTCGCCAAGCAATCAACAAACTGGTATTCGAGGGATTATTGGTCAGAAAAAAAGGGCATGGTACAAAGGTTGTAAAAAAAGGTATTATAGGAGGAGTAAAGAACTGGTTGAGCTTCTCACAAGAAATGAAAATGCTAGGTATCGAAATTAAAAACTTCGAATTGCATGTCAGTTTTAAGAAAGCATCCGAAGAAATATGTACCTTTTTCAATATAGACCCTGAAAAGGGAACAAAATGTATGGTATTGGAAAGAGTACGCGGTAATAAAGAATATCCTTTTGTCTCCTTCATCTCTTATTTCAATCCGAGTATACCACTGACCGGTGATGAGGACTTCACCCAACCTCTTTATGGAATACTTGAAAATAAATATGACATCATCGTAAAAACCAGTAAAGAGGAAGTATCCGCACGGTTGGCCGGAGAATATATCGCAGAAAAACTGGATATCAAATCCAGCGACCCTATATTAATAAGGAAAAGATTTGTTTATGATATCAATGGAACTCCCATTGAATACAATATAGGATACTATCGTGCAGACAGCTTTACCTACACCATAGAGGCAGAAAGATAAATATACAAGAAAGTTTAATCTATAACAGAAATGACTATGAATACAACAGAAATCCCCGTACTGCTGTTGACCGGTTATCTGGGTAGTGGCAAAACGACGTTGGTAAATCACATCCTTTCTAATAAACGTGGCATTAAGTTTGCTGTTATCGTCAATGACATAGGCGAAGTGAACATTGATGCAGACCTTATACAGAAAGGTGGCGTGGTGGGAAAGAAAGACGACAGCCTGGTAGCTCTGCAGAATGGCTGTATCTGCTGTACGCTGAAGACAGACTTGATAGAGCAGATGTTCGAAATCATGAAGATGCAACGCTTCGACTACATCGTGATTGAAGCGAGTGGCATCTGTGAACCGGAGCCTATTGCCCAAACACTCTGCTCCATTCCTCATATGGGAGGAGCGTATACTAAATACGGTATTTGCCGCTTAGACTGCATTACCACCGTGGTGGACGCCTTACGTCTGCAAAGTGAATTTTCTTGCGGAGATGATTTGACACGCAAAGGCATTGATGAGGAAGATATAGAAAACCTCATCATTCAGCAGATTGAGTTCTGCAATATTATCCTGCTGAACAAAGCAGCAGAAGTACAGCCCGAAGAATTAAAACGTATCAAGCAGATTATCCGCACCTTGCAACCCGGTGCCGAAATTATAGAGTGCAACTATGCAGATGTAGACCTGGATAAGATTATCCATACCCACCTCTTTAACTTTGAGCGTGCCGCAACTTCTGCCGGATGGATTCGTGGCATAGAGCAACAAGTAAGCGAAGAGGAGGAAAAAGAGGCGCATTACCATCATGAAGAGGGTCATCATCACCATCACGAAGATGAACATCATCATGAAAGCGAACATCATCACGAGAAATGTCATCACCACCATCACGAAGGAGGTGAAGTAGAAGAATACGGTATTGGCACATTTGTCTACTACCGCCGTCCTGCATTCGACATTCATAAGTTCGACCACTATGTCGCTACCAAATGGCCCCGCAGCGTTATCCGCGCCAAGGGTGTCTGCTACTTCAGCCACAACCGCGACATGTCCTTCCTCTTTGAACAAGCAGGTATACAGAAGAAAATAACTGAAGCCGGACAATGGTATGCCACCGCCCCCGAAGAAGACATGATAGAACTGATGCGCCAAGAACCGGGATTGCTAAGAGACTGGGACGAGCAATACGGCGACCGCATGCTGAAGATAGTATTCATCGGACAAAATATGGATAAAGAGCAAATCATCCGCGACTTGGACAAATGCCTTGAATAACTTCCTAAAAAAGTGCTCCCCGTCATTCCGATCTTAAGAACAACGGGGAGCATCGTCCCAGGCGCGTAACTCTATTTTAAGAATCAGGAACCATATCAATTCTCCGTAAAACGGAACATTTTGAAATACACCTTCTGCCCTGTGTCGGATACATTCACCAGCCTCATCTTCGCAACGCTCAAATCTTTGAGAGATGCCTTCACCTGCGTTCTGTATCCCGGCTTCAAATCCACCGCCTGCCAGTTTGTGCCATCCGAAGTTACTTCCAGTTTAAACTTCGAATCAGCAACCTCCGCATCTCCCAAATCGATAAGCACCGAACTCAACTGGCGGGCATAATCCATCGAAATGGTCAGCACACCGCCTGCCTGCCAGTTGATGACTTCATTGGACGGAATAATTGTATTCACCTTTCCCTTCTGCTGAATAGGAAGCGAAGCCAACTGATTCACGTCGCTCTTCAACGTGTAGGGAGAATAAACAGCCTTTGTATCAAGCCCGGCATGGAACGCTGCATTATAGCCCGTTGTCGCCGCTTCGAACAAAGCATTGAAAGTAGGCATCAGATGCAGGCTGCCGCTCTTTATGCCCGCTTTATATTGGGCATCCGTCTCACCCATCAGCACCAGCAGGGCGCGGGCGTGTTCGTAGCTACCTATAAATGCATCCTTCTGCTGGCGCAGGCGTATCATGTTCAGCACCTCCGCACCATACTCTCCCACTTGTTTGAACTGAATGAGCCAAGGCCTTATTTCAGTTATCAACGGACGATTCTCATTTCCCGACGCAAGCAATCCATCAGCGGCAACGATTATCTTCCGGCATTCCTCAGCTACCTGCCGATAGGCATCTTCATCTATCTCGTTTTTCTCTTGATAGGCTTTCAACAAGGCAGAGAGAGCAGGCTGAATGGCAACGGACTCTTCACGACGGAAGCGATGTCCATTCTGTCCCGGGTCGGAATTATGAGCAGCGAAGATTTCCAAATATTCGGCATGAAGTGGCATAAGGTCTCTGACTGCATGTTTCCAAGAAGTTTCACTATCATAATTCTCCATATTCCAAGTATAATCAGCTACACTGTACAGAGAGATTTTGGAAGCCTCGGCATGTTCCATCGGATTGGAAACAAAAGCAGACATATCATCTTTTACATCAAGCCCGTTTCCATAAACCGGCCCTAGCAGCAAATGGTCTTGTACATAATCCGAAACGGGGAAATTCCACCAAATGTACGCCTTACGTTTCAGCAGCGGATTGACGAAGTCCAGCGTAGACTTATCTATAGTAGCAACTACCATATCACCGGTCCACATCACCTTGATACCCTCGTTCAACTTATCACCAAGCGTAGTGAGATAGCCTCCCTCCACATCGGTCCATGACTTGTTGTACTCTGTGGGACACAATATCAATGGTGCAACATCCCGCTTGACTTTTACAAAATGGTCGTCAATATAGTTCAACAGTTCAGCCTGCTTGTCCGCCTTTGTCCCCTCACCCGAAATATCATCAAAGAAAACGGCAAAACCACGCACACCCAACTGGTACATGCTTTCGAACTTCTGCAACAATAACGAGCGGTCTTCTTCATTCCAGCGAATATCCTGACCCGGATGAATGGCCCAATAGAAAATAACATTGTTCTCCTTCGCCCTATTCACCAATACTTTCAACTCTTCTCCTTCTCGAGCAGGATAAGGCTTGCGCCAGTTGGGAGTCCGGTGATAAGGATCGTCTTTTGGTCCATAGATATAGACATTCATTTTGTTCCGACCATAAAAATCAAGCTGGCGTATACGCGCCTCCTGACTCCAGGGAGCACCGTAAAAACCTTCTACCACACCCCGATAGGGAACATCAGGATAGTCCGTCACTTCAACCAAAGGCAGCTTGTCTAAAGCAAGCAACTGCGCAAGAGTCTGTACACCATAGTACGCTCCCCGTTCGTCAGCACCGGCTATGACGATGCAGTCTTTTTCTATTTTCAGGAAATAACCTTCGGATTTGCGTGGAATCCGATGTTGGTATTTCTTAATAATCTTATCTCCTTTCACTCCTATATATACACGGAAAGAAGCGCCAAGCACCTCTTCCGGCATCAATGAACGGAGTAAAGGCAACGCAGGTCCGTCCTGCACGGAATTGCCGGAAAGGATCTGGTATTGTCGGGGAATATCAACAGAATCTTTTTGCGTAATATATTCTTGGGGAGTAGGTTGCAAATGAAACTCTTGCGCACAAAGCGTCGCTGTCGTCAGCATACCGAATGCTCCCAGTAACAGTAGTTCTTTTCTCATAAGCGGATTATTAAATTAAGGAATATCTATGTATTAAGAAAACTCTTCCATGCATTCAAGGTTGATACGTTCAAAAATAAGAAATAAATATGAAAACACGTACAAATACAGACATTTATTTCAGTTTAAAGATTCATTCTGCATCCGTTTGAGTTCATCGCACACAGCCGGATGCAGGAAGTAGCGTACGTCTTTTCCCTCCTCTATGGCCCGACGGATAAAAGTGGAGCTGATTTCGAATACCGGAGAAGAAACTGTCCGCACATTCTGCGGTAAAAAGGTGGCCTCTACCGGATAGCCGGGACGGGGATAAACCAGAAGATGATTTTCGGCAATAATGCGTTCCGACTCGTACCAACGGTGGAACAGCCTCCAGTTGTCCGAACCAATGACAAGATGGAAAGTGTGTTGGGGATAAGTCCGTTTCAGTGCGTCCAACGTATGAACAGTATAAGAAGGCCGAGGCAGATGGAATTCAAAATCGGAAGCGCGAAACTTGGGATAACCCTCAGTGGCTAGCTGCACCAGCTTCAAACGTAACTTGTCATCCATCAGTTCGTTTTCTTCCTTCAGCGGATTGTGGGGGGTGACCATAAACCACACTTCGTCCAGGTCCCCGTATTCGCAAAGATAGTTGGCGAGGGCCAAATGTCCGATGTGTATCGGGTTGAACGAGCCGCTGAAGATTCCTATATTCATTTATTCTTATTCATATACAACCTTACAAAGGACGTCTTTGCAACGCACGCCAGGCAGCCCAAGCATTGAAAATCGTCACTACAGAGATAAGAAACATTGAAATACTGGAACGAGGCTCGCCATGATGTATATACAATACACCCACAACAAGGGAGCAGACGAACAGAACGCTATTAATAATTAGCAATGCCTTGTTCAGCTTCGGGCTATTCTTCCTCCTCGGTGCCAACTGGTTGTACACTCCTCCACGTTGTTTCATTCGTTCAAGAATTGAGAGATTACTTTCAATGCTTCCGCTTTGGCTGTCTCCAGGTCATCGTTCACAATCACGGTATCGAACTTCGGTGCAAAGCCCAGTTCGTATTCGGCTTTCGCCACGCGGTTCTCTATCACTTCGGGAGCATCTGTTCCGCGCCCCACCAAGCGTTTGCGCAATTCCTCCACTGAAGGTGGCTGAATGAAAACAGACAAAGCACGCTCACCATAGAATTTCTTGATATTGCAACCACCCACTACATCCACATCGAACACTACATTCTGTCCGGCAGCCAATTGCTTTTCCACCTGCTCCTTCAGTGTTCCGTAAAAACGGTCCTGATATACCTCTTCATACTCCAGGAATTCATCATTGGCTATGCGACGACGGAACTCGTCAGGAGTCAGAAAGAAATACTCCACTCCATCTTTCTCCGTTCCGCGGGGCGGGCGGCTGGTCGCTGAGATGGAGAATGCCAAGTTCAGATTTTGAGTCAGCAGATAGTTGATAATCGTTGACTTGCCAGAGCCCGAAGGGGCTGAAAATATGATAAGTTTTGCCATCGAATTATTTACGATTTGACGATTTACTATTTGATACTACATGACGTTCAATACTTGTTCCTTGATTTGCTCCAATTCATCTTTCATCTGAACGACAATCTTCTGCATCTCCGCATGATTGGACTTACTGCCCAAGGTATTGATTTCGCGTCCCATCTCCTGGGCGATGAACCCTAACTTCTTGCCTTGTCCGGTTCCGGTTTCCAGCGTATTGATAAAATATTTCAGATGATTGCCAAGACGCTGTTTCTCTTCGTTCACATCCAGCTTTTCGATGTAGTAGATGAGTTCCTGCTCCAGGCGGTTCTTGTCATAATCCACACTCAACGTCTTTTCCAGAGCATCGGTAATACGTTCCTTCACTTTGGCTACACGCTCTTTCTCATAGGGAGCGATAGTCTCCAACAGATGGGAGATGTTGGAGATCTTCTCACGGAACTTCTTTTCAAGGGCAGCTCCTTCCTGCTTACGGAAGTCCACCAGCGCACCAACAGCCTTTTCCACAGCCGAATAAACCACAGCCCATTCCTCCTCACTCAGTTCCTGCGTTTCATTCTTGGTCATCACATCCGGCATGCGGAGCAACGTGGCAAACCAGTCCGTCGCATCCGGTACAGGTATTCCAAGATTTTCGGATATGGCACGAATCTGCTTGTAGTATCCCTCCACCAATGTCTGATTGATGGGAGTGGCACTTTCCGCACTCTCTTTCTTTTCTATCCAAAGGCTGAAATCCACCTTTCCGCGTTCCAGTTTCCGTGATATTTCATTACGGATTTCCATCTCTTTCTCACGATAAAGCGGAGCAATACGAGCAGACAAGTCCATTGCCTTACTATTGAGCGACTTTATTTCAACGTTGATTTTCTTATCAGGCAGTTCGACGGTTGCTTTGCCGTAGCCTGTCATAGATTGTATCATAATGTTATAGTTTTGCGCAAAATTACACGATTATTTTAATTAGTGAAAATAATCACGTAAATTTGCCACAATAAAATCAAGAATAAAAGTTATGTCATGTATCTTGCATATTGAAACGTCCACTTCTGCCTGCTCCGTAGCCGTGAGCGAGGACGGACAGAACGTTTTCAAGAAAGAGGACCTGAATGGCCCTTCACACGCCGTTTCATTGGGAGTCTTTGTGGACGAGGCGCTATCCTTTGCCGATAGCCATGCCATGCCGTTGGATGCAGTCGCCGTGAGCTGCGGCCCTGGTTCGTATACCGGGTTGCGTATCGGCGTGTCGATGGCAAAAGGTGTCTGCTATGGACGTAACCTGCCACTTATCGGGCTGGAAACCCTGAAAGTTCAGTGTGTACCGGTATTGCTCTACCACGATGAGTTGCCCGACGACGCATTACTCTGCCCGATGATTGACGCCCGCCGCATGGAAGTCTATGCTGCCATCTACGACCGTGCCTTGAAATCGGTGCGCGACATTGCAGCCGATATTGTGGACGAAAACTCCTACCTGGAATTTTTAGAGCAACATCCCGTCTATTTCTTCGGTGACGGTGCAGCCAAATGCAAAGAGAAAATCACGCATCCCAATGCACACTTCATCGACGGCATCCGCCCGCTTGCCGGCATGATGTTTCCGTTGGCAGAGAAGGCAATAGCCGAACAAGATTTCAAGGATGTGGCCTATTTCGAACCCTTCTATTTGAAGGAATTCGTAGCCGGCACGCCAAAGAAACTTATTTAGGGTTTAGCGATTAGGGATGAATACCATGCGGTATCACTACGTAGCCCATTAATCACTAATCACTAACCACTAATCATTGAACATTAATCACTAATTAAAGATGCAATATAACACTCAACAAAAACGGATGCCCCTACCCGAATATGGTCGCAGCATCCAGAATATGGTAGACCACGCGCTGACAATCGAAGACCGTGCAGAACGCCAGCGTTGCGCAAACACAATCATCAACATCATGGGAAACATGTTTCCCCATCTGCGCGATGTGCCCGACTTCAAACATAAGCTATGGGACCACCTTGCCATCATGGCCAACTTCCAATTGGATATAGATTATCCGTACGAAATTATCCGCAAGGACAATCTGAATACCAAGCCGGAGAGCATCCCCTACCCCAGTACCAAAATCCGCTACCGCCACTATGGCCGTACACTGGAAGTACTGATAAAGAAAGCCATCGAATTTCCGGAAGGAGAAGAGAAGCAGAACTTGATAGCGCTCATTTGTAACCACATGAAGAAAGACTACATGGCATGGAACAAAGATACCGTCGATGACCGTAAGATTTCAGATGACCTCACCGAACTCTCTGACGGAAAACTGCAAATGACAGACAGTATCGTCCGTCTCATGGCCGAACGTATTGACCAGAACTACCGTCCGAAAGTGAACAACCAGAATAACCGGAACAACAACCGGAACAATAAACGGAAATACTAAAATTGAATGATTAGTGGTTAGTGATTAATGCCATGCGGCATCACCATGCAGACCACTAATCACTAATCACCAACCCCTAATCACTAATTTCATGGCATCATTTGTAATCGAAGGAGGACACAGACTTTCCGGTGACATTTACCCCCAAGGAGCAAAAAACGAGGTGTTGCAAATTATCTGCGCCACATTGCTCACTGCCGAAGAGGTGACTGTGCACAATATCCCGGACATACTGGACGTCAACAACCTTATCCAATTGATGCGGGATATGGGAGTCAGCGTATCTAAAAAAGGCATTGACACTTACAGCTTTCAAGCTGCCAACATTGATTTCGCCTATCTGGAAAGTGACGCGTTCCTGAAAAAATGTTCCAGCCTGCGCGGTTCCGTCATGCTGGTGGGGCCGATGGTGGCACGTTTCGGCAAGGCCATGATTTCCAAGCCGGGCGGAGACAAGATAGGACGCCGCCGTCTGGATACACACTTCATCGGTATCCAGAATTTAGGAGCCGACTTTGTCTATAATGAGGAGCGTGGCATCTACGAAATCTCAGCCAAACAACTGCATGGCAGTTATATGCTACTCGACGAGGCATCTGTAACGGGAACAGCCAATATCGTAATGGCAGCCGTCCTTGCCAAAGGCAAGACCACCATCTACAACGCCGCCTGCGAACCCTACGTGCAGCAACTTTGCAGAATGCTGAACCGGATGGGAGCTAAGATAGAAGGCATCGCCTCCAACCTCCTGACTATCGAAGGAGTAGACGAGCTGCACGGAACCGAGCATACCATCCTCCCCGACATGATTGAAGTGGGCAGTTTCATTGGCATGGCAGCCATGACCCGTAGCGAACTGACCATCAAGAATGTCTCCTACGAGAACTTGGGAATTATCCCCGACAGTTTCCGTCGACTCGGCATCAAGATGGAGCAGTGGGAAGACGACATTTACGTGCCCGCACAAGAGACGTACCAGATAGAGTCCTTTATCGACGGCTCCATCATGACCATTGCCGACGCACCCTGGCCCGGACTGACACCAGACTTGCTCAGTGTGCTGCTGGTGGTTGCCACCCAGGCAAAAGGCAGTGTACTCATTCATCAGAAAATGTTCGAAAGCCGTTTGTTCTTTGTGGACAAGCTGATAGATATGGGAGCGCAAATTATCCTCTGCGACCCGCACCGCGCCGTTGTCATCGGTCACGACCACGGCTTTAAACTACGTGGCGGCAACATGACCTCGCCCGATATCCGTGCGGGCATCGCCCTGCTGATAGCTGCCATGAGTGCGGACGGCATCAGCCGCATCCACAACATAGAGCAGATAGACCGTGGGTATCAGAACATCGAAGGGCGACTGAATGCGCTCGGAGCAAGAATAACAAGAATAGAATAAGATGATAAAGAGAGAAGAAGTATATAAGATAGGTATATTCAACAAGCCCCACGGCATTCACGGAGAACTATCGTTCACTTTTACGGATGACATCTTCGACCGGGTGGAAGCCGAATACCTAATCTGCCTGCTGGATGGTATACTGGTGCCTTTCTTCTTGGAAGAATACCGTTTCCGCTCCGACACCACCGCCCTTGTCAAACTGGAAGGCGTGGACACAGCAGAACGCGCCCGCATGTTCACTAATATTGAGGTCTACTTCCCCGTAAAACATGCAGAAGAGGCAGGACCAGGTGAACTGAGTTGGGACTTCTTCGTCGGTTTTCGTATGGAGGAAGTACATCACGGCACGCTGGGAGAAGTGACGGACGTGGACACATCGACCATCAACACACTGTTTGTGGTAGATTATCAGGGAGAAGAACTGCTGGTGCCGGCACAAGAAGAGTTTATCATAGACATTGACCAGAAGCACAAGGTCATCACCGTAGACCTGCCGGAAGGTTTGATAGCTTTGGACGAAACAGAAGAGGTATGAAAAAGAAACGAAGAAAAGCATTTTGGAGTAACATCAAGTTCAAGTACAGACTGACGATTACGAACGAGAATACCCTTGAGGATATCATCACGTTGCGCGTATCCAAGCTGAACGGGCTGTCCGTATTGCTCTCCGTGCTGTTCGTATTGTTTCTCATCGCCTCCCTGATCGTAGCCTTCACCCCGCTGCGCAACTACCTGCCGGGATATATGAACAGTGAAATCCGTGCCCAGGTAGTGGAGAATGCCTTGCGCGTAGATTCCCTCCAGCAACTGGTGAACAGACAGAACCTCTATATCATGAATATCCAGGACATCTTCCAGGGCAAGATAAAGGCAGATACCATACATTCCATCGACTCGTTGACCCACCTGCGCGAAGATTCGCTCATGGAACGTACACAACGGGAAGCCGAATTCCGCAAACAGTACGAGGAGACAGAAAAGTACAACCTGACGAGCATCACCGCTCGCCCCGAAATAGACGGACTGATTTTCTACCGCCCCACACGCGGCATGATTTCATCTCCCTTCAATGCCGAAACAAAACACTTCGGCACGGACATTGCCGCCAATCCGGGCGAAAGCGTATTGGCCACCTTAGACGGTACCGTCATACTGAGTACCTACACTGCCGAGACGGGTTATCTGATAGAAATACAGCACAACCAGGACTTCGTGTCAGTCTACAAGCATTGCGGCTCTCTGCTGAAACGGGAAGGCGATGCGGTGAAAGGGGGTGAAGCCATCGCACTGGTAGGAAACACCGGCGAGCTGTCCACCGGTCCCCACCTTCACTTCGAGCTGTGGCATAAGGGCAGGGCCGTAAATCCCGAGCTTTACATCGTATTTTAGTCTCCAAATAGTAAATTGTAAATAGCATAATAGTAAATGAAACAGATTGCCATACTCGGTTCTACCGGTTCCATCGGTACACAAGCGTTGCAGGTCATCGAAGAACATCCCGACCAGTACGAAGCATACGTATTGACCGCCAATAACCGCGTAGAGGAACTCATAGCCCAGGCACGCAGATTCAAGCCTGAGGCAGTGGTAATAGCCAACGAATCGAAATACACGCAACTGAAAGAAGCGCTTGCCGACCTACCTATCAAGGTATATGCCGGCGCAGATGCCCTCTGCCAGATTGTGACCGAAAATCCCATTGATATGGTATTGACCGCCATGGTGGGATATGCAGGGCTGAAGCCCACCATGAATGCCATCCGAGCCCGTAAGCCGATAGCCCTTGCCAACAAAGAGACGCTGGTGGTGGCGGGAGAGCTCATCAATGACCTGGCACGCTTCAGCGGTGTCCCCATCCTACCCGTCGACTCCGAGCACTCCGCCGTTTTCCAGTGCCTGGCCGGTGAGATAGGCAACCAAATAGAAAAAGTGATACTGACTGCCTCCGGAGGTCCGTTCCGCACCTGCACTATGGAGCAACTAACAACCGTCACCAAAGCGCAAGCACTGAAACACCCCAACTGGGACATGGGCGCCAAAATCACGATAGACTCTGCTTCCATGATGAACAAAGGGTTCGAGGTAATCGAAGCCAAATGGCTGTTCGGTGTACGTCCCGACCAGATAGAAGTCGTGGTACACCCGCAATCCGTCATCCACTCCATGGTACAGTTTGAGGACGGTGCCGTGAAAGCACAACTGGGAATGCCGGACATGCGCCTGCCCATCCAATATGCCTTCTCCTATCCCGACCGGTTGAAAGCCTCTTTCCCGCGCCTGGACTTCAAGCTGTGCACGGAACTGACGTTCGAGCAACCGGACACCACCCGTTTCCGTAACCTCGCCCTGGCCTACGAAGCGCTACATCGTGCAGGCAATATGCCTTGCATTGTCAATGCCGCCAATGAAGTGGTGGTAGCTGCCTTCCTGCAGGACAAAATTTCGTTCCTTGGCATGAGTGAAGTAATAGAAAAGACCATGTCGCGCGTATCCTACTTACAGAAGCCCACCTATGAAGACTATGTGGCTACGGATGCCGAAGCCCGACGGATAGCAGAAGAGCTGATTTGATAGATACACCGGAATGAAAAGAATTATAAAAAACATCTACTCATTTGATACGTTAAATAAGAAAACGTACCTTTGCGAAAATTATAAAAATCGTAAAACAGCAAATAATTAGATGGAAACATTCTTGATTCGTGCCCTGCAACTCATTATGAGCCTCTCGTTGCTCGTTATTGTTCATGAGGGGGGGCACTTCCTTTTTGCGCGTCTGTTCAAGACGCGGGTAGAAAAGTTCTGCTTATTCTTTGACCCTTGGTTCACATTATTCAAGTTCAAGCCCAAACACAGTGACACGGAATATGGTATCGGGTGGCTACCCTTAGGTGGTTATGTAAAAATAGCAGGTATGATAGACGAATCTATGGATACCGAACAGATGAAGCAACCCATGCAGCCATGGGAGTTCCGTGCCAAGCCGGCATGGCAGCGCCTGCTAATTATGGTAGGCGGTGTATTGTTCAACTTCCTGCTCGCATTGTTCATCTATTCCATGATACTTTTTACTTGGGGCGACGAATATATACCAGTACAAAAAGCCCCATTGGGTATGGATTTTAACGAAACAGCCAAAGCCATAGGCTTCCGCGACGGCGATATCCTAATATCTGCCGACGGGGTACCATTCGAACGCTATGACGGCGACCTGCTGACCAGTATTGTCGATGCCCGCCAGGTAAGCGTATTGCGTGACGGGGAAGCTGCTTCAGTCTACATCCCCGAAGACATGATGAACCGCTTGCTGGCAGACAGCGTGCGTTTCGCCAGTTTCCGTTTCCCTTATGTAGTCGACAGCCTGATTGTAGGATACCCTGCCGCTTCCGCCGGTCTGCAAGTAGGTGACAGCATCACCCACTTGGATGGAAAGTCAATAGCCTACTACGACTTCAAAGAAGAGATGCTGAAGCGCAAGAAAGCCAACGCATCCCATGAGGTAACCTTGACATACGTCCGTAACGGTGTGACAGACACCTTGAGCATGATGACCAATGCCGACTATGAAATAGGCGTAGCAGCACGTACGGCAACCGACAAACTGCTGCCCGTTGTCCGCAAGGAATACAGTTTCCTTTCCTCTTTCCCTGCCGGCGTATCTTTGGGGGTAAAGACTCTGAAAGGCTACGTAGGCCAGATGAAATATCTTTTCTCCAAGGAAGGAGCCAAGCAACTCGGAGGTTTCGGAACCATCGGCAGTATTTTCCCCGCCACGTGGGACTGGCACCAGTTCTGGTACATGACGGCATTCCTCTCCATCATCCTTGCCTTTATGAATATTCTGCCCATCCCTGCACTGGACGGTGGACACGTGTTATTCCTCATTTACGAAATCATTGCACGCCGCAAGCCCAGCGACAAGTTTATGGAACGTGCGCAGATGGTGGGCATGTTCCTCTTGTTCGGTTTGCTGATTTGGGCAAACTTCAATGATATACTGAGGTATTTCTTTTAAAGAACAAGACATAAAAAAACGCATCATCCATTCGCAGTAGAACGGATGATGCATTTACATCAAACAGATGATGTGTTCGGGGCAAGCAGACGATGCGTTTGAGCCAAACACATCATCTGTTTTTTCTGTGTCTTATACCAAATGGCCGATCCACTCTTCTCTATCGCCCGGAAGCAGGTCTATTACCGGAACTTCAACCATTGTATAGCAACCCGGCTGCTGACGCATAGCGGCACGCGCCACACATACCAGCACTTGTGCCGTGAGGGCAGGATTGTTGATACGCATGTTGAACTCAAATAGCTGGTTCTGCGTCTTGCCGGACACACCCTTACGGGTCAAGTTTACCCCATGCCCCATATCGAGCAGTGCATCCACACTCGGAACCAATTTTACATGTGTTTCGTCATTCACGAAGTACGGGTCGGCTTTGATGGCTGCAGCCACCTTATCAAATTCGTAACCATCCTTCAACTCAATGTACACCATACGACGGTGAATGCCGGTTCCTGTAGGAATAGTCATGGAAAGAGCGGCTTTCACACCTTCGATGGCCTTTACAGCCACGGTG
Source organism: Bacteroides sp. AF25-5LB (assembly GCF_003602965.1). Taxonomy (NCBI): domain Bacteria; kingdom Pseudomonadati; phylum Bacteroidota; class Bacteroidia; order Bacteroidales; family Bacteroidaceae; genus Bacteroides; species Bacteroides sp. AF25-5LB. The sequence goes on from NZ_QTMC01000002.1 coordinate 362,822, forward strand.
TGTCCCATGCTCATACCCGGACCAAAATTAGTATAGGTAATGCCTTTCGGAGCAATGGCTTCCAGCATAGTGCGGACAATGGAGTCACTACCCGGATCCCAGCCGGCAGAAATGATGGATACCGTATTATGCTTTTTAGCCTCTGCATCCAGTGTGCGGCGCAAGGCAGTGATACCCGTATGGATATCGAAACTGTCCACAGTATGAATGCCTAAAGCAAGGATCTCCTTTGCATACTCTTCCACTTTGCGGGTAGGCGTACAAAGGATAGCAACATCCACGCCTTTCAGTTCCTTGATATTCTTCACAACGGGATATGCACTCAGTTCCGCAGGACAGTTTTCAGCTCCGGCACGGCGTACTACACCGGCAATTTCGAAATCGGGAGCTGCTTGCAGGGCTTCGAGCACATAATGCCCGATATTACCATAGCCAACGATGGCCGCTCTTACTTTTTTCATTCTTTTTATGAATTTATTTATCAGTTTTCTACTTTATCGGCGCAAAAGTAAGCATTTTAATTTATTATATCGGCAGAACTCCCTGCTGTTTCACACAGTTTTTCTTTTTTTAGTGAGTGAAAGTCCAATAATAATTCATACATTCGCAGATGATATGTACGCAAGGCACATTTGGGGCCAACAAGCAAAAGAATTATGATAGAATACATCAGAGGCGGAATTGCCGAACTAAGTCCGGCAACCGCAATAATAGACTGCAACGGACTGGGATACGGCGTCAATATTTCATTGAATACGTATGCCGCCATCCAGGGCAAGAAAGAATGCAAACTATATATATATGAAGCTATCCGTGAAGACGCCTATGTCCTCTACGGGTTCGCTGACAAGCAGGAACGCGAACTATTCCTGTTGCTCATCTCCGTTTCAGGCATCGGCGGAAATACAGCTCGCATGATTCTCTCGGCACTCTCGCCATCCGAACTGATAAATGTCATCAGCACGGAAAACGCCACTCTACTGAAAACAGTCAAGGGTATCGGGCTGAAAACAGCCCAACGGATAATTGTGGATTTAAAAGACAAAATCAAGACCGGCAGCGTTGTAGCCGGCAACGCAGGGACCATAGGTACACTGGTATCGGCAGCCAACGCACAAGTACAAGAAGAAGCCGTAGCCGCCCTTACCATGCTGGGCTTTGCACAAGCCCCCTCACAAAAAGTAGTGCTTGCCATTTTGAAGGAAGAACCAAGCGCACCGGTGGAACAAGTCATCAAATTGGCATTAAAAAGACTATAATATTTATCTAAAACAAACAAATCATGACAACAATCAACATGCAATATTGGTTGGGGGCCAATGAACGCACCCACGTACTGCCAACGGACAAATGGTACCTCGACTTTGCCACAAGCATCCTGCCCCTCGTCAAGACCTCTCCCTTGTTCAACAAGGAAGACCTGCGTACCCAAATTGACGCAGCCATCTCCCTCGGCATGTACTTTCAAGATGCCATTGCCCAAAGCGGAGGCTGGAAACTTTTCTCCGAAGCCTTTCAAGGAGTATACGGAACTTACCTGCCGTTCTATCCACTGGGTGACGATTATACGCCCGATGAAATAAATCAGGAAGACATTGCATTCGTACTGTGGACATTGAAATCACAATTTAGTATTTTTGACAAGGAATACACCTTGTTCAGTCCTTATGACAAAGACCTGCTTGCATTAAGCCAAAGCGCCTATGAACTGATGGATGCACGTTTCGAAGAAGCTCCCATCAGCGAGGGAGAATCTTCCTTCCTTTGGGTAATGGGACTTGATTTACTGGATATGCCCATTACTCCGCTGCCGGAAGTCACTCCGGAAACCAAACTGAGCAAAGATGCCGCCCGCTGTCTGGAATACAGCCAGGGGAAACCGCTGCTATACTTCACCGATTACAAGGAGCTTTGCACTTTCTTTGTCGATGTCTTGGGATGGGAAAACAAACGGTCCGCATTATTGCCCGACCTGGAATACCAAAAAGAGTTCGTGATTTATGCCAACGCCAAAGGTATGCTCGTAGCCCACAACGTGGCCGCCTATTTCTGTGAAGAACATAACCCGATGTACGATGCCAAACGCGCTGCTGCAGAGGGTTACAAGATGTTCTGCCAACCCGGAGAGTGTCCGTTCGACCTGCTGAAATACGGAATGACCAAAGGAATTCTACCCGATGTGGAACTTCCCTTCTTGAAAGGAAAAGAAACACTGCATCAATATTGGGACTTTATAGCCCGCTACTACTTATGTGAATATTATGAAGGCGAGTAACCATTCCGGCATAAAGCCCAAACGGAGCAACAAGGCCAAGCCAACCGGAAAACGGATTGGTAAATCCAAACCTTCGAAAGCGAATAATCAGCTTAACAGAAGGGTAAAATAATTGAAAATGGATAATGGAAAAATAAACAGTGCAGCGTATTTATTGAAACCGCATGGCAATTTTCCATTATCCATTATCAATTTTCAAAGTTCCACAATCTCTTCCTTACACAACGTCAGTTTCTCCACTCCTTCCGCTGTTACAACCCAAGAGTTTTCGATACCGACGGGACCAATGCCTGGCAAAACAATCTTCGGTTCCAAAGCAAAGACCATGCCCGGTTCCAGCTCCTGCTTCATGCGTGGAGCCAGCACCGGCATTTCATTGATTTCCAGTCCGATGCCATGACCGATAAACTTGGCTTTTTGAGTGGCTCCCATAAAGTTGTCGGCAAAGCCCGCTTTGGTGACAATATCGATAGCGAGATTGTAAAGGTCCTCACAAACAGCACCCGGTTTCGCTTTTTCTACAACAGCCTCTTGTATGTCCAGGCAAACCTGATGGGCAACATATGCCTTTTCCGGCAACTTTCCGATAGAGAATACACGGCTCATGTCTCCCATATAGCCATAGAAGTTACCCCCCATATCGACCATAAAGCTCTGGCCGGGCTGCAACAGTGCACCGTTCACACTGATAGGCAGTGACGGATCAAGTCCCTCGCCTCCCAGAGCAAAATCATAGGGGGCAGGCGCAGTAGCATTATCTCCTGCCAGCAGACTTCCCATAAAAATCTCCATACTTTGTCCGAAGGTACGGAAAATACCCAGACAACCTTCCAAACGCATCAGGCGCTCTATTTCGATGGATAACTGGCGGTCTGTCATTCCTGGTCTATAAACCGAGGGTATTTGTTCGTAAGCTTTAGCATGTGCAATGCCGGAACGGCGGAACATCTCAATCTCTATTTCAGTCTTGACACTTCGGGCCTTCCGGATAAGTGCCGTACCACAAGGAAGCACCTCCGTTTCAGGGAAACACGCAGCCAAACGGTTATATTCCGTAAAAGACAACTCATCCCCCTCCAGCATCAACCTCGCAGGTATGGGCAAACCACATTCCTTTAGTAAGTCAGGCAGTTGTTCCGGTTTACGGATAGGATGAATATGTTCCCCTTCAATATTGTTGGGACGTTTGATGAATAAACGAGCGGGAGCATTCAACGGCAGATACAAGTAACCGCTGACGACACGTCCGTACGTATAGATTAAATTTACATTGCAAGCGATAAGAGCGGCATCAATCTCTTGTTGAGCCATGAGAGAGCGTATTTTATCACGTCTCAGTTTCAATTCAGGTAGTAACATCTCTTTGTCATTTATGGTTTCTCGGATACAAAGATACAACTTTTTTAATTGAGAATAAAAAAGTACTGCCCCATACCTTCACAGGCGTAGGGCAGCACAAACCACAAATACAAATACAACTAAACAAAGTTTCTCTCTTAGATAATTCCCTGACCCATCATGGCATGAGCCACCTTCATGAAGCCGGCGATATTCGCTCCCTTCACGTAGTTGATGTAGCCATCAGGTTCTGTCCCATATTTTACGCATTGAGCATGAATTCCGTGCATGATGGCGTGGAGTTTTTCATCCACTTCGGCTGCACTCCAGCTGAGGTGCATGGCGTTCTGCGACATTTCCAGTCCGCTGGTAGCCACACCACCTGCATTGACAGCCTTACCCGGTGCATACATAATCTTATTTTCAATAAAAAGGTCGATAGCTTCGGGCGTACATCCCATATTGGAGATTTCGCCTACACATGTCACCTTGTTGTCAATGAGGTGTTGTGCATCTTCGCCGTTCAGCTCGTTCTGGGTAGCGCAAGGCAGAGCGATGTCCGCTTTCACTTCCCACGGGCGTTTGCCTGCTACGAAAGTAGAGCCGGGGAATTCGTCGGCATACGGTGCTACGATATCGTTGCCCGATGACCGGAGTTCCAGCATATAATCTATCTTTTCGCCACTGATACCGTTCGGGTCGTAGATGTAACCGTCGGGACCGGAGATGGTAACCACCTTGGCACCCAATTCGGTAGCCTTGGTAGCAGCACCCCAAGCCACATTTCCAAAACCGGAGATAGCCACGGTCTTGCCCTTGATGTCAATGCCTTTTGTTTGTAACATTTGGTTTACGAAATACAAGCCGCCGAATCCTGTTGCTTCGGGACGAATCAGCGAACCGCCAAATTCCAATCCTTTACCGGTAAATGTGCCCGTAAATTCGCGAGTCAACTTCTTATACATACCGAACATATAGCCCACTTCGCGACCGCCTACACCGATATCACCGGCAGGAACATCCATATCCGGACCGAGGTGACGCCACAATTCCAGCATGAAGGCCTGACAGAAACGCATGATTTCAGCATCGCTCTTTCCGCGCGGAGAGAAGTCGGAACCACCCTTACCACCGCCCATAGGCAATGTAGTCAAAGCATTCTTGAAAGTCTGCTCAAATCCCAGGAATTTGAGGATAGAAAGATTTACGGAAGCATGGAAACGAATACCGCCTTTGTACGGGCCAATGGCATTGTTGAACTGCACACGATAGCCGAGGTTCGTCTGAACTTCACCCTTATCATCCACCCACGTTACACGGAAAGTAAAGATACGGTCAGGTTCAACCAGACGTTCTATAATTTTCGCTTTCTCGAACTCAGGATGTTGGTTATAGATATCTTCGATGGAAAGAAGAACTTCCTTTACGGCTTGAAGATACTCAGACTCGCCGGGGTGCTTTGCCTCTAAAGAGGCCATGATACGTTCGATATTCATAATATTACGTTTTAAAGGTTATTACCTTGTTGACTTCACGCTATTCAAACAAAATGTCAATGAATAACACCGCAAATATAAGAAAACTTTTCAAAACAGCTAAATTTTACGGTTATATTTTGATTAAAGAATGATAAAATGTCAAATCCCCGGCATTCTCTATTCATACCTAAATGGTCTATTCTTTTCCTATTCTGTCAACAATTCGCCATAACGGCATAAATATAGAAAAAATTATAATAAAGAAAATAAGAAATGACGAATAATTTACGAAAAAAGACACAATCCTCACGGACTATGCCTTTCCAATTGCTAACTTTAATTCTTAAATGCTTGTATTAAATCCGCAACATAATAATTACTATGTACGGACAAGCTTCATAATTTCTTCAATCCTTTTACCTCTTCTTTTGTTGCTTCTCGAACACTGATAGCCACCCCTCCACTACTTGCCAGAGGTTGACGCAGCACACTCTTTGACGTTACTATGCCACGACGGATGTCATAGCTCTGCGGATTATCTTTCCAGTCTGCATCCCGACCATCTGCATAAACGGTAACAATATATTTCCTTCCTTCGGGTAAGAAAGAGAAAGGAATAGTTGCCGTACGAGGATGTTCGTCGGTAATAGCACCTACATACCACTCTTGTTTTCCTTTGGCTTGACGAGCCACTGTGATATAATCACCCGGTTCGGCTTCCAGATACCAAGAATTGCTCCAATCCACCGCTACATCCTTAATAAATTGAAACGCATCGGGAAAACGGCGATAATTATCCGGCAGGTCTGCTGCCATCTGTAACGGAGAGGGCATCGTTACATATAGAGCCAATTGTTTTACCAATGTAGTACCCGCCTGACCTTTAGGTTTCGAACCATTATAATACGAAAGTTTTGTCTGGAAAATACCAGGAGTGTAATCCATCGGACCACCCTTCAACCGAGTAAACGGCAAGATACAAGTATGATCCGGATCATTGCCCCCCATAGATTCAAACTCACCACCACGGGCAGATTCTTGCGCTACCCAGTTGGGCCAGGTACGGCACAAGCCGGTGGGACGAACAGCCTCGTGACTATCTACCATAATCTTATAATCAGCAGCACGCTTCACCACATGTATATAATGATTGTTCATCCATTGTGAGGAATGATATTCACTACGGGGAATGATTGAGCCCACATATCCGGTCTTTACAGAATTATAGCCATTATCTACCATAAATTGAAAGGCTACATCCAGCTGCCGCTCATAGTCGGCAGCATTAGCAGCCGTCTCATGATGCATGATAATCTTTACTCCCTTTGATTTGGCATAGGCATGTAGTACCGCAACATCAAAGTCCGGATAAGGTTTGTCAAAAAGGAACTGACGATCCTTACGATAGGATGCCCAATCTTCCCAACCTTCATTCCAGCCCTCAACCAATACCGCATCAATACCATTCTCCGCCGCAAAGTCTATGTACTCTTTCACATGTTCAGTATTGGCCGGATGATGTCCATTAGGAGTTAACTTTGAATAGTCGGTTATGCCGGGTTTAGCCTTATAATAGTCGCTATATGCCCATGTACCTCCTCCACCAGTAAACATCTCCCACCAGACACCGATAAATTTCTGTGGCTTAATCCAAGAAGTATCTTCCAGCTTACAAGGTTCATTCAGATTAAGAATCAACTGAGAAGCAAGGATGCTACGTGCATCGTCACTAACCATAATTGTACGCCACGGGGTATGCAACGGTAATTGCAGATATCCTTTCTTTCCTAATTTATCGGGAGTAAGATGAGCAGAAAAGTTAAACTCTTTATCATCCACATTCAGCAACATGGCAGAATAATCTACCAAGGCAGCTTCATGAATATTGATATAAAGTCCTTCGGTAGTCTTTATCATAAGGGGTGTTTGTACTGTGAATGAAGTCGCTTTAGCTTCATATCCTTTTTTACGTAGATTACGTTCCATAGCTTCGCGCACTTCGGAAATGGCCGCAGTAGTATAGGCAAACTCATTCGTATCATAATCACCGGGAATGCAATAGAGTGTATGATTACCGGTCAGATTGAATTCCGTCAGTTCGTCTTTTACCGTCAGATAATTCATGGTTTTCTGCTCCGGCAACTCATAACGGAATCCGAGTCCATCGTCAAACAATCGAAAACGTACAATCATCATACGGTCGTGCTTTGCCGGTTGTGAGAGAGTGACAGTAAGTTCATTGTAATGGTTACGGACTTTTTCATACTCTCCCCATACAGGCATCCAAGTTTCATCAAAAGTAGAATTTGTTGCATCAAGAATCCGGAAGCCATTTGACAAATCCGCTTCTTCCATAAGTATTCCCAAGGCAGAAGGTTCTACAACCGGCTCTCCTTTGTAATATAAGCTATAGACCGGCCCCCCCTCGGAATCAAGCACAACATTGAGTTTCAGATTCCCATTGGGAGATGACAATTCGTGTGCCATCGCCACACAAGCAATTCCCAGAAATACAACTGTTAATAATACATGTTTCATATACATCCGTTATTGTTGATATATAAAATATTGATAAGGTTCCATCGTCATTACTGTAGGCAACTCCACATCCACACCGGCAATCACATCGGTCATGGTCTTGCCAGCATGCTCCATAGGTACTTTCACTTGTACAGACTCATTGGCAGTATTCACCATGACCAACATGCCATGACTGCCTGCTGCCCGATAAAATGAAGCGACATCTCCGGTAGTATAAACTTCCAGTTCACCACCACGTACACTGCTCGTAGCTTTATAGGCTCTGATGATTTCTGCCATCTCTTGCGCAAAGACTTCATTGGACTTCAAGTCTATAACTCCGTAATTGAAAAAGTTAAGTGACCGCGGATAGGCTACTTCCTGCGAACTATAAATAAGAGGTATCCCCTCGAGCATAGTCGTCAATACAAAAGCAGACATGGCACCACGCTCACCGCCATAACATTCTATCGGTGAAGCCTCACTTGCCTGGTCATGATTAGTAGAATAGCGTAACCGTAACGTACCCTTCGGCATTCCCTCCAATTCGGAAGTATTCATAGCATAAAGGTCAGTAAGTGAGCATTTACCGGCATAATAGTCTTTCAGTTTACTATGGAAGTTCCAGCCGTAGAGCAGATTGAAACCATTGTTCATTAAAGACGTTTTTCCGCCTTCGGCAAGCATCAGCAAATTATTGTCAAGTGTACGGAGCTCGGCGATTGCTTTCTTCCAGAAAGCATCTGGTACCCCCTCGGCATAATCACAACGGTATCCATCAATACCAATTTCTGTTACCCAATACTTCATGGCATCAATCATGGCTTGCTGCATGGTTTCGTTGTCAAAATTCAAGTCAGCAACATCCGCCCAAGGCTGTTCTTGAGGTTGTACCACATTGCCATTTGCATCCTGTGTATACCAATCCGGATGCTCAGTCACCCAAGCATTGTCCCACGAAGTATGGTTGGCAACCCAGTCAAGAATCACTTTCATTCCTTTGGCATGGGCAGCATCTACCAGTTCTTTCAAGTCTTTTTTTGTTCCGTAACGTGTATTCAGCTTTTTATAATCCTTTATACAATAAGGTGAATTCACACTTTTCAGTACTCCCGGCTCATTTACAGGCATCAGCCAAAGCACGGTAGTTCCCAGGCTTTGAATACGGTCAAGCTCTGCTTTGATGGCAGAGAACGCATTTTCTTCGGCAAAAATGCGGGGATTTGCCTCATAAATCACCATATCCGAAGCCATGTATTCTTCCTGTGGGACGGGAATCGGTTCCATGTCACTCTGACTATCACTACACCCCATACAAGAATGTAGCATCGTAAAGAGCAGTGTCGCAATTATTACTTTTTTCATATTTCTACTTTTTATCTATACTTATACTCATTGGCGGAACTGATATCTGCAAAAGGAGCATCCAAACTCTCCAGTGATGGGCATTGGCAGAAAAGATACTAAGACTTAATACTAAAAATCCCGGAAGCCAATACTAAAAAACAAAAGAGCTAAGAGATAACTTCTTCCCAAGGCTTGGTTTTTCTATCCCAAGACTTGGGATAGAAAAACCAAGCCTTGGGACATATATCCGCAAGATTGAAAAGAGATATCCTATCCCCAATCTCATTCCACCAATAGGTCATTTAACATCTTCATTACTATACAAAACTCATTTCAAGAAATTATTCTGATTAGAAACAAAAGCCGCTTCAGATTCCGGTTCAGAGTCTCCGTCCGGATTGTTAGGGTCAATCTCCTCACCAGCTATGTCCGTAATACGGAAATAATAATCTCGATCAAGCGTCACTGCTGCGAGGTCAAATTGTGAGCCTCCATTGTTATTATTCATTATCAGATTGTAAGTCAATCCCTTATTTGCTTCACCTGTATCGTAATAATTATACGTGACACCTTTTATCTCAACACTACCGGTTGGTAATATTCCTGGCCAACTGCCAAAGAGTTCCGGTATATCATTTCCCCACGCATATATGGTTGTTTCTGCCCATCCGGACTGGTCTTCAATAAATATGGCATAACCATCATGGATAACCACTGCATCCGGATCTATTTCCGTCCAACCGCTTTCTGTGATTTCCAAATATATGTCACGGTCAAGAGTAAAGTTCTGTGGTCCATCAAATTGTGAACCTACTCCATTATCGTTAAATATCAAATTGTAAACCAATCCCTTATTTGCTTCACCTGTATCGAAGTATTTATAGGTAATTCCTTTTATCTCAACGCTACCAGTAGGTGAAATACCGGGCCAACCTCCAAAAAGTTCCGGCAAATCATTTCCCCACGCATAAAGTGTCAGTGCATCCCAACCTGTATTGTCCATCACGAACACAGCATAACCGTCATGAATCACTTCACTTGGGTCTTCCGGCTCCTCAAAATAAGCATTCCAGCGGGTTACCGTTATATCAGTGCGAGTACCTACCTTAGCCGAAATTTGATGTAAAGCATCCCCATTCTGCAAAGTACGCTCTATACCTTGTGTCTTAGAAACGAAATAAAAGCCATCGGCAAGTGTCTTTCCATTAACAAAATCTTCCGGATAGAGGTATATGCCCCATTTAACATCATTGTTTGCAGCTTTCTCCATCTGCCACTTAAGGTCTCCGGAAGCAGCATCCTGACCTCCATTGAAATCGCCTGCAATATAAATTATTTCATCGGCACCAGTTCCTTGGGGCATAATCACCTCCAGCAAGATAGCATCGCTACGAAGTTCAAATTGCGGCAACTCATGGTCAAACACAATTTCCTCCTTGTCACAACTACTGATGAAAGCTACAAAAAGCAACAAAAGCCATAGCGGATTACATATATATTTTTTCATTGTTACTATTATTATAGGATGATTAATAATTAGGATTCTGTACCAGTCCCGGATTTACCATAAGGGCAGACTGGGGCAAGGGATACCACTCGTATTTGCGGTCACGTTTAGCCGGATAGCTTAAACCGTCGTCCGTGGCACGGCCAAAGAACCACCATTGCCCTTGCGTAAACTTATCGAAACGACGCAAGTCTGTACGACGACGACGCCCCTCTCCCAAGAATTCAAGTCCCCATTCACTCAACATCCAATCCATATCAAAGGATGTAAAACCAGGACCGGGCTGCTCGAGAGCCGATTTATCTGTAAAATAGCGTGTTTTAACTCTATATACCAGTTCTTTAGCACCTTCCGTATCACCTGCACGCATTTTACATTCAGCAAGAGTATAGACCACTTCACTCAAACGGAATTCCACCTCATCGATGTTTTGGAAATCAATGCCTGCACTCTCCGGATAAACCGGATATCTTACCAAACGGACACCTGAATTCGTTTCACCCCAGCGAGGTGACATGACAGTCTCCAGATTACGTCCTAAATTAAGGAATGTACCCACCTGATCCACATAAACCAAATCCTGACCGTCACGGTCGGCATCTGCTTTCAAAGCCGCACCCTTACCATAGTTGGCTTTAATAGCCCCTTTCAAAAAAATGCCTTGATAGTTTCCTGTTGTTTCATTATACACATAGTTCTGCTTACGGATATCTTTATCGTGGAAACGTTCATAAACTGCTCCTAACTTATCACCGTAGTCAGTAAGAAAGCTCTTAGGATTGTCAGTACCACCATACGGCTGTACATTTCCAGAATTATCCCATGAAGGTGCCAAGCATACACAATTCCATCCGCTCTGGCTGTATGTACCTCCAAAGTAATCCCAACAATTGTAAGGCATGAAAGGCATGTTACGCATCCAACCGGTATTGACCTGACCGACTTCCATCGCCAATGCCATTACAACTTCCGGACATTCTACATTGTTTATCGAATAAATATCGCGATAGTCATCGGTAATGCTGTAAGTACCATAATCGCCATTCAGAATTTTTTGGCAAAGAGTGGCACACTCATTATAACTGTTTTGTTTGATAAACACCTCAGAATTCAGCAACAAGCGCATCTTAATCATACGATTGGCAGCTTGGTTCATGCGGTTGCGAGTCTTTCCAGAACCATCTTCTTTCATAAGATCTGTAACTGACTCATCTAATTCCTGACTGATAAAATCGTAGATAATCTTGCACCCCTTATCAAAATCAGTATCTGCAGAACCAGGGATTTCCGCACCCGAAGAAATGTTCAAGGGAAGTGCTCCACCCCAAATCTCAAAGATATTGTAGTATGCCCAAGCACGCAGGGTACGTACTTCGGCAATATAACTATTCAAAGCATCCTCAGTCATGCGTATAGATGCGGGGCTGATTGCCTGCAAATCTGTAATAAGCGTATTGCAAAGCCCAATAGTGGTCCACGCATTCTCCCAAGTTTGGCGAATAATGGTTGATTCTGACGTCCAGGTATGTGAAGACAAAGCAAACTTCAATGCCTCATCCCATCCCCAAAGTCCACCGTTCCAACTGCGCCATGCCACCTGGTCGGCAGAAAACTCCTGCAAATACCAGAAGTATTCCAAATAACTATATGCAGCTTTCGAATAGATGGCTGCCACTGCCCCCTGAACACTCGTCTCATCTTGATAATAAATTCCGGCATCCACACGATCGAACACTTCCTCGTCCAAATTAGTACAAGAGAAAAGTGAACATGACATAATCATCGCCAATAACCAACGACATTTTATATATTTCATATCTTTCATATTTTTAATAATTTGTTTCTCATTTATTTGAAGCGAAGAGTCACACCTAAACTCAATTGAGTTGCTGTAGGATAAGCACTATTACTATCTACTCCCGGCTGGATACCATTCACGTCTATAATTGAAGGGTCATTACCAGAATATCCGGTCAAGGTAAACAGATTCTTGGCAGACAGATATATGCGCATATTATCCAGTAACTTACGGTTCTTAGGAGTAAAATTATATCCCAAGGTTACATTTTCCAGTTTTATGAAGCTACCATCCTCCAGGAAATAGGAAGATATTACTCCACCACCGGTACGGATATTCTTATCTTCCAGATACGCAGAGCGAAGAACATTATCTGTACCACATCCCTGAAGCCCCATACCATATTTACGCATATTGAATACATCAAAACCGAATGTACCGCGGAAGAATACACTCAAATCAAAATTTCTCCAAGTCAGGTTGTTACTCCAAGACAAGAAGTGCTTGGGAGCACCATTGCCAATATAACGTTTATACTTGGCATCAGCCTGAGAAATCGGTATTTGCTCATCTTTATCATTCAAAATAAGCATATTGCCATTTTCGTCAACACCTGCATATTCATAACCGTAGAACTGCCCTATCTCTCCCCCTTCCTGCACACGGAAGAAATATTCGCTGGAACCAGTACCCGGTTTTAAGTAAAGGTCGAGATAAGATGCCTTGTAAATATCGTTAGAAAGTTTGGTCAACTTAGTCTTCCCATAAGAATAATTGATTCCGCTCGTCCACTTCACTGCTGTTTTAGTAAGGATATCACCATCCAAAGATACTTCTATACCGGTATTTTTCGTTGTTCCAACGTTAACCAAAATAGTGGAATAGACAAAAGGCGGTTGAGGTGCCGTGTACGTATAAAGCAAGTCTTTAGAACTACGGTCAAAATACTCCACTGAACCACGTAAACGATTCCATAGAACAAAATCAACACCCAGATTAATCGCAACGCTCTTTTCCCAAGCCAAATCCGGATTAGCATTACTAGAGGGAGCATAGCCCGTTACCCAACGCCCGTCAAAGAGATAACTACCATTGGTATTGTAAGTAGAAAGTGATTTATAAGCATCAAAATCCGAACGACCGGTAATTCCGAAAGAAACACGCGGTTTCAAACTGGTCAACACTTTCCGGGTATTCTTCATAAAGCCCATCTCCATCATTTCCCAAGCCAAAGAAGCTGCTGGGAAGTACCCCCACTTTTGGTTAGCACCAAATTTGGAAGAGCCTTCATAGCGCAACGAAGCCGATGCAAAAAGCATATCCTTCCAATTATAGTTCAACCGACCAAAGAAGCCAATAAGTGTCGATTCAGAGCGACCGCTATATAAACTTGCCAAACCATCCTTCAGATAAGAGCCACTGCCCAAATCCCAATATTTCGTATTATCAAAAGAGAAGTCGTTGTTACTACCACCAATCTGTTCCCAGATAGACTTCTCATAAGTATAGCCCACTACAGCCTTAATATTGTGGTCGCCCAAGTTCAGTGCATAATTTCCCAACCACTCCAATCGATTGGTGTACCATTTCTGATACTTCATTTCCGCACGTCCTTTATAACCATTCCAATAGGACTCCGAACCGGCAGACGAAGCATAATATTGTTGCTTCATGTCATTGTAATGCAATGAGTAACTTAATGTTGTATTCAACAAATGCTTTTCTGTCTGCAAAATATTCAGTTTAGCCTCAGCCGTACCCAACAAATACATACGCTGGCCGTTGTTATCTCTCAAAGCAAGCTCCGCAACCGGATTGGTTGCACCCGTAGGAGAAGTAGGCTGATAATACGAACCGTCTGCATTATATACCGGCATTGTAGGATTCATTGTGAGTGCCCTATCGAAGAAACCATCATTTCCCCAGGTTTCATTTACACGACGTGCACTCAACGAACCGTTGAATTGTAAGCGATTCTCCAGTACACGCTGTTCCATAGAAAAACGACCTCCAAATTCTTCACGACCACTCACGATGTCAAGTCCATTGGCACTTTTGTAATTGAAGGAAGCACCATAGAAACCATTCTTTGTGCTACCATCAATAGATATATATTGGTTTGTGTCGTATGCTACATCACGAGTAATCAGTCCATACCAGTCAGTGTCGGCTCCATAGTCTGTACCTCGTCTCGAACGACGGAATTCATCAGCCGACAGAATATCCGGAGAGGGCTTGGCTACATTAAAAGCGATGTAACTGTCATATGTGACTACCGTTTTTCCAGCTTCACCCGAGCCACGTTTCGTTGTAACTAAAATCACACCATTAGCACCTCGCGTTCCGTAAATAGCAGCTGAACCCGCATCTTTCAATACCGTAATAGATTCAATATCCTGTGCAGCGATGTTACGGATATCGCCACCTGCCACACCATCTATGACAATCAAAGGACTATTACTTGCAGAAACAGATGTTGCACCACGTACTTGTAATGAAGAACTGGAGTTAGGATTGGCAGCTGCCTGCGTATTGACATTCAAGCCCGCGACTTTTCCCGATACCATTTCCATCGGGTTATTCATAGCCCCCAAATTAAAATTTTTCTTATCCACTTGTACAATGGAACTGGAAACTTCTTTTTTACTCAATGAACCGTAACCCACTACTACAACTTCTTCCAACACCTGCTGGTCATCATGCAAGACAACATCAATCTTGTTTCTACCGGATACGTTCAGTTCCTGCGTTTGGTAACCTACATAAGAAAAAATAAGTATTGCATCAGGATTGACATTCAATAACACATAGTTACCGTCAATGTCAGTTATCACCCCCGAAGTTGTACCCTTTACCAATACACTTGCACCGATAAGACCTTCACCCGTTGCATCGGTCACCTTTCCTTGTACCTGAAGTTGTTGCGCAACAGCAACACCAGTCATCATAAGAAAACCCAGTAAAAGGATCATGCGCTTTTTAAGGCATCTCTTTAGACTTTTCTTTTTCATCTTATTAGAAATTAGTTAAACAATAAATAGATTGATGCAAATGTATTATCAAAACAAACGCACGATTTGGGCTGAGATAAAAATCTAAAGTCCTGCAACAGGCAATCAACTATAATACAACGCATTACAAAAATGCTATTGCTACTAATTTCTAAATCATTTCTAAACTTTTTAAGGCAGAAGAAAGCCTCAAAAGGAGGATAAAATCAAAAAGAAGTTATTTTCATCACTCGTTCTTCAAAGTCCTCTTTACAAAGAGACTTGTTTTTTAGCTTGGAACGATAAGTATAGATGGTAGTTATGGAATAACGCAAAAATTCTGCAATACGCGCACTGTCTGTAATACCTAAACGAATCAGTGCAAATATGCGCAGTTCGGTAACAAGCAATTCTTCATTTTTAGGATGCAATTGTTCTTCAACTGGCAACAAACGATTAAATTCTTCTACAAAGTTAGGGAATATCTTAAGAAAAGATACATCGAAATTGTGATAGAACTCTTTCAACTCTTGATTTATGAAACGGTCGGACTTCAATGTACGATATAACTCCTCAAGTTTACCGGCAGCAGCCTGCTTGTTCAATATGCGGCGATATTCTTCCATCTTACTTATATAAGAGGAACTTAAACTGAGGAAACGTCCCAAATACTCTTCCTTAATATGATTGGCTTCCGTAAGAGTCTGATTAGTATGCAATAATCGTTCATTAGCCTCATGTTGAGACTTGTTCAGCTTCTTCAATTCACTATTCAATATACTCAATTGGGAATTGGCAGCAACAACTTTTTTACGGGCATAAGACAATTTTTTCATTTGCCATAGCACACACAGTACTGTCAATAGAAGGAAAACAGAAAGGATACATATGCCTGTAATAAACATTCTCTGCCGCTGTTGCTGTATTTCCTTTTCTTGCTGATAAGCACGATCTATGAGCGGAAGCATCTTGGAATTCTGCGAACTACGCAACCGAGTAGTATAATAATTAGCATCTTCCATACTAATCTTGATATAGTGATTAGCACGTTCCAAATCGCCCATTCCATAAAGTAATTCCGCTAATGCGCACAAAGAATAATTTTCTTTCACCACTGCCCTAATGTCAGCAATGGCACTGCTAATACGTGCTTCCATTTCTTTCTGCTTGTTCCCCACGACATGATAAGCAAAAGCCAGAATTGAAGTAGCTACTGCATACTCACGCGTATTGGATTTCAACCGAGGTAAAAAATTCTTCAATAAACATATAGCCTCCTGACTTTTTCCCTGGTCAATGAGCTGAGGTGCATGCACGACTACATATCTATAAGTATCTTCCGGTACTAGGCTGATTATAGAATCCCTATACAAATTTGCTATCCGAAGATAATTGTTCACGTAGTTCCGATCAGTGGCGTACTCTGCCTGATAGAGATATAGGTTTTCAAAACATACATAATAGTCCACTATATTTTCACCCTCCAACGTGTTACGAGGAAGCGATTTCAGCAATTCCATTGCTTCAACAAAAAGGCCCGAAGTATTTAGAATATGTACTTTATTTAATATAGAACTATTTATCCATTGCCTATTATTTAGCCGTGTGGCAATAAGAATATTTTCATTTATATAATGTAATGCAGAATCACTAATATAAGAATTATATTCGGCAAAAAGACGATTTTGTATCAGATAACGCTCCATGTCAGTAAGCCTCCCTTGCTTCAACTCATCCTTTATCAAAGAAATATACCGTTCTTTTTCTTCCTCGTATTGTCTACGCATCACGATAGTCTTATCCAGAACAGACAAAAGGCTATCTATTGCAGATGCATACATACCAAGCGAACATGGCAACAGCATTATTATTAAAATCAAGATACGCATCATAGGTTAACATTGTGACATAACTTCGCAAAGTTACAATTTTCTTCTGTTATGAAAATACGATTTTAGTATTTTCTTTGGCATTATAAGTCGTACATCATAGGGATTATACATCTACCGAAATTCATATTTCCTCTACTTCGGATAGCTTTTAAAGCTTTTATGGCAGTTTTCAAACCTCCTTCTGCCTAATAATGGCTAACATTGCAACCGAAACCAAAGGTTGACATCAACATGAGAAAGACATTATTATTTTTATACCTTTTATCTCTCGGCAGTATTGCCGCATACGGTCAGACACGTCTGACCCAAGACCCCAAACTGGAACGACAACTCCACGAAAGCGGACTGATACATCAACCCCTCCCCCTGGATATTGAAAACTCTTTCGAAACCAACGGATGGAAAAAGGAGGTCTTGCAAAGCGCTCCTCTCACCCGCTCGGCAGGTACAGAGGGATGGAGTCATTCCGGCGCAGGAAGCATGTCCTTCAGTACGGAAAAGACCGTTTCCGGCAAAGGCAGCATCAAACTGCAATTCCCCACATTCACCGGGAAAAGGGCGACCGGCTCTCCTTCCGACCCAGACTATGCCACCTACGGAAACAGCAGTGTTACCTATCATCTGGACGGCGCCAATCTGGAGAAGTACAACCGCATCGTATTCTCCATCTATCCCGATTGCGACGGCGCGCGCATCGTCAACATGAACCTCACGTTTCGCAATGCAGATACTCCTGCCAAGAAAGGATATAATCAGCCTTCGGGTTCACACCTCATTAACTTTATTAATAAGGAGTGGAACCAATGCTTCCTCGAAATAGACGAGTATCAGCGCGACAAGGTGATATCCATCACCTTCAGCACAGCCCTCAAAGGCAAAGACCGGACTACAGGAGATTCAGCTATCTACTACCTGGACAATCTACAACTGCAAACGGTGAAAGCCCCTGAGAAAGTCAGCGGATGGATACCTGCCGATGGAAAAATCTCCTACTCGACAACCGGCTATGCCGTCAACCACCCCAAAACCGCCCTCATCAACACAAACCTCACCATAGACGCCGGAAAGCGCTTCCAACTGCTTACCCCAACCGGAGAAATAGCTTACGAAGGAGACATCCGAAAAGAGAAAACCACTCTCGGAGAATTTGGCCTTATTGATTTCACCTCCTTCAATAATCCCGGAGAGTATCAGCTGAAGGTCGGAACATCGCTAACTCCCACCTTCCGGATTAGAGAAAGACTTTGGGAAGATTCACAATGGAAAGTGCTGAACTTCATCTTCTGCCAGCGCTGTGGACATCCGGTTCCCGGCAAGCATTCCACCTGCCACGTAGACCTCATGTCCCGACATGACGGACGCAGCATCTCCTACTCCGGCGGATGGCACGATGCAGGAGACTTGTCCCAGCAAACCTTGCAGACGGGAGACGTGACCTTTGCTCTGCTCGAAGCCTATAATAAACAAAGAAATATCAACCCAGCCCTCGCCGCCCGCCTGCGTGAAGAGGCGGAATGGGGAGTAGAGTTCATCCTAAAGAACCGCTACGGCGATGGTTACCGCGCCAGCAGCATGGGATTGCTTATCTGGCAAGACGGTGTGTTCAATACATTGGACGACATATCTTCCGTACGTGTACAGAACATGGCATTTGACAACTTTCTCTATGCCGGATACGAAGCTTACGCCTCCATGACGCTGGACAACGACCCGATGCTGCAGGAATACCTATTGCGCGTGGCCGAAGAAGATTTCGCTTTTGCTATGGAGAAGTTCAAAAAAGATGGCTTCGACCAGTTCGTCCAGCCTTACGAACACAGTTACAACACTTCGAAAAGTCAGTATATGGCTACCATCTCCTGGTCGGCAAGCCAATTATACAAGCTGACCGGAAAACCTTCTTATGCGGACATCGCCGCCGAATACATCCGCTACACCCTCGACTGCCAGCGCACGGAACCGCTGAAAGACAAAGACGGGACACGCGGATTCTTCTACCGGGACAAATCCCGCAAATCCATCGTACATTACATACACCAGTCGCGCGAGCAGGTCTATATGCAGGCTATGGTGATGCTTTGCGAAACCCAGAAGGAGCACCCCGATTACCCTAAATGGGTGAATTCCATACAACTATATGGAGACTATCTGAAAGGAATGATGAAGTATACCCATCCCTACGGTATGATTCCAAGCGGTGTTTACCATGCAGAGGAATATAAGGATACCACCAACTTCTACGCCCTCCATCTGTTTCCCCCTGCCAATGCCAAGGAACTGTACACGGAACAGATTAAACGAGGAGTACAACTGGACAAAGAGCACTACATGAAACGTTTCCCCGTGTGGTTCAACATTTTCAACGGCAATACCGCCATCCATCTTTCCAACGGAAAGTCCGCCGCCATCTGCGGAAACTTCCTGAAGGACAAGGAACTGCTCAACATCGGTCTGGAACAGTTGTACTGGACCGTAGGCAAGAATCCTTTCGGACAATCCTTGATTTATGGAGAAGGACACAACTATCCGCAACTGAATACCTTCTCTTCGGGAGAAATGACAGGAGAGATGCCCGTTGGTATCCGTACCCTGGGTAACGACGATGTCCCCTATTGGCCGCAAACCAACAATGCCTGTTATAAAGAGGTATGGATTACCTCGGCAGGCAAATGGCTGTCTCTGATTGCGGAATATTAGATAATGGAGAATTAATAACTTATAAATTATAAATTACAAATTATGAAACATCTGTTTATTTTATTGTTTACGGCTTGCACCCTGCTGACGTACGCACAAGTCCCCGAAGGTTATCCGGCAAACTATGCCAAAGCTCCTCGCTTCAAGGCCTTGATTTATTACACGCAACATGCGGAAGAAGCACACGTACAATTTGCAGAACAAGCAACCACTTTCTTCAAGAAGCTCAATTACGGTGACGGCTTTGTTCTGGATATTACTACCGATTTTTCAAAATACCCATACGAGAAACTGAAAGAATACAATGTCATTATCATGCTTAACACATCCCCCAACACCAAGGCCGAACGCGATGCTTTTGAGCAATACATGGAAAACGGAGGCGGTTGGGTAGGTTTCCACGCAGCTGCCTACAACGACAAAAACACGCATTGGCCCTGGTTCGTTAAGTTTCTTGGTGGTGGGGTGTTCTATTGCAACAACTGGCCTCCCCAGCCGGTATTGGTCGAAGTCGACAACGAAGAACATCCCGTTACCAAGAATCTGCCTGCATCATTCGTGGCTCCCGCCAGCGAATGGTACCAATGGACTCCCAGCCCCCGCCAGAACAAGGACGTAGAGGTACTCTTGTCCCTATCTCCCAAGAACTATCCACTGGGTATCAAGGATGTAGTGAATTTTGGCGACTTCCCCATCGTATGGTCCAACAAGAATTACAGAATGATTTACCTGAATATGGGGCATGGTGACGAAGAGTTTATCGACGGTACACAGAACCTGCTATTGGTTAATGCTTTCCGCTGGGTAGTGAGCAAAGACAAGAACGGTGACCCGTTCCTCAAATGAGATGTTCCCTATATAACAGCAATCAGAAAAAGGAAATAGGGTATCACTCCTCAAATCTGCTCCAGAATACAGCACCTTTATGCCGAAACAGACACTTTTCGTACGAAAAGTGTCTGTTTCGGCCGTTTTATGCAGATACCCTTGCTGACACCCGACAAGCTGGAATGATAGTTTTTCACTGTATAAACCAAGAGTTTCAAGCCTTGAAACTAATAGTTTTACTTGCAAAAACTGTCCGTATTTGGCTTCAAAACCAAAAGTTTCATACCGAAAACTAAGACTATAGCTATTTTCATAGCCCACAAAACAAATATGCAACGCAATATTTTATAAAAGTGGGAAAGTGTGGCGGATGGTTGTAATGCTTTCTATCTATCACGGGTATCTGTCACGCTTTAATCGGCTTATGGTCAAAAGGATACCCCCCTTTGTGTGACAGCATGACAGATGTTTGCAGAAATAAACTTTATAGAAGAGAGCGCAACCGAAACACGACAACCTCGGATGGGTTATACTAAACCACATAAAAAGAGGAAATGCGGCAAGCATAAGTTACCAAAAAGTCTGCCGAAGAACTTTAGCTCTCCGGCAGACTTAAAATGTTTACAGATATCAGGCTCTGACTCCTTTGTATAGAGTTTAATCTGTCTTAATCTGAATCTTGGTAATTGTTATGTCACCGCCAATGATGAGAGCGGTTTCGGATTCGCCATTCATCGTTGCCGCCATACCTTCCGAGATTTCAAATTCCAGAAAGTCCTCACCAGCGGCAAGAACAATGTTGTTACCGCTTTCGCCGCCATCGCGGATGAAAGGAGCACCCCACCAACCATCACACAGACAGAAAGTCTGAGGAGCATCATGGTGAGTGAACGTGAACTTAATAGTTTGGCCGGCTTCTGGCGTTATTGCCGAGAGGTCAAGCTCAGATGCCGGGAGATACCACCACCAGCCAGTAGTGTATTCGCCCTCCCAAAGTGTAGGATACTCGCGGAACAACTCAATCTTCTTCAGTGTGTAGTTACCACCACCGACAATGATGCCACCACCAGCTTTCAGAGTTTCTGCCATACCCTGCGATATGGGAAATTCGAGTTCGGTAGTACCTGCAGCAACCCACACGGTGTTATTGCCTTCGCCGTCAACATCGGGTGCCCCCCAATTGCCATCACATACGCATACGCTGGCACCATCGGGATTATCAAAGGTAAGACGAATCATAAGACCTTCCTGAATCTGAAAACCTTCAAGACTCAGCTGGTCTGATGTCAGATACTGCCAGTTGGCCCAATCGTAGATATAGACATCGCCTTTCCAGATTGGAGTGTATCCTTCACCTCCGGTTTCTTCGCTGCCACCTACAATCTCGTCAGACAACGTAACCTCTGGCAAAGTATATTTTTTGCCGCTGCAGTCTTCGAGGACAACTTGGGCAAGTCCGGCTTTTATACCCATTGGCGAATAGATGTAGAGAGAACCGGTAGCTTTACGCTTAAAGTTGCTTGCATCTACAACAATGTCCTTGCCTTCTTCACCGGGGAAGTAAGCCTTGGTGATAAATTCGAGGTCGTTGCCGTACACCTCCACACATTCGTTGATTTTTATTTCCTTGTCAAGAGGAGCCACACGCAAAGGCTCGGGCTTGCCAATAGTCAGCGTCATGACCGACTCTGCCGATTCACCGTCGGCTTCTATTGTTACTGTTCCCCCCTCTGCAGAAACGCCGGCAGGAGTTATTACAGAGATATAGCCGTTGCCTACTTTGGTAATGTTGTTCACAGAGACATTGCCAGGGAACACAACGGAAGTGGCCTTCTCAAGACCCGTACCAGTGATGGTGACAACCTGTCCTTCCATAACTTTTGTAGGCAGGACGGACTTCACCACAAGCACATCGTTGGCATCCTCCACATCATCATCACTGCACGAGGTCAGTGCCATGTTCGACAGCAATGCGAATCCTGAGACCAGAAGATATATAATATGTTTTTTCATAAATCTTATTCGTTTGAAATTTCGTTGAATCTGTTTTACCAATTGGGGTTCTGCTTCAGATTGCCATTCTTCTGAATTTCAGACTGCGGAATCGGATAGAGGTTGTACTTCTCGTCCCACTGGCGAGTCTTAGTCACCCGATTGAGAATCAAGTTGCCGTTTCCATCCAGTTTGAAGTCTGCCACATCCACATTCTTGAAGAACTCGGCACCCTTCTTCCAGCGACGTACATCCCAGAAGCGCTGCCCTTCGAAAGCAAGCTCTACCATACGCTCACGCATGTAGCGCTCTTCAAAGCCATTGTTTCCTTGGAATTCAGGCATCATGATGTCCGGACGGTTACGAAGCACATTGACAGCCTCGTTGGCCGACATGCCAAAATCGCCCGGTTCGTCAGCATTGCCGTAGTAGTTGTACATGGCCTCCGCATAGTTGAGGTAAACCTCGGCCAGACGCATCACAATCCAGTTGTGGCGTGTTGTAGTCTGGTTGTTGGCTGTGGTGATACAATTGCCGTCCACAAACTTCTTCAAATAGTAGCCCGTGGGAGTTGCGCCGTACTTAGGAGCACCGTTGAAGCCGTTCTGATACGTCTCGATGGCAATCTGCTGAGCGGTGTTGGACGGCCAGAGGTCACCGTTCTTCACTACAGTGAGTGCGAAACGCGGGTCGAGGCCATCGTATGGATTCTCGGCGGTCACATCGACATCTCCAGGATGTTTCTCCTTGAATGTCTTGCCATCGAACTGATATTCGTATGCGTCCACCAGTGCTTGTGTAGGGCAGTTACCGGAGTTACCGTTCTCCACACCCACAGGATAATTGTACTGTTCGAAGGTGTTGCTTGCCTGAGTGCCAAGAACAAAGATAAATTCAGGATTGGTGAATGTATCGTGCCCCCACAGGTTGGCATACTCGCTGAGCTTGTAGCCCCAGCGCTGTGCATTATCGATGATTACCTTGCTGGCAGCAGCGGCCTCTTTCCAAAGCTCCTTGCTATTGTCTGTATTGAACAAAGGTGAAGCCTGATAAAGTAGCACGCGTGCCTTCAGCGCAAGGGCAGCACCACGGGTGGCACGACCGATTTCCTGACCGGGAATGTCATTATACGACACGGGCAGGTATTCAGCCACGGCATCCAATTCATTGATGATGAACCTGAACACATCCTTGGCCGGAGTGCGTTCCACGCTGTTGGCCTGCTCATTGGTGAGGGTTGTGGTCACCAAAGGCACATCACCGTAGGCACGTACCAACTCGAAGTAAAAATAGGCACGAAGGAAACGCAACTCGTAAGGAAATATCTCAAACTGTTGTACCATGGTCTGATAGTCGGGATCATATTCATAATCCGACAGGTCTATCTTGTGGATGCGCTCAAGGTACATGTGTACCTGAGTGATGGCACGGTATGACCTATCCCATGTAATTGAAAAAGGGTTCGAAGGAGTCCAACCACCGTTGAAATACTTGTGAATGGGCGAGAAGGAAAGTGCAAACTCAGACTCGTCTGTGGCACTGGCTATCATGGCGCCATTACCGTAGGAATTATCCTTGAATTCGCTCGGCATTTGTGCGTAGACATCGTAGACAAGAGCCTTGACACCATTGAGGGGACTGTTGTAGGTCCAGTCCTCGTCACGATTCGAAGCTTCGTTGTAATCCAGATCGGCGCAGCCTGCAAAGGCTACTGCAACTATACCTAAAAAAGCATATTTTATCTTGTTCATAAATGTATTTTTAATTAGAAAGTTAATGTGACACCGATGTTGACACCCTTGAACATGGGATATGCCGTCGAAAGTACCTCGGCATCCATAGCGTCGACGTTGTCGAAGGAAAGAAGGTTCTCGCCCTGAACAAACACCTTGGCTGCGCTAAGAGAGAGCTTCGAGAGCACCGTTGCAGGAACTTTATAGTAAACCTCGATGTTACGCATCTTCAAGAAGTGGACAGGTTTGTACCATACGTTGCTTGCCTGGCTGTTGTTGCTGTTGTTCTGAGTTGTCAGACGTGGGTAGAGAGCGTTGTCGCCAGCCACATCCCAGCAGTTGTTGTAGTAGTCCACTGAAAGGTTGCCGTTGTCGGCCATACCACCCCATATGGCTGACGGCAGATACTTCATGTAGTTGCCAGTGCCCTGGAACCATGCGTTCAGACCGAAACCTTTATACTCAACACCGACATTGAAGGCATAGTTGAGTTCAGGGATGCCAGTAGCACCATCGAGACTGGTCACATCGAACTCGTTGATTACCTGGTCACCGTTGAGGTCTTGGTATTTGATGTCACCAGGGCTTACGGTAGAGTATTCCTGACGATAGCTGGCATCGATGTCGGCCTGATTCTTGAAAAAGCCTGCCGACTTGAGTCCCCATGCCTCGTTTACACGGTGGCCTACAGGGTTGCTCAGCGGATAAGTAGGTGTGCCGATATACTTGCTCACCTCATTGCGTGCCCACGACAAGTTGGCGCCCAAGTTGAGATTGAGGTCGGAAGTGATCTTCTTCGCATACTTGGCGCTTAACTCAAGACCGTAACTCTTGACTTCGCCAACATCGTTGTATGACGACTGTATACCCACCACCGATGAATTCTCATAGTTTGCAGAGAGCATGATGTGGCTGCGAAGCTGGTAGAAAGCATCCACAGAGATGTCAAGAGCATTTGCCAGACGAAGGTCGGTGCCCAAGTTGAAGCTCGTAGATGTCTCCTGCGAGAAATCGGTGGTCGGGAAGGAGCCAAGCGATGCGCCCCATGTAGCGCCATAGTTGTTGCCGATAACCACATAACCGTGCGTAACATCCCATGTAGGAAGCCACATGCCATAGGTAGGCATATAATCGGTATGCTGGATGCCGGCCGATGCGCGCAACTTACCGTAGTTGAGCAGACCCTCGTTGTTGTCAGCGTAAATCCAGCCGAGCGACAATGTGGGTGAGAATGCCCACTTGGAGGGATAGGTACGGCTGGAGCCGTTACCCGCAAGCACAAGGTCGGCAACGTAGCGGTTCTGAAAATCGTAGTGGAAGACTCCCATGATGTTCTGACGATAGTAGGTGTTTCCACGTCCGTCAGTGCTCGAACCACTGTTATCATAAAGAACGGCAGCATTGAAGTGGTCGTTGTCGAAGAACGAACGTTTGTAGTTGAAACCCAGGGTAGCTTTTGCTTTCCACCACTGGCCGGCATTCCAGTTACTGAAGGTGAGGTTGGTCTCCTTGTTGCCGAATGTGTTCAGGGCTACGTTGTTCTTGTCACCAATGGCACCGGTGTAACGCTCATAGCCATACTGGTGTGACTTGTGCGAATTCTCCGCGTAAATCGACGAATTGGCATAACCGGCACTGACAAATACGCTCAGGCCATCGAGCAGGAAGTCGAGCTTTTGCGACAGCTTGGCATCCACCCACAGCTGGCGCTGATGGGTCTTGTAGAAGCCGGACTCCTGAATCTTGGCAATGGGGTTGGCATCACCGTACGCCTCGTTACCACCCCAGATACCTGTTGAGGTCTTGTAGGGGAAAGCACTTGCCGGCAGGTCGTAGACAGCAGCTGTAGCATCGTCAGCATTGAGGTCTGAGGGCCGCTTGCTCTCCTGGAACATACCGAAGAGGTTCACCGACATGAGAGTCGTGTTGGTGAGGCTGAAGTCGAGGTTGGTACGGATATTGGCCTTCGACTGGCGCAGCTGCGCATTGTAGTCTGCCTGCTTGGTATCCTTGAGAGCACCGCGCACATCGGTATAATCGATATGGGTGTAGTATTTCACCTTGTTCGTACCTCCGTACACCGAAACGTATGCATGGTCTTCCTCGGCAGTGTTCTTGAAAGTAAGGTCGCGCCAGTTCACGTTAGGATAGAAGTACGGATCGGAACCGTCCTTGAAGAGGTTAAGCTCCTGCTCGGTGTATGCGGCAGAGAGTCCGTCATTGCGACGGGCACGATTGAAAGCGCTGGCATATCCGTAACCGTCCACCATGTCTGCGAATTCAGGGTCGAACTGGAACTTATGGCTGTAGCCCACCTTGACACGTGTCTTGCCTTCAGCGCCACGCTTTGTCTTCACAAGTATAGCGCCATTGATACCCTCATGGCCAAGAAGTGCCGTGGCGGCAGCATCCTTGAGGACGGTAACGCTCTCCACCTCCTCTACACTGAGGCGGTCGATGGGACGCTCATAGCCATCGACGAGGATGAGAATGCCGGTATCGTTAAGCGTGTGAAAGCCACGAATATTAAACGTGGCACCCTTATTTTCATCGCCTGAGAAGCCGCCTTGCGATAGAGCCGTGAGGCCCGGCAGACGTCCATAGAGGGCCTGGGCAAGGTTAGTTGCCGAAGTCTGCTGCAATTCTTCGCCTGTGATTGTGGTAGCGGAAGCGGTGCTGAGGAAATTGCTTATTTCCACACCGTAACCCAAATCATAGGCATTTGCATTCTTGTCGTTGAGTTTTACCTGCGCATTTGCCGTGAGAGAGGCAACGGCAGTCGCAAGCATCAACATTCTATTTATATTCATATTCTATAAGTCTTATTGATGTTTAAAATCTGGATTACCAACCCGGGTTCTGGTTCAGGCCATAGCCCTTGTTGATTTCATCACGTGAAATAGGCGTGAGATACCATTTGTCAGTCCACTTGCTCGTCTGGTCGTCAGTATCCCACCATACGCGGATATTGTTGGTACAAGGTATCTTCTCATAGATACAGTTCGGCCAAGGTTCACCGGGTTCAAGGCTCGTGTTGCCATTGTAGTCGGCAGGATTCATCTTGTTGCCGTTGGCATCCTTGCGCCATACACGTAGCTGGTGTACCTGTTTCTTGAATATGTCAGACCTCTTGTAGCGGATGAGGTCATACCAGCGGGAGTCTTCATAACCGAACTCGCAAGCACGTTCCTTAAGGAGCTGCTCGATGAAGTTGTCCTTATTGGCAGTTAGGTTGAGCTCCGGATTCATGGCCTCTACCTTGCCAAGACCTACGCGTGCGCGCACCTTATTCATTTCGTCGCAGGCTTTCTGCAGATTGCCTGTCTGTGCGAGTGCTTCAGCGTAGCAAAGGTGAATGTCAGCCATACGCAGATAAGCAAAATTGGTCGGATAGTATGCTGCATAGCCGTTGTCGCGGAGATACTTGAACAGTTTCATGCGGGTAGACCATGGATTGTCGGTAACAGCAGGATTGAAGGTCTGGTCGACATTACCGCCTTGCCACATCTCGGTGCTCGAAAGCCCCTGATATTGCTCGACAAGATTGTTGCGATTCACTACCATTGTCTCGTAGAGACGCGGGTCGCGATTGACAAAGATATCTACGTTGTTGGGGTTATCAGTATTGAACACGTCATCGTAAGGGAAGTTACGACCGTCTGCCATACCAAACATTTCCATATATTCGAGGGTGAAGAGAGCCATACCGAACTCATCCATACCTTCTACATTCCAGTCACCATTCCAAGCGTTTGTGCCCAAACCGGCATGCACTTCAATCACCTTCTCGCTGTTACCACGAAACCAATAGGCGGCACGGAAAGCGTTGCAATAGTCTTGTTCACTGTCACCAGTGGGCTGTACAAGGGCGAAATAGTTGCCGTTGGTACTATTGGCCTGGAAGAAATCCTCACAAGCCTTCAGTGCTTTCTGCCAAAGTTCGGACTTGTAACCGCCGGTCCATACCTGGTTGAGGTCCTGATTCTCCTCGTTGCGGGTGAATTCTAGATAAGGTTTGTCACTGTTAAACAGAGGCGAAGCCACGAAGTTCCACAGTCTTACACGCAGACCATAGGCCGAGCCTTTGGTCAGACGTCCGGAATTGGTGGCCTGATCCTGCACAAAGAAAGGAAGACCCGGCTCGTCGATGGCGGCCTGGATAAGCTCATCAATGAACTCTGCTGTCTGGATTACGCTCATGCGCCTACCGTCTACAACATCAGCAGCCAAGTATGAGCGGTCAACTTTCGGAAGGCCTCCGAAGTTGCGGAAAGCATCGAGATAGCGCGATGCCATGATGACATACACCTCGCCACGGAGCTGGCTCTTCTCAGATTCGCTCAGGTCAGGAACACGATCGATGTTCTCGATAAAAATCCAACCCTCACGGATGGTACGCCAGATACCTGCACGGTTATTGCCGTCGCCGTTGGCGATGAAAGGGAACTTGGCGAAACCACCGTTATCCTGGTCGGTCTCGGTGAGGTCACCACCGTAGTACTTTCCGAGATTGTGCCATCCGCAGTACGACTGGCAAATATCGGTCAAAGCATCGGGGTGAGAATACCATACTGCACCTGTATAGGTGAAAGGATTGTGCATGGCACCGTACATGTGCCAGAGGAAACGCTTTGCATTCTCTCCCTTGACAAAGATGGAGTCTACGGTCACGTCGACACCCGGCTGCTTGTCGAGGAAGCCATTTCCGATGTTGATATCATCGACACAGGAGCCCAGCGACCCCATCCCCATCATGATACTTGCTACATATATAATAATAGTAGCAGTTCTTATTTTGAGTTTCTCTATAAGATTCATTGTCTTGAATGTTAGAAGTTTAAGTTGATACCGAAGTTATAAACACGGGTCATAGGATAACGTGTGCTACCATAGCCGGCTTGTGCCTCCGGGTCATTGGCCTTGAAGCTTGTGAAAGTAAGGAGGTTATAGCCATTGGCATAAACACGGATGTTGTTGATGGGCACACCGGGTATGCGGAACGAATAACCAATCTCAAGGTTCTTCAGACGGATATACGATGCATCGACCATCCATGGGTCTGAAAGTGAGCCGTTATGCTCGCGTGCCGATTTCTCAAGAGAGATACGTGGCAGGCTGGCACCGGGGTTATCCTCAGTCCAGGAGTTGTCATAGACCCATTTATTGAGCATGGACTGGTTACCCGTACCGAAGGCCGGAGTATAGAAAGAACTGAGCTGACGGTTGACGTGGGTGGCACCTACCCAAGTCATGGAGAAGTCGAGACCTTTCCAGTTGAGCGTTGCGTTTATGCTACCGGTATACTCAGGAATATCGCTGTAGCCGATAGCATGTACATCGTTGGCATCCACCTTACCATCACCTGTGAGGTCAACGAATACGCTGTCACCAGGACGCAATGTAATCTGCTGGTCCGGCATGTCCACACCGTAAACTTCCTTGTAGCGCTGTTCGGTTTCACCGGGAACATAGAACTCAAAGAAGTCGTAGCCGAAAGGCTGACCTACAGGATGACCGGTACGGTACATGTGCGGGAATTCCTTCTTCACTTCTGCCATTTCCACCACCTTGTTGCGTGCGAAAGCGAATGTAGGAGCTATCGAGTAGTCCACTTTACCTATCTTGTCGGCCCAGCGCAGGGTCATTTCATAGCCATGGTTCTTGACACGGCCAAAGTTGATGGAATTGGGCTTGAGAGCGGAAATACCCGCGATGGTTGTTTCGTTGGAAACGAGGATGTTCTTGCGGTCTTCCCAGAAGAGGTCGACACCGAGACTCAAGCGATCTCCAAAGAAGTGTACATCGGCACCATAGTTCTGCTTGGTGGCTGTTTCCCAAGTAACATCGGGGTTACCGTTGCTGGATTCGCGTGCACCGGGCATGAACACACCGTTGTTGGTACCGAAGTTACCTGTACGGTCGTTGGTCCACCATGCACCACCGTTGTTGGTGTAGAACTGCCATGTACCGGGCAGATAGAGGAAGCGGCCGACACCTTGGTCATTACCTACTTTACCGATAGAACCGCGAAGTTTAAGATAAGAAACCACCTTGCGGATAGGCTCCCAGAATTTTTCAGAGGAGATGATCCAGCCGAGAGAAGCAGAAGGGAAAAAACCAAAGCGTTTACCTTTGGCGAAGTTCTCTGAGCCGTTATAGCCCATATTGAGGTCTATCATATACTTAGTCTGGTAGTCGTAAGTGACACGGCCTACCATACCTACATAACCACGGGGGATAGAATTATAGACACCGCCAGGATAGTAGTTTTTAGATTCATTATAAAGAACGAGCGCACCGAAATTGTGGTCACCGAACTTGCGGGTATAGTTGAGACTCGCCTCTGCATACCAGTTCCTGCCCCCCCATTTCTTCTCTTCATAGCCAAGAGGCCATGAGTCACCCTGACGGACATAAACCACCTTTGGAGCACCGTCTTCCTCGTATTCACCCTTAGCGATGGTGGCCTTGTAGCTGATACCACCGGAAGTAGTACGTGCTTTCTGCTGTGTATAGTCAGAGTTGTAGGAACCCTTGATACGGAAATCAAGCCCTTTGGTGATAAAATCGAGCTTGAGCTTGTACTGAAGGTCGAGGTTTACGACATTCTGGCGTTGAACAGTATAACCGTGCTGGTAGATAAGACCGAGACCATCGGAGCCAACCGCGCCAACAAGGTCAGGGTCGGAAACAATGCGATGTCCCTCACTGTCAAGACCGTAGCCTGACATTGGCGTACCATTGTTGAGAAGACCTTCCACGCCAAAGACACCCGACTGACCGTTATACTCACCATTACCGATAGAGTTACGTCTGCCGATGCGGCCACCGATACCGATGGAAAGCGTGCTCAGCTTAGAGAAATCCACATCGAGGTTGGCGCGGAAGTTGTAACGGCGGTATTTGAAGTTTGCGTCATCGCCTTGGTCGAAGGTTTTGAAAAGGCCGTCCTGATTGAGCATGCCGACGGAAACGAAATAGCGGGCACGTTCAGTACCACCCGACACATTAATATTATATTGTTCCTGCCATGCGTGGTCATTCATCAAGTACTTGAACCAGTTGGTGCTTGGATAAACGGTAGGCATATCCATATCCTTCCAGTGCTGTATAGCTTCCTTCGAGAACTTCCATCCGTCCTCGGCTACTCCTTCCACTTCCTGAGCATGATTGTAAGCCGTTGCATACTCGTAGGAGTTTGCCGGCTCAAGGAATTTGGAAATCTGCTGAAGACCTACTGAAGTGGTCAGTGTGATGGCAGGCTTGCCTACCTCGCCGCGACGTGTTGTAACGAGAATAACGCCGTTGGCACCACGCACGCCGAAGACTGCCGTAGCGGAAGCGTCCTTAAGAATAGAAATGTCCTGCACCTCGTTCGGGTCTATCTGGCTGAACTCACGCTCTACACCATCGACAAGCACAAGAGGTTCGGCGCTGTTGAACGAACCGATACCACGGATGCGGATAACAGGGTCGTCGGCACCGGGAACGCCGGTATACTGCACCGACTGGAGTCCCGGAAGCTTACCCGAAAGGGTATTGCCAAGCGATGCGGCCGGCGATTTGAGAAGTTCCTTACCTCCTACGTTGGAGACAGAACCCGTCAGCGTCACTTTACGCTGCTGGCCATAGCCGATGACAACCACTTCATCAAGCAGTTCATCATCCGATTCCATGACAACATTAAGAGAAGCTGATGTCACCTTTACTTCTTTCGACTTGTAGCCGACATACGAAAACACCAAGGTTGAACCCTTGGGAACTCCCGACAAAACATAGTTGCCACCGCTATCCGTTATCGTGCCTTTCGACTTGTCTTTAGTCTGCACGGTAGCCCCGATAAGTGGCTCGTTCTGCTCGTCAGTAACACAACCTTGCACTTTTAAAAGATTTTGTGCGAAGGACACTCCCGGTAGCAACAAAGCCAACAAAAGGAGATGTAATCTGCATAACTTTCCCATTAGCATTAGAATTAGAATTAGAATTAAATAAAATCATTAGTGTTAGAACTTCTGCAAATGTATTAATGAATCTTTCCAATAGCGGGTAAAAAATAACATTTGAGGTTTAAAATACGACATAACATCGCATAAGTTTAAAAACTATCAAGAAGGTTTAAAATACATCATACCCCCCAGAAAGCATACTGCCTAAAAAAAGAGAGTCCATCTAACTTCTTAGTTGTTAGACAGTCCCGTTTTTCTACCAGAAAGCACCATTCCTATATTAAAGCAATCTACTGATATATATAGCTTATATAGTTGTCAGTTAGATTTAACAAAAAGTTTATTAGCTATAGTCTTATGAAGCGTGTCGTTACTGTCATCGCCGGCATCGTCCCAGAACATGGCTCCAAGAAGTTCGTTTTCGAGAATATAATCACATTTCAAACCTATTGAGCGAGCGTTGTCGTAGCTGAGGACAAAACGTCCATTCTTGTCGGTCACATAAGGGACCTTTGCCTCGTCGTCCCAACAGTTGGTGTACCCCGAGGGCACCTTTACATTCTTAAAATCTGTGGAGTGGTCGTAAATATCGGTTCCATGACCATAAAAAGGCATACCGAGCACAAGCATCGATGCGGGCACTCCCTTGGCACAGTGCGCCTTGACCGCCATGTCACAGTTAAACCATCCGGGGAATTTTGAAGACTGATATAGGGGAGCATTGTGCTTAGGAGGATTCTCCATGTCGTACGCCATGATGTTGACAAAGTCAATATAGGGCATAACGCCTTCAAAATCGATGTAATCGGCAGAGCATACTGTTGCGAGCGTCAGAAGCTTGTTGCTTCCTATAGCCTGACGAATGTCGCGCATCATCAGGTTGTAGTTGCGAGTGTCGTCGGGTGACGAAGAGATACCTGCCATGTTACTCGTAGGAAATTCCCAGTCTATATCAATGCCGTCGAGACCAAACTCATCAATCACGCGCTTACAGTCGGCAGCAAAAGCGAGGCGATTGTCGGCATCTGCTGCCATCTCACTGAAGTTGCCACTGCCCCAACCTCCTATCGACAAGAGCACCTTCAAGTGGGAGGCTTGCTTCTTCAAGGCAACAACCGACCTCAGACGTTCCTCGTTGGAGATTCCGATACCACGGAATGTTCCCTGCACATACCCGAAGGCATAATTGATATGGGTAACATATTCCGGCTTCACCTCGTGATTTGACCATGATGTAACATAACCGACAACTATTTTGTCGGTAGAACCAGGAATGGGATTTGGCTCCTCTATCACTGGCTCGTCCGGAAGAGATGGAAGTTCTTTCAGCTCATCGCCCTTTGAAGAGCATGATATCATCGAAACAATCATGAGCAGTATCATTGAAAAGTTTTTCATAATAAAATAGTATTAGTTTATATATAAAAGAGTTATTCAATTACTCCGGTTCATTAAGAGACATTGTTGGTTTCAATACGTCATTAACTTTTTTAGTAAATTCTTTAGATAACCAATAAGCTCCTATACCACGGATATCTTCAATGGAAGCACCAAATTTTACAATATATTTTCCTTTGGCACTTACCCAACTTTGTATACTTTCGTCAAAAGAAGCCAAATCGTAGTCGGATACATTGAATATCAGTATTTCACTCTCACCAGGTTGCAATAGTTTAGTTTTAGCAAAAGCTTTCAATTCACAAGCTGGTTTTTCCAGTCCACCGGCAGGAGCGGAGACATAGAGTTGAACGCTTTCACGCCCTGCCACTTTACCAATATTCTTTACGCGGATACTAGCTTTGAAACCTTTACCGGTAGCTTTTACAACAGAATTGTCATAAGAAAATTCCGTGTAGCTCAATCCGTAACCAAAAGGATAAGAAACCGGTCTGTTTACAGTATTAAAATAACGGTAACCGATATTGATACCTTCTTTGTGCAGAGTATAGTCTATATTTTCACGTCCGGCACTACCTCTTTGTCCTTTATATCCATTGAGTGGAAAGTTACGTGAAGAAGGATGATCCATGACAGTGATAGGAAAAGTCATGGCCAGCTTTCCTGATGGATTTTCTTTACCCAGCAATACATCTACTACAGAGTTTCCTCCTTCCTGACCAGGCTGCCATGCCAACAGAATAGCATCGGGAAGACTTTTCCATGAAGCAGTTTCAACAACACCACCCACATTGAGCACTACAATCACCTTCTTGTCAAGGGCATGAAAAGCGTTGCAGAGGTCACTTAGCAGATTCTGTTCAACTTCACTCAGATTAAAATCTTTTTCAATCGTGCGGTCATTACCTTCTCCAGCCTGACGACCGATGGTAAGGATAGCCACATCAGCTTCCTTGGCTTGATAAACGATACAATCTTTGCTGACAGGCATTTCCAGTATATCCTTTTCTTCACCATAATAACCTTGAGATTTGCCACGGTCGCAACGGTTCTTGGCACGTTGGTAGTCGAGGTATTTATTATATAGCTCTTCCAGATTTCCTGTGGTTTCAAATTCGGCATTATTAAGGCCTTGTTGCATATTCACAACATAAGGCTTAACGACATTACCCGAACCAGTGCCACCTGCCCAGAAGTTGTAAGAGGTACAACCGAAGAGTGCGACTTTTTTCACGTTTCTCAATGGCAATGCGCCATTATCGTTTTTGAGCAACACCATACCTTCGGCGGCCGATTGGCGAGCAAGGAGAGCGTGAGCTTTCAGATCTGGGTTATCGCTATATTTATATCCTCTGAAATGAGGGGTTTTAACAATGTAGTTCAGCATTCGTTTTACACAAATATCAATGTCTGCCACAGAAAGTTGGTTGGTCTTCACTTTGTCGAGAAGGTCATCCACTTGCTTTTGCTCGCCCGGCTGCAGGTGGTCATTGCCGGCATGTATCTGGGCAGCAGTGTTGCGAAGCCGAATCCAGTCGCTCATTACGATACCGTCGAACCCCCATTCGTCACGTAAAACGGTGGTCAGCAGTTCGTAATTTTCCTGGATATAAGGACCGTTCAGACGATTGTAGGAGGACATGATGGTCCATGGGTGGCTTTCTTTCACAGCTATTTCAAAACCTTTCAGGTAGATCTCGCGCAGCGCGCGTTGGGAAACAATCTCGTTTACTTCCGTACGATTCGTTTCCTGGCTGTTGACGGCAAAATGCTTCGGACAAGCTCCTACACCATTACTTTGGACACCGCGAATATAGGCAGCGGCAATTTTGCCAGTCAATACAGGATCTTCAGAGAAATATTCATAGTTACGACCACAAAGCGGTGAACGGTGTATGTTCATCCCCGGTGCCAACACAACATCTACGCCATATTCCAAAATCTCATTACCTATTGCCTGGCCGATGGTTTCTACCAGCCCTGTGTTCCACGAGCAGGCGAGCAGAGAACCTATGGGAAATCCTGTGGCATAATAATTCTTCTTGCTATCTGGACGCGTCACAACAACAGCACCGGCAGGACCATCGGCAAGTCCGGTGGCAGGAATACCCAACCGGGGAATTACCTGAGTAAATCCGGAAATACTGGAATCCATCACACGAGGAGCCTTATCCAGCTTCTCATATCCTCCAAAAAGATAATCGTTACGCCCCACCAGAAGATTTACTTTTTCTTCCAAAGTCATGGAATCTACAATCTGATCAATATTATCGACTCGCAAAGTCAATGATTGGGCATTTACATGCCCGGTGCAGGAAAACAATAGCGCACCCACAATTAAATTTCTCACTTGCATAGCTTTTATATTAAAGTTTTTTTTGCGCTATAAAAGTAAAGTACAACATGTGGAGCGAGGTTGACAATTAGTCATATAAGGTATATTATTTATCAAAAAAGTCTCTTACCAGCATCATCATACTAATAAATAGCCATTCCCCTATTCCAAATGCCTTTTGAACGGGGCATTCCTCCGACATCGAGGAGCAAGGGGCTCGGCACCGGGGAACACCCCCTTTGGCACCGAGGAGCGGCATGGAGTATCTCTCTAACAAGGAATCAAAGATACCGTACAATGACTGCAAATGGTATTTGAAACGTAAATCGAAGATGAAGAAATAAAACAAAGCTCCCGTATCGTGGCCTGACAACAAGCACGATACGGGAGATACTAAATACCTATTACAAACAATTACCTTAACGATAATCCGTTACCTGAAAAACTATTCTATAAAAAACAACCTGTCCATACTTTGTAAGCCTCTGTCATTTGGAAGCTCGGGCACACGTCATTTACCCAATGTCCACGAAATGGCATTGTGCAACATTGCGGTGAAATCATCCGACTTGAACAGCTTCGGGCTGTGCCCCATCTGGAAATAGACATTACGGGCCTTCACTTTTTCATTGACCCATACCACCGGATGGTCACCCATCTTCACATCCGAAGCAGGGGTATAGGTGAATTCGTCCACATTCGCCAATACACGTACATTGGGGCGCGGACTCTTGTCGTATGTGTACCACTCGTCATCGGGGAGGACGAACGAGGCATCCACATTCTTCATCACAGGGTGCTCCTTGTCTTCCACCACTACCGTGCCGTCGGCAAGCGGAGCAATGTAGTTACGGAAACGGATGCCCCCCATAAAATCGCTGAACCACTGCCACAAAGGATACCCGTCAAACTCTCCAAGCAACGTGGCATGATGGAAGCCTATCCAGCCGCCACGACCTTCATTGATGTAATCCACAAAATTCTGCTCCGCCTCCTTGGGCCATGTATAAGGCGGAAAGTCCAGCTGGATGACAAGATCCGTACCGTCCAGCACACTCTTTTGTGCCAAAAGGCCGGCATTGTTCAGCACTTGAATCTGCAGGTTCTGAACCTTACTTTCATCTACCAGCCATTTCAATGCTGCATCCGAGAAAGGCTTGTGTTGTCCGGCACTCTCAGTGAGTACCAATACCCGGTAGGTCTTATCATAAAAAGGCTTGCGTTCTATCAGGTTCTCATAGACGGTACGGCGCAAGTCACCCTGCTCGTTGTCTCCGTCATAATCCCAATACATACCTCCCAACAGGTTTTGCTTCAGAATATACTGGCACTTGATGGCCAATGAACGCGGATTCTCATAACCGAAAACGAGTGTATCGTTCTTATTCACCAGGTAAGGTACCCGGGCCGTCTCGTCCCAACATTCACGGAATCCTTTGGCATATCCCACCTTGTTGAAGTCTTGAAAATTGGGATATTCCTTTCCACCGCGGCCATAGAAAGGCATCCCCATCACCAGCTTGTCGGCAGGCACACCGGCAGCCAAATGAGCCTTCACAGCCTTGTCACCCGTCATCCGGCCACTGTTGTCCGAAGAGTAGAGAGCAGAATGGTGCTTAGGGGCATTTCCCATATCGTATGACATGATATTCACGAAATCAATATAAGGAAGAATAGCCTGGAAATCAATATATTCACCGGAAGCCACCGTAGCAAGGGTCAACAACTTCTTCGGGCCGATGGCCTTACGGATGTCCCGCATCAGTAATGTAAAGTTCTTCGTGTCGTCAGGAGAAGAAGAAATGCCGGCGGCATTACTCGTAGGATACTCCCAATCGATGTCAATACCATCCAGCCCATACTCTTTCACCACCCGTCGGCAATCTTTGGCAAATGCCTTGCGGTATTTCTCATTCGCGGCCATCTCACTGAAACGTCCGCTGCCCCATCCACCGATGGATAACAGTACATTCAAATCCGGCTTCTGCTTTTTCAATTCCACCATCTGTCTCAAGCGCCCTTCATTGGCAATACCTACACCATCAAAGGTCTCATCGACATGCCCAAAGGCATAATTAATGTGAGTCATGTACTTAGGGTCAGGAATAACGTGACTCCAGGAAGTAACATAAGCCACGACCACTTTACCGTCAAGCGCAGTTTTCAATTCATCTGCAGCCCTCAGATTGCCGCACGACACTAAAACTGCCAATACGGACCAAACAATCAATCTAAAATTTTTCATACTACTATTTATCAATATATTTTCTATATTCGTTGGCGGAATCAATCTCTTTTTCTCTTGTACCGGAAAGGGTCTGAACCGTACCCGGGCCGTGTCTCCTCCGTGTCTCCTCCGTACCTGCTCCACATAAAGGTACCTTTATACGGAGAAAGTACGGAGCAGGTACGGAGCAGATACGGAGCGGACCCTTTTCAGGACTTCCCTCAAACGAAGTCTGAGCAGTGATTCATTCCACCAACAGGTTTTCCATGGTAATTACCGGCAAACAAAAATCAATCAGCTATCTGACGGACCCGTGAACCCATCAATGCATAATACAGCATAAACGCTTCTCCAAAGAGGACAATGAACCATGACCATCTCCAGCCTCCAAGAACATCGGCAAGCACTCCTTGCACCAAGGGCAATATGGCACCGCCCACCACTCCGATCATGAACACACCCGAAGCCACCGAAGTGTATTTTCCCAAATGGGCAACGGACAAGGTAAAGATAGCTCCCCACATGATGGAATGGAACAGACCTACTGCCGTGAGCAGCCACGGATTATTCAGAAGAATGGCCAGTAGGGCGAGTAGTCCTGCCGATACCGTAGTAACCGTCAGCTGCACGCGGGGAGAAATTCTGCTCAGGCTGCTCCCCACCAGGCGGCCCACAAGCATACCACCCCAATAGAGCGTAGCCATCAGTGCCGGAGAAGCATAATCCATCTCGATGGCGTACAGATTGATATTGGCCCCGATACAGACTTCCACTCCTACATAAAAGAAGATAGCCACCACGCCCAATGTCAGATGACGGAAGGACCATACACTTTTTTCCAGCTTTTCTCCCTTCTCTACCCTGGTTCCTTGGATATCGGGCAAAGACAATTTCATCAACAACAATACAATCAAAGAAATAACAGCCATCAATGCCAGGAACGGAACCATCAGCTGGTCAATCTGAATGTCCTCCATAGACAGACCGCCGAACACGACACCGGTCACGAAATAAGGAGCAAGCGTAGTTCCCACAGAATTGGCGGAACCGCCTATAGCCAAACGCTGAATGGACTGGGTACCCTTGACATGGCAAGCCGTCAGATAAGGATTTATAACCACTTGCAGAATGGTGGCCGAAGCCCCTACCACGAAAGAACCCAGTAAGAAAATCAAGAACCCTCCAGGGATAACATTATTTCCTGCATGCCAATTCGCTTCAGGAAAGTGTACTGTGAAATAGGAAGAGGCAAAGAACAAACCAAGTCCCACAATCATCACCAGCAATCCACGCATCAATGTTCCTTTATATCCGTATTTGCTAATCCACGACGAGCCTACCCCTCCACAAACCGGATAAGCAAGGAACCAGGAGAAAGTAATCAAAGTAGCAAAAGTATTTTTCAACCCACCCACTTCCGAAAGAAAAGTTTCTTTCAGAGGACCCTGAAACTGAGTATTGGCAGTCGTAAGGAAACCTACAATAAAGAACAAGAACACCATCGTGATGAAGGGCCCCATATAGTTTATTTGTTTTTCTTGTTGTGTCATAGTATTTTGATTATTAATTCAAATAATTAGTTATCAGCCGCCTGCAAGGCGACTTAGCAGTTAAGCATGCTTGCCGCCGCCTCATCCAGCAGAAATTCACAGTTGGGATGAAGCTGAAGGATGGAAGCAGGAACATCTGTTGTCACAGGCCCTTCAAGCATCCGCTTGACAATATTCGCTTTATTAGTCCCTTTGGCAACCAGTACAATCCGGCGTGCCTGCATAATGTTCTTTATTCCCAAAGTAGCCCCTCCCAACTCTTTATCGGGAGGAGTACCCGTTTCTCTACGGATGCGTTCTTCCAGTTCCACATTCATCCGGGTCACCCATGCTTCACCGCCAAAGGGAGATTCCGGCTGGTTGAATCCCAGGTGTCCGTTCTCACCCAACCCTAAAATCAGCAAATCAATACCGCCACGGTTCGCAATTTCCTGCTGGAAATCCCTGCATGACTGTTCAAAATCACCAGAAATGGTAGGCAGCATCAAAAAATTCTCTTCCTTGATGCCCAATGTATCCATCAACTCCGTTTTCAGCATCGTGTAGCATGCTCCGGCATATTCGCGCGGCACATTCGTTACCTCATCCAATCCGAAGAAAGTAACGGTATCCACCTTAAACGGATATTTAGTATAGATTTCTCCCACCAACCGATGAAGATTGCCGGTAGTACGTCCCGTCGAAAGTCCTATCACACTCTCCGGTTCATTCAACATCTGCCCGATGATGCGCCATGCAGCCGTGCAGTCAAACTCCTTTTCATTCTTTGTTATTGTTATTTTCATATTCTTAATCATTAATTCCTAATCACATATTCATCGCCACCGCGCCGGCCCCCAGAAGCCCGATAAATCCGGGATTCAGTTTCGTAATGACAACCCCGTTGCTGACAAAACGCATGGTCGTAGGATGAAGTTTCTCCAGAATCTTCTCGTGCATATACCCGTCAGCCACAATGCCTCCACCCAACACCACCGTGTCCGGGTCAATCACACGTACCAGATTCATGATAAGATTGGCAAGCGCCTCAGCTGCATTCTCCACCAGCACCGTACAGAGAGGGTCACCTTTCTGACTAAGTGCAAACACCTCACTCACAATCACCCGTTCCCCTTTTTCAGCCGGAATATGCAGGCCGGTCTCATACTGGTTGCGGAGCAGACGGGCACAATTGTCAAAACCTATGCCGGCAGCAATCGCCTCCACACAGTCCATCCGTCCACAACCGCATTTAATGCCTATGTTCACACCTACACGCACGTGTCCCACTTCGCCGGCATTGAAATGGCTGCCACGGATTTGTCTCCCATTTATCACCGTACCCACGGCAATGCCTGTACCTACATTTACGTATATGAAGTTTTTGGAAATTTGTCCGAATCCCCAGACGCGCTCGGCTCTTGTAGCGCTCTTCACATCATTGTCTATATGGCAAGGCATGCCATATATATCCGACAGTT
The DNA here is from genome assembly GCF_003602965.1 of Bacteroides sp. AF25-5LB. NCBI lineage: Bacteria > Pseudomonadati > Bacteroidota > Bacteroidia > Bacteroidales > Bacteroidaceae > Bacteroides > Bacteroides sp. AF25-5LB. The sequence continues at coordinate 404,133 of NZ_QTMC01000002.1, forward strand.
CCTTTGCCAACTCAATCCGCTGTGTCCTGCTCGGGTCAATCTGCAGCCAGACACCTTCGTTGGGATCTACACGCCCTATCAGCCCAACACCCATCGCTACCGGTTTCTGGTCATACCAGCCCACGGTACGGATATAATCATCGAGCGACGACTTGATGATTTCCAGCGCAGCCTGCTGATTAAAGTAACCGGAGTCATATTTCTTATACCTCAAAATGTTGCCACGGCTATCCATTTCGCCAATCAGCAACTTCGTGCCTCCTAAATCAAGACCTAAATACGTTTCCATTTTTTATATGCGTTTTTTAATATTGTTTACTGTCCACAATATTACGCACTATCAGGGAGACAAGGGTTTATTCTCTGACAAAAAAGGTTTAATACTTGTCAGCGGTGGTTCAAAAGCAGTCTTCATGGCTCTAAATTTTGCTGGGACTGGTGCCAAACTGCTTTTTGAAGCATGTACTAAAATATTTCGGGTCAGAAAATCCGACCATATTCGCCACTTCCCCTATCGAATATTTCCGGGAAACCAGCAGCTCTTTTGCCTTGTTCAAACGGACAATGCGGATGAAGTCATTCGGTCCCTGCCCGGTCAGCGTCTTTATCTTATTGTAGACAGAAGTGCGGCTCATGCCCAGCATCCGGCAGAAGTCATTGATGGAGAATTCCGAATCGGACAACTCCTCCTCAATCACTTTCATAACCTTGTCCAGGAACTCCTTGTCCAACTGGCTGGTATAGTCTGTCTCTTCGGGCTGCGCATCCATCGCCAACACGGTTTCGCGCAAATGCTGCCTATTCTGAAGAATATTCCTGATACGCACTTTCAGCACAGACAAGTCGAAAGGCTTGATGATGTAGTCATTGGCACCGGCTTCCAGTCCGAAGATGATATTTTCCCTCTCACTCAGTGCGGTCAGTAATATAATAGGTATATGGCTTGTATCTACCGATGATTTCAGAATCCGGCACAATTCATCACCTTCCAGTACCGGCATCACAATGTCCGAGATAATGATATCAGGATTGATTTCCCTTGCCGTCTCCAATGCCTTTCCGCCGTCGGGCACGGCAACTACCTTATATTCGGAAGACAAGCTGTCCACCAGATACTCCCTCATATCCGCATCGTCCTCCGCCAGAAGAAGGACATTCTTCCCGGCACGTTCCGTTTCTTCATGCACAGCCCCGGTAGCGGCCTGAGCTTCTTCCCGGCCGTCAGCCTTCGCTTCCACCGCCACGCTCGCCTTTATCCTCTGCGGGAAAGTTACCGTAAACGTAGTTCCCTGCCCTTCCACGCTACTGAAAGAGATGGTGCCGTGATGCTGTTTCACAATGCGGCGCGTAATCATCAGACCGATACCCGAACCGGTTTCCTCAAAGTTCATGGCATTCTGGGCTCTATAATATTCGTGAAAAATATTGCCCTGCTCCTCTTTCGGAATGCCGATACCCGTATCCTTCACTTCAATAGTCCACTTCTTTCTTGCAGTCTTCACCAGTATATGGATGACTCCCTTCTCTGTATACTTCAAGGCATTGGAGAGCAGATTGTCTATGATATGATCCATCTTCTCCCGGTCAATCCAAACCTTGGGCATATCCGGCTCCACCTCCAACTCTATCCCGACGCTCTTCTGCATGGCGGCTAAGTGAAACTCCGCCATTTTTTCCTCCAGATAAGCCTTAATGTCGTATGGAGAAACCTTCAGACACTCCTCGGCATGCAGTTCCGTTTTCTGCAACTCAAGCAGTTGAGTAATCATTCCCATCAGTTTTTCCACATTCTTCATTGCCACCGCAACGGTTTTCTTACCCTGCTCCGGAAGTCCCTCCTGCGCTTCGAGCTCGCTCAGCGGAGCCTTTATTAAAGTAACCGGTGTACGGATATCATGGGCTATACTGATAAAGGAACGTATCTTGTCCCTTATACGCCCCTCGTTCACCTTATGCCTCCTATACAGCACAAACATGTACACAAAGACAGACAACAAAATGAAATAGATGAACAGCGCCCACCACGAAACCCAGTAAGGGTTATGAATGACAATGTCCAGACTTCTTTCTCCCACCTGCTGCCCGGTGTATTTATCAAATGCCCGCAAGCGGAATACATACTTACCGGACGAGAGATTCATATAGCTCACGTTCCGCACTGAATTGGAGTGTTCCCACTCCTCATTGTGATTTTCGAGCCTATACTCATACCTGATACGATGCGGGACTGCAAAGTTGATGGCAGAGAAGGAAATAGAGAAGGAGTTTTGATTATACTTCAAATCTATTTTCCGGGTATCATTGATATTCGTTTGCAAAAGAGAGCCTTTCATTCCCGCTTTGACCGATTCGTAAAGCAGTTTAAAGTCTGTCAGAATCAGCTCAACAGACACATGGGGCCCTAAGTCCAAAGACGGGAGAAAGGAAAGAACCCCTTCTGCAGTACCGAAAGCAAGACATCCATTCTTCAACTTAAGGGCAGCATTCGGATTGTAATATCCCCAGCTGACATCCAAAAAATCATTGGCACTGATGATAATATCCCGGGAGCAGTCCAAGCAATACAATTCCTTCTCCGTACTGAACCAGATACGCCCTTCGTTATCCTCCAGCAGGCTGTTGATGGAATTGGAAACCAGATTGTCATCTACGGTATATGCATGCGCCTCTTTCCCATCCGGCCCAACACGTATAAGGCCTTCCCCGTCTGTAGCCAGCCAGGTATCGCCGGATGAGGACTGCATCAGGCAACGGACAGGATAATGCAGAGAGATGTCTCCAAACGTCTGATGCCACTGCGTGTCTCCCGACTTCTTATCAAAGACGGCCAACCCGCTGCAACCGGCAATCAGTAATGAGCCCCCCTTACCCGGCTTTATGTCACCTATGCAATCAATCGGGTAATATGTATAAGTATCCGTCCGTATATCGTAACGGGTAAACTCTCCTTCAATACCACCGAACCAGACATAATCCCCTTCCGCATAAATGGCATAAACATAGTCGGTAGCCATTCCCTTCTCCGGATGTGCATTTCTTTTCTCTTTCTTCTGTACCCGTCCGGTCTGTTTATGAATACAATAGACACCGATACCATAGCCACCTACCCAGATGTTTCCCCTGGAGTCTTCAGCAAGCGCCAATACCACTTTGCCACTATATTCCGTACCGTCCAGATAGTGGGTCCATTTGCGTGACCGAGGTTGATAGAGGCTGACGCCGTTGTTTGTACCATACCAATAATCTCCCTCCGAGTCCTGAAACATCACATTTACATGGTCCGACTTCAGGGAATTATCATTATTGCGTTCGTGCCTGATTCTACAGACATCCGGCATCTCCGGATCCAGATAGCTGATGCCATTCGTAGAAGTGCCAATCCATACAACTCCGGATTCATCCACACAAATATCGGATACCGTATTACCACTCAAGCTTTTGTCATCATCCCCGTTATTCATGTAATGGTTCAAAAGTTCTCCAGTAGCGACATCCATGCAAAAAACACCTGCACCGTCGGCTCCCACCAGCAGCAAATTATCCTTTGTCCTTGCAAACGAACGGATAGGTACATGAGGAATCCGCTCATTCAACGGATGTATCCGCCCGTCGGGACCGTCAAGCACAAATACGCCGTTTGAAAAGGTACCGATGAACAGCTTCGCTCCGAAGACATAGAGCGATTCCACATGCATCTCTGTATGCAGGTCAACCGGCCTCGTCTCAAAAGACGAAGAACCTGCCGCTCCTGCCTTCGTCAGCCGGAAGACACCCTTGTCGGTGCCTGCAAAAAACACTTCATCTTCCATTTGGACCATGCAACGGACAGATTGCCCCTTCAATCCGGCAAAAGACAGTCCTGCACTTTCTTCCCAAGAATAAAGCCCCTTCGACATACACAACCACAAACGGTTTTCGTCATCAAACAGCATATTATACAATACCGGAGAAGGCAGGTAATCAGCCAAGTCCACACGCAATTGGAAAGAGTCCGTCAGTTTGTTGTATGCATAGATTTTTCCATTCTTCAATGCAACCCAGACAATACCCTCCTTATCACACATCATGGTAGTGGAAGACTGGATATTGTCCCTGGAATCAACCATTCCGTCCAGCTTGTAATGCTTGATTTCATTCCCGTCATAACGATCTATCCCGACATGAGTATACACCCAGACAAATCCGGCTGAATCCTTGTTTATCTGGAATACTTGCCGACTGCCCAATCCCTCCTTGATACCCAAGGTGCGGAATGAACCGGCAAACAAGTCAGCGAACAAAAAAACGAACACCCATAACAGCAAAAATGTACATGCAACGGATTTATATGGAAACGGATATGGAGCAGACATAGGTCATATATTGTTTTTCGGATGCAATATTACGCATAAATATAAAAAAAACGGTCGAAAAACTATCCGAATAGGTTCGATTTCTATTACTTTTGCCTTCCGAAACCAACAAATCATGAGAAGCCATGCTCAGTAAGTTCAAATTAAACCAGCTCTATTTCAAGGACACACAGTTTGCCAACCTCATGACACGGCGTATTTTCAACGTCCTTCTGATAGCCAATCCTTACGATGCTTTCATGCTGGAAGATGACGGCCGCATCGACGAAAAGATATTCAATGAATACACTTCGCTCTCCTTGCGCTACCCTCCCCGTTTCACGCAGGTTTCCACTTGCGAGGAGGCGCTGACACAGCTGTCCTCCATCTCTTTCGACCTCATCATCTGCATGCCGGGCACGGGAGACAACGACAGCTTCGACGTGGCACGATACATCAAAAACCTGTATGAACAGATTCCGATGGTGATACTTACCCCTTTCAGCCACGGCATCACCAAGCGTATTGCCAATGAAGACCTCAGTCCCTTTGAGTATGTGTTCTGCTGGCTGGGAAACACCGACTTGCTGGTTTCCATCATCAAGCTGATAGAGGACAAGATGAACCTGGAGCACGACGTCAACGAAGTGGGTGTGCAGCTCATCCTGCTGGTGGAAGACGGCATCCGCTTTTACTCCTCCATCCTGCCCAATCTGTATAAATTCGTATTGAAGCAGAGCCAGGAATTCTCTACCGAAGCACTGAATGCCCACCAGCGCACACTGCGCATGAGGGGACGTCCCAAAATTGTACTGGCACGTACCTATGAAGAAGCCTTTGGCATCTACCAAAAATATAAGAATAATATATTAGGTGTCATCACCGACGTACGCTTCCCCCGCGTAGAACGGGGCGAGAAGGACGGACTGGCCGGTATCAAGCTCTGTGCCGCCATCCGCAAGGAAGACCCGTTTGTACCCCTTATCATACAGTCCAGCGAATCGGACAACGTAGCGTATGCAGCCAAATACGATGCCGCCTTCATCGACAAGAATTCCAAAAAGATGGATGTGGACCTGCGCCGTATTGTATCAGACAATTTCGGCTTCGGCGACTTTATCTTCCGCAACCCGGACACGCTGGAAGAGATTGCCCGCGTAAAGAATCTCAAAGAGCTGCAGAACATTCTTTTTGCTGTTCCGGCAGAATCATTCCTTTACCACATCAGCCGCAACCACGTCAGCCGCTGGCTCTACTCGCGTGCCATGTTTCCCGTGGCAGAGTTCCTGCGGCCCATCACCTGGAATAGCTTGCAAGACGTGGATGCCCACCGTAAAATTATCTTCGAGGCTATCGTGAAATACCGCAAGATGAAAAACCAGGGAGTAGTGGCAGTCTTCAGGCGCGACCGCTTTGACCGATACTCCAACTTTGCCCGTATTGGCGACGGTTCGCTGGGAGGCAAGGGGCGCGGACTGGCTTTCATCGACAACCTGGTGAAGCATCACCCCGAGTTCGAAGAGTTTGAGAATGCCCGTGTCGCCATCCCCAAGACCATCGTGCTCTGTACCGATGTGTTCGACGAGTTTATGGATACCAACAATCTGTATCAGATAGCCTTGTCCGATGCCGACGATGACGTCATCCTGCGCTACTTCCTCAAAGCAAAGCTGCCCGACCGCCTGGTGGAGGACTTCTTCACCTTCTTCGACGTGGTGAAGTCGCCGCTTGCCATCCGTTCGTCCTCGTTGTTGGAAGACTCGCACTACCAACCCTTCGCCGGCATCTACAACACCTACATGATTCCCTATCTGGACGACAAGTACGAGATGCTGCGCATGCTGAGCGATGCCATCAAGGGAGTATATGCTTCGGTCTACTTCCGCGACTCGAAGGCATACATGCAGGCAACGAGCAACGTTATCGACCAGGAAAAGATGGCTGTCATCTTGCAAGAGGTAGTGGGCAACCAGTATGGTGACCGCTACTACCCCAGCATGTCCGGCGTGGCACGTTCGCTCAACTACTACCCCATCGGCGACGAGAAGGCAGAAGAAGGTATCGTCAATCTGGCGCTCGGTTTAGGTAAATACATCGTGGACGGTGGCATGACGCTCCGCTTCTCGCCCTATCACCCCAACCAGGTGCTGCAAACCAGCGAAATGGAGATTGCCCTCAAAGAGACTCAGACCCGCTTCTATGCCCTCGACCTGCGCAATGCCGGTCACGACTTCTCCATCGACGACGGCTTCAACCTGCTGAAACTGCACGTCAAAGAAGCGGAAAAGGACGGAGCACTGAACTACATAGCCTCCACCTACGACCCTTACGACCAGATTATCCGCGACGGGCTTTATCCCGGCGGACGCAAAGTCATCACCTTTGCCAACATCCTGCAACACGACGTATTCCCCCTGCCACGCATCCTGCAACTGGCTTTGAAATACGGAGAGCAGGAGATGCGCCGTCCCGTAGAGATAGAGTTTGCCGCCACCATGAGCCGCGAGAAGGACAAAACCGGCACCTTCTACCTGCTGCAAATCCGCCCGATAGTCGACACCAAGGAGATGCTGGATGAAGACCTTACCGCGATTCCAGACAACCAGGTACTACTCCGTTCCAACAACTCATTGGGACATGGCATCATGAACGAGATACATGACATTATCTATGTGAAGACAGACGACTATAGTGCCTCCCACAACCAGGAGATTGCCTGGGAGATAGAGAAGCTGAACCAGCAGTTCCTGGACGAAGGCCGCAACTATGTCCTTGTAGGTCCCGGACGCTGGGGTAGCAGTGACACCTGGCTCGGCATCCCCGTGAAGTGGCCGCACATCAGCGCCGCCCGCGTGATAGTGGAAGCCGGACTGACCAACTACCGGGTAGACCCCAGCCAGGGAACCCACTTCTTCCAGAACCTGACCTCCTTTGGAGTGGGATACTTTACCATCAACGCCTTTATGAATGACGGCGTATACAACCAGGAATTCCTGAATGCACAGCCTGCCGTACACGAGACGAAGTACCTGCGGCATGTACATTTCCACCAGCCGATGGTGGTAAAGATGGATGGCAAGAAGAAACTGGGAGTGGTGCTGATGCCCGAAGAATAAATCAGTCCGTCAGCCGGTGCAGCACAATCATCACCACCTCTGCGGGAGCAAACATGCGGATGGCTTTCTGCGAAGTGCCGATGCCGTTGGTGACAATCATCGGGATGTTCTTTGAGTTGTACTTCAGCCCGGAGAGGAACCGCTGCCCGTAGTGCGAGGGGACTATCGGTGCATAAAGCCCGAACAGCGTCACCTGCCCGCCATGCGTGTGTCCGGCCAGGATGAGATCGGAGTTTGTCACCGGGACGTCCTCGGCATAGTCTGGCGTATGCGTCAGCAGGATTACGAAATCGTCGGGCGAAAGGCCGAGTGTGGGCGATGTGCCGTTCTTGCCCAAGTCGAAAGGATTGCGCACGCCCGCCACAAGAATCCGCTCACCGCCACGCCGCAGGGTGTCCACCTTATGCTCCAGCAGATGCATGCCATAATGCCTCATTTCGCGCACGATGTCGTCATAGCAAGCCTCGTAGTCATTGTTGCCAAGCACGGCATAGGTGCCCAACGGCGTCTTCACTTGCGCCAGGGCAGCCATGACGGGCGGCACGTACTGGCAGCCTTCGTGAAAGTCACCGCCAATCAGCAGCACGTCGGCCTTCTGGTCTATGAGCAGGCGGACCAGGTCCTTCAATCCCTCCTCCTTCAGCAGGCTTTTGTAGTGCAGGTCGGAGACAAAGGCGATGCGGAAGCCCTCGAAGGCGGCAGGCACGTCGCGATGCGTGAAGTCGTACGTCTTAATGCGGCTGACGCCCTTATAGGCCGAGCCTACGTGGGTGGTTTTCGATGTGATTCTTGTACCTCGCTGCACAATTACCTTTTGTACCGGTGCCGTTTTCTTTATCTGCTGTTTCTTTACCTCGCCCTTCGCCGGCTGGCGGCGGACATTACGCAAATCAGACTGGTCAAAGGTGAACATCGGCGAAAGGCGGGCAGGCAACCCGATAGTATCGCCAAGCTGCGTGCTGTCTGCCTGCATGACTGGCTGCGGCAACGACACGGTAATCATCCGCTTGGAACGGCAGGAAGACAAGAGCAGCAGAGAAAGAATGGATATGTAGACTAACTTCTTCATCATAAGTGGGTACAAATATAGGGATTTTCAGTATTTTTGCTGGCAGATGCCGAACTAAATTGGAACTACGATGAACGAGATTAAACAGAATTCACCCTACGCATGGTTTCTCGCCGCCCGCCCCAAGACGTTGACGGGAGCCATCATCCCGGTATTGCTGGGCAGTGCCCTTGCCTTCAGCGACGGACAGTTCAAGACCGCACCCGCCCTGCTGTGCGCCCTCTTTGCCTGCGGCATGCAGATTGCCGCCAACTTTATCAACGACCTCTTCGACTTCCAGAAAGGGACCGACCGTCGGGAAGACCGGCTGGGGCCGCAGCGCGCCTGCGCCGAAGGTTGGATTACGCCGGCAGCCATGAAAACCGGCATCGGCATCGCACTGACACTGTCGTGCCTGGCAGGGCTGGCAGTGCTGTTCACCGTCTGGGGGCAGCTGCCCCACGGAGGCTGGGAACTGGTGGTGCTGGGCGTGGTGTGCATACTGTTTGCTTTCCTCTATACCACGCTGCTCTCCTATCGGGGCTGGGGCGACGTACTGGTGCTGGTGTTCTTCGGCTTCGTGCCCGTATGCGGCACCTACTACGTGCAGGCCTATACGCTGAATATGGATGTGGTGGTGCTGTCGCTCGTCAGTGGCCTCGCCATAGACACCTTGCTGATGGTGAACAACTATCGCGACCGCGAGCAGGATGCCGTGAGCGGCAAGTGTACGCTGGTGGTACGCTACGGCAAGAAGTTCGGTGAGAATATGTATCTGGCACTGGGCATCGCCGCCGTGCTGCTCTGCTTCTGGTTTGTCTACACGGGCAAGCTGACTCCGCTGGAATTTATCTGGGCTCCCTGCGTCTATCTCTATATGCACGCACTGACGTGGCGCAAAATGATACAGATAGGTAGCGGTAAAAAGCTGAACAGCATACTGGGCGAGACGTCGCGCAATATGCTGTTCTTAGGATTACTGTTAGCGGTGGCGCTGAATTGAGAGGTTAGAGGTTAAGGATTAGCGGTTAGACCCTAATCCCTAAACCTTAACCTCTACCTCCATACATCTGTTCGTAATACTTCTGATAATCACCGCTGGTCACTTCTTCCACCCACGGCTGGTTGTTCAGGTACCATTCAATGGTCTTGACGATGCCGACCTCGAACTTCGTCTCCGGATACCAGCCCAGGGCATTGGTAATCTTTGTGGGGTCGATGGCATAACGCTGGTCGTGACCTAGGCGGTCTTTGACGAAGGTGATAAGGTCTTCGTTTATCCAGCTGATGTCAATCGTGCCGTCGGCGGCTTTTACTTGTTTCTTCAGCACTGCACGGTAACGGGGTTCTTCCTCCATCAAGCGGCGGACGGTGGCAATAGTCAGCTTCACGATTTCAAGATTGGTCTTTTCGTTGTGACCGCCTACGTTGTAGACTTCGCCTTCCACACCCTCGCGGACAACCAGGTCGATAGCTTTGCAGTGGTCTTCCACGTAGAGCCAGTCACGCACGTTACTGCCGTCGCCATAGACGGGGAGGTTCTTGCCTTCGAGAATATTCTTGATGATAAGCGGAATCAGCTTTTCGGGGAAGTGATAAGGACCGTAGTTGTTGGAACAGCGGGTGATAGTGACGGGCATCTTATAGGTATCGTGATAGGCCATCACTACCATATCGGCACTCGTCTTGCTGGCGCTGTAAGGGCTGTGCGGGCAGAGCGGGGTTTGCTCTGTGAAGTAGCCTTCGGCACCAAGTGAGCCGTAAACTTCGTCGGTAGACACTTGATGGTAACGAACGCCTTTGCGCCAAGTGGGATAACCGGACTCGTCCTTACCCGTGACCCAGGCACGGCGGGCGGCATCGAGCAGGTTTTGTGTACCCAGGATGTTGGTCATCAGGAAAAGCTGGGGATTCTCTATGCTACGGTCTACGTGGCTCTCGGCAGCAAAATTCACTACGTAATCGAATTTATACTTGGCAAACAGTTTGTCGGCAAGCACGCGGTCGCAGATGTCACCTTTTACAAAAAAGCAACGTTCATCGTCAATGTCATTGGCAATGGTGCCCAGATTGCCTGCGTAGGTCAAGGCATCCAGTATCACCACTTTAATATCATTATGTTTTGCCAGGATGTATTTAATATAGTTGGCGCCGATAAAACCGGCGGCACCGGTTACGAGATAAGTCTTCATGAGAATTAAAAATTATAAATTAAAAATTAAAGTCAGCGGGCCTTTATAGGAGAACTATTCTCCTTCTCTTTTTGGGGAACAAAGAGTTCATCGCTTCGATTCAGCCAGTTCCATCAGGTATTTGCCATATTCGGTCTTGCCAAGCTGTTCACCCAAGCGATACAGCTGGTCTACATCTATCCAGCCCTTGCGCCAGGCAATCTCTTCGATACAGCTCACGCGGAAGCCTTGACGGTTCTGGATGGTGGCGACAAAATTGCTGGCTTCCAGCAGGCTGTCGCAATTGCCGGTGTCGAGCCAGGCAAAGCCACGGCCGAAGAACTCCACTTTCAGCGTGCCCTCGTCCAGATAGAGACGGTTGAGGTCGGTAATTTCGTATTCGCCGCGAGCAGAGGGCTTCAAGGAGGCGGCTTTCTCTGTCACGGTGGAGTCGTAGAAGTACAGTCCGGGGACGGCATAGTTGCTTTTAGGATTGGCAGGCTTTTCTTCCAGCGAGACGGCTTTGCCGTTGGCATCAAACTCCACTACACCGTAGGCACGGGGGTCCTTGACGTAATAACCAAAGATGCAGGCACCCTTGTCTATGGAAGCGGCACGCTTCAGCATGGCGGAGAAGCCTTGACCGTAGAACATGTTGTCGCCCAGAATAAGGCAGCCCGGTCCGCCGTCCAAGAACTCTGCACCCAGCACAAAGGCTTGTGCCAGTCCGTTGGGATTCTCTTGTATCTTATAGGAAAAGGACATACCGAGTTCTTCGCCGGTTCCCAGCAGCTCGCGGAACATGGGTAAGTCACGTGGAGTAGAGATAATAAGCACTTCGCGAATTCCCGCCAACATCAGTGTAGAGAGCGGGTAGTATATCATCGGCTTGTCGTAGACGGGCATTATCTGCTTGGAGATAGCCTTGGACAACGGATAGAGACGAGTGGCACTGCCACCTGCAAGAATAATTCCTTTCATATTTCAGTTCTTTTTCGGTGATACTTCAAAATGGAGAATAAAATAAGAAGGAGGACGATGCCCCACGGCTCTACTTGCTATTCGGGCACAAAGATAATGGAAAAATTGGATTAAGTGAAGGCTTGGTTTCATCTTTTTACTTCATTGCTTTGCTTACTCCGGTACATTGTTTTGCTTACTTCAGTGCGTAACGGCCGTCACCCCTTGATGAAACGGTCTTCACTGTCTTATCCTGATATAGGTAGACACATTTACAAACTAATAAATGTGTTACTATTATGACTTCAAAACGAAAGCTTTATCGTGAAGATGAAAAACTGTTTTTTCTTCACTCTTACTACCAATCAGGTATGAGTAAGCATGCCTTTTGCCGGGCACATGGCATTTGTTGCCCTGCCTTGCTAAATAGTTGGATTAAAAAGTATTCAAATTTAGCAGAAGAGCTATCTTTGCCTTCTGAACAAGAATCACCAGATATGTCCAATCGCAGCAAGGAAGCCTACAAAGATGAAAATGCCCAATTAAAAAAGCGCATTAAAGAGCTGGAGAAAGCTCTGTCTTTCTCCAAGCTGGAAACAGAAGCCCGTGAGTTGATGATTACGCGTGCTGAAGAACTCTTCAACATCCCTATCAGAAAAAAATCTGGGGCCAAATCGTAACGGAACTGGTCAGTCAGCGCAACCTGAAAGTTGCGTTGGCCTGCCGTCTGTTTGGCCATTGTTGTCAAGCCTACTACCAGTCAAAGGCTGACATTGAGAGTCAGATACATAGGGAACGTCTCATGCTGGATGCTGTCCGTGATATCCGTATCGAAGATCCGGGTATAGGCTGTTACAAACTGTGGATTATGCTCACCGTGCTTTTTGGAGCCGGGTTCATGCCTGGGCGGGACAGCTTTTATGCATTGCTCCGGCAACACCGCTTGATGCTTCCTGCCCGCAAGACCCGGCATACGACGAACTCCAACCATCGCTACCACAAGTGGAAGAACCTAATCAAAGGACTGACCTTGACTTCAGCCAACCAGTTGTGGGTCAGCGACATTACTTATATACCACTTGCCAATGGTGAAGTCTGTTATCTGCATCTGATTACGGATGCCTACTCCCATAAGATAGTGGGATGGGTGCTTGCCGACACCTTACGGGTATCGGCAACCATCAATGCATTGCAACAGGCTATAGAGCAGGCTGTTGAAATGACAGGAGATGAAAATCTTACGGGCCTGATACATCACTCGGACCGTGGCGTACAATACTGTTGCGACCCATACGTGGCACTTCTTCAGAAACATGGCATTGCCATCAGTATGACGGAAGACTACAAACCCACCGACAATGCCGTTGCGGAACGTATCAACGGGATTATTAAGGCGGAAAGCAGCCATCCTCGAGGCCGGTTCAACGACATCGGGCATGCAAGAAATGTCATAGCTCGCTACATACATTTCTATAACCATCGCAGACCGCATATGAGTATCGGGTATAAAATACCTGCTGTGGCGCATCTGGAGAAGGGAATACAGAAGAAAATGTGGAAGAAGAAAAAATATCCTTCCACAAGTAGCAATAAAAAGAAGGATGCAATATCTTTGCAAAGCCGGACAGCAAGTCCGGGCGAAGGCGCAGGACAGCGCACCTGACAAAGACAGAATGCCTCTTTTAGGGGCACCCAGTCTTGCCGGACAAGCAAGCACGGGCTCTGCAAATGCAGCAGGATGACTGTCAACAGAATCAGGACAACTCACTTTGCTGTGTCTACTATATCAGCAGGGCTTGGGAAGAAGTGACTACTGAACCAGTACAACATTCCAAGAACCGTCTACTGATATCGGTTATAAAAAGAAAAAGCGTCTAGCTAAATCAGGAAAAGACACACCTCAGCGTGTAACGACCTTTACCAAATAGTGTAACGGCCTTTACCCAATAGCGTAACGACCTTTACATTAGCATGTAACGGCTTTTACACTACAGCGTAAACAATCGGTAAATACAATCCATTGAAAATAAACAAACTACATCATCGGTCAGCAAGTTCTATCACCTCCAAATCTTTAAACGTTCCCCCATCAACCGCAAAGCGTACCATCGTACGCACCTTATGGAAACCTTGAATGCCCGCAGCGCCCGGATTGATGTGGAGTACATCCAACGTCTTGTCATACTTCACCTTCAGTATATGCGAGTGCCCGCTGATGAACAGCTTTGGGGGACGCACCAGAATGCTACCCTTGATGGAAGGGTCGTAGTTGCCGGGATAACCGCCGATATGCTTCATCAGCACCTCCGCCCCATCCACCGTGAAACGGAGAATCTGCGGATAGAGCTGCCGTATCTCCTGCCCGTCAATATTGCCATACACGGCACGGAAGGGACGGAAAGCCGCCAGCTTCTGTGCCACTTCCAGCGAACCGATGTCACCGGCATGCCATATTTCGTCACAGCCCTCAAAATATTGCAGGTACTTTTCATCCCAGTAGCCATGCGTATCCGATAATAAACCAACTTTTGTCATCTTTCCTTTGTTTATTAAGACAAAGGTAATTATATTTGGGAAGAATACAATGTGGTAATGTGCTAATATGCCACATTAACACCTTAACACCATGGACAACAGATATTTCAAACGTGACATCAGCTGGCTTTCCTTCAACTACCGCGTACTGCTGGAAGCGGAAGACGAGACATTGCCGCTATACGAACGCATCAACTTTATTTCTATATACTCTTCCAATCTGGAAGAATTCTACAAGATACGCGTAGCCGACCATAAGGCCATAGCCACCGGAGCCTCGCAAAGCGATGAAGAGACTATGCAGTCTGCCGCCGAACTGGTAGATGAAATCAACCAAGAAGTCAATCGCCAACTGGAGGAACGTATCCGCATCTACGAACAGAAGATACTGCCCGCCCTGCGGAAACATCACATCATATTCTATCAAAGCCGCAACGTAGAACCGTTTCACCGCGACTTTGTGCGCAACTTCTTCCGCGAAGAGATATTCCCTTATCTGGCCCCGGTGCCCGTAAGCAAGGACAAGGTGATTTCATTCCTGCGCGACAACCGTCTCTATCTGGCCGTACGGCTTCATCTGAAAGGAGCTCCCGCCAGTTCTCCAAACTGCATCCAGTATTTCGTGATGAAACTGCCGTACAGCAAAGTGCCGCGCTTCATCCAGCTGCCCAAGGTGGGGAAAGACTATTATCTGATGTTCATTGAAGACATCATCAAGGCCAATCTGGATACCATCTTCCCCGGTTATGAAGTGGACAGCAGTTATTGCATCAAGATTTCACGCGATGCGGATATTCTGATAGACGATGCCGCCAATACCTCCGAAATCATCGAGCAGGTGAAGAAGAAGGTAAAGAAACGCAAGATAGGCGCCGTGTGCCGTTTTGTATACGACCGCGCCATGCCCCAGGACTTCCTCGACTTTCTGGTAGATGCCTACCGCATAGACCGCCGGGAGCTGGTGCCGGGAGACAAGCACCTCAACATGGAGGATTTGCGGCATCTGCCCAATCCCAACCAAAGCGTACGTCCCATCAAGAAACCCCAGCCCATGAAGCTGACCTGCCTGGACGAACGCGAATCCATCTTCCGCTATGTGGAGAAGAAGGACCTGCTGCTGCATTATCCCTACCACTCCTTCGACCACTTCATCCATTTTCTATATGAAGCCGTCCACGAACCCACCGTGCGTGAAATCATGGTGACCCAGTATCGCGTGGCAGAGAACTCCACCGTCATCAACACCCTGATAGCCGCCGCACAGAACGGAAAGAAAGTCACCGTCTTTGTGGAACTGAAAGCCCGCTTCGACGAAGAAAACAACCTCGCCACCGCCGAGATGATGAAAGCTGCCGGCATCAACATCATTTTCAGCATACCAGGACTAAAGGTACATGCCAAAGTAGCCCTCGTGCTACGCCGCGACAAAGAAGGGCGCAAACTGACAAGCTACGCCTACATCAGCACCGGCAACTTCAACGAAAAGACCGCCACCCTCTATGCGGACAGCGGACTATTCACCTGCAACCCGGTGATTGTAAACGACCTGCACAACTTGTTCCGTACTCTGCAGGGAAAGGAAAATCCGGTGTTCCACCGCCTGCTTGTGGCCCGCTTCAACCTGATTCCTGAACTGAACCGCCTCATCAATCACGAAATAGAACTGGCTCGGCAAGGCAAGCAAGGACGGATTATCCTAAAAATGAATGCCCTGCAAGACCCTGCCATGATAGACCGCCTCTACGAAGCCTCGCAAGCCGGTGTAGAGATAGACCTCATTGTCCGCGGCATCTGCTGCCTCATCCCCGGGCAGGAGTACAGCCACAACATCCGCGTGACACGCATCGTGGATACCTTTCTGGAACATGCCCGTGTGTGGTACTTCGGCAACGGCGGCGCACCCAAGCTCTTCCTCGGCTCGCCGGACTGGATGCGGCGTAACTTGTACCGCCGTATCGAAGCCGTCACCCCCATTCTGGACCCAGACTTGAAGCAAGAGCTCATCGATATGCTATCCATACAACTGTCGGACAAACGGAAAGCCTGCTTTGTGGACGACCGGTTGCGAAACCGCTGGAAGTCATCGCGACCGCAAAAGGAGAAGGTACGGTCGCAATATAGCTTTTACGAATACTTGAGAGAGAAAATATAAACAACTCTGCCCCAATATACCTCCGGCTCAACAGTCTTTTATAGGACACAGACGTACGGCAGTTCCTCCACTACGTGCTTGCCGAATGGTGAGGGTATCACTATAAGTCACTTCGCGCTCTTCTATAAGTATAGCAGCAGGACATGTCTCATAATCGGACTCAGGAGCATCACGATAAATAGTAGCCAGATAGCTTTTATCTGTATCGAGAAAAGACAGACTGATATTAGCCGTTCGTTCCTCATCTCCCGTGATACTGCCTATATACCAGCATCCCTCTCCTTTATCACAACGGGCAATAGTAACATAACTGCCAATGCATGCTTCCGGCACCACTGTTCTGCTCCAATCTGTAGGACAAGATACTATAAAATTAAAAGGTTCCGGATTAGCCTCGTAATTCTCTATTTCATCCGAAGCCATTTGTAACGGTGAATAGAGCACCACAAACAGCGCCAATTGTTTGGCCAGTGTGGTATGTACACGTGTCTGTGGCATTACATCGTTAACAAACCGAAACGTCACCGGTGTAAAGTCCATCGGGCCTGCCAACCCACGAGTGAAAGGCAATATTACGGTATGAGAGGGAGGATTTCCACCATCTACATCCCAAGCGTCCCATTCTTGTCCACGTACTCCCTCTTGTGTCATCAGATTAGGAAAAGTACGCTGCAAACCTGTAGGAATCACCGGTTCATGATTATCAATACAGATACGGTGACGGGCAGCAGCCTCTATTACCTTGCGATAATGAAGTACACCAAACTGACTGCTATGATATTCTTTCCCATCAAGCAAATCGCCCACATAACCCGTTTTTACTTGATGCACACCATATTTCTCATAGAACTTGAAACCATCTTCCATCTGATTTTCATAATTGGAAACATTACCGCCAGTTTCATGATGTCCTATCAAAGCTACTCCTTTGCTACGCCCATAATCAGTAATACGTTGTATATCAAAATCGGTATAAGGTTTTGTGAAACTAAACTTCCAAGTAGCCCAGTCTTCATTCCACCCTTCCACCAGTACACCTCCCAGGTTATTGGCAGCAGCAAAATCGATGTGACGCATTGTATTCTCTGTTGTGGCCCCATGATGGGGACCGGCATGCCAGGTGTTATGCTTCATGTGATAAGTCCACCAAATTCCAATATAGCGCATAGGTTGTATCCAGGAAGTATCGGTTATACGACAAGGTTCATTAAGATTTAACATGAGACGGGAAAGAAGCAAATCACCGGCAGATTCAGCCACTATCATTGTACGCCAAGGAGATACACGGGTATCGGTAACACGTACTTTCTCACCTGTACTCCAAGGTGTAAGAGCCGCACGTAATGTAACCGTTTTATTATCTTCAAGTTGTTCAACCGGCTTCAAGTTCATGGCAGCATAATCTGTAAGATTTGCTTCATGAATAGCCAAATAAAGGCTATCTGTTGTCTCAATCGTCACCGGAGTGCTTACCCATCCCATCTTACTAAGAGTTTTTTTCTCAAATAAGGCCTCGTAAAAACGAACTCCTTTCACTGGAATACTCCAAGCATCATAATCTGCAGGAAAAACGAATTCAGTCACTTCGTCATCAATAAGAAACTCTTGTAGCTGTTGCTGGCGCGGGAACTCATACCGGAATCCCATCCCATCATCAAAAAGACGAAAAATAATATTCAGTTCCCGCTCCAACGATGTTTCTTCCTTGAGGCATACCCTCAATTCATTATAATGATTTACAATTTCAGCCTCTTCCCCCCATACTGGTTGCCACACATCATTATGCGAATCATGCTTAACCTCTTTTAGAACGAAACCAGTCAAAAGATCTGGCGCATCCTTCAAAACCAATCCCAGACGTGAAGGAAGTAAAATATTCTTCCCCGCATGTCTTAAACAATATCGGGGAGCACCTTCTTCATCAAGTGTAAACTCTAAAGAAAGTTTTCCATTTGGAGAGGTCAACTTGATATGTTCCTGCTGGCATGAAATCATCCATAGGCCTAAACATAAAGCAAGTATAATCTGTAGCGTTTTTTTTAGTTTCATAGTCATTACCGAATTTAATTTTATATATCCAATTCTTATTTTATAAGTCTACTGACAAACAGTCCCTTTCCTTCCTCAGCCGGAATAACACAGAAGTTTACGAAACCACAGACAGACTCCGGTTCAAGCAACGTGGCAACCAAATTTCCTAAAGGTTGTGCCAAAGGTACCAACCAACTACCTATTGGAAGTTCTACATTATCTTCATAGACATCCGTTTCTACATTTACCGGATGAATCCCCTCCCATTCCTTCTCTGCACGATACAGACGGGTTACTTTGTAACGCTCAACTTTTGCTTTTTGTACACGGGTAACTTGCTCAATGTGTACACCCAACGCTCGAAGCTTACATACTGCTTCTGTACAGGGAGCATCGAGCAGATAAGCCTTAGGGCGAGTACGCATCAATTGAGGTGTTGCCTGCATGGCATCAAGGGTTGGCAGTTCAGTCTTAAACAGTTCATTGGCCTTATAATCGATAAAAGAGACTACATGACGTACAGTATCCGAAGTGAAAGTAACATATATCGGTTCAGTAGCTTTCAAGGTGCGCTTCCTGGCTTGTTCTATCTTACGTTTAATTGAAGCACGATGTTGCGCAGCAGTAACCAACGTTTGCCGTGCCACCAAGAAACCGCACTCACTACGACGTGCAAAACACTCCGGTCCCAATCCAATACCTCTTATTTCGACAAAAAGCGATACAGCTCCCGTCAATGCTTGAAAAGTAGAACTGGACTGCGGACTTTTGGCACCTTTTACAAGAACAAGGGAACCATCTGCCACACGAGGAGTAAAGTAGAAACCGGAAGCATAACCGGCACTATTTAAAACGACCTCTGCCTCACGACGAAAAAGTTCTTCAGACAGCGTACGTAAAGCTAAAGGCGCATTAAGATGTCCTGTAGGTAAAAAAAGTACATCAGCAGCATTTGCTGTCGGCACTCCACGTAATAAGTTAAACTCACGACGTAAAGGTGTATATTCATGAATATCAAGAGCTACGTCCGGATTCCATTGCTGATAGGACTGCTTCAACAGCAAAGTGACAGCATCCTCTAATTTGCTCTGATCGCGATTCAAATCGTAACCATCGGCCGAACGACGTTGCTGAATGGCATAACCATCAACATTGGCTATAGGAACCAAAGCCACAGCTATATGATTCAGCAATTCACGTCCTTCTTTTTCACAAAGTAAGTAACGGACAAGCATGCATACAGCCTCAGCACCTGCCGGCTCGTTACCATGCAGTGCCGCTTGAATCCATACCCTTACCTTCTTCTTGTCGGGAGTACCCAAATAAAGTACCGGAATGGTACGTCCTTGTTTGGTAACACCAATATTCTCCATATATGCCAAACCCGGAGAACGTACAACCAATTGTTGTAAATAGTCCTTTATCTCATCAACCGATGCCAATCCGCTACCGTAAGGTTTACTTAGAGTAGGTGTCTCACGGTCAAATTTGGGGTCAGGATAGAAACTTGCAGTTACTCCGGCAGGTTGCTTCGACTGATTTCTATTCCATAACACAAGATTAGCTAATACCACTTCTTGTGCTATCCTCTGTAAATAAAGAGCCGTTTCAGACGGTAGACCTGCATAATAATCGCTGCTAAAAGGCTCACCAAAAAAAATTGCATAAAAGACACAAGCCGCCAAATAACTGCCTGCAGGACTAGGATGGCTGCCATCAGAATTATACAACTGCAAACTTGGACACTCTCTACGTACACGTCTCCATGCCTCACCCACAGGAGCACAATAAGCATCAAGGACATCAGCCATTTCCAAATAGTTTTCCGTAAGTTGCTGCTGCATTCCTTCATAAGTATCATTATTACGCCCCCATGTCATATAACAGACACTTTTTCCTTTTGGGGCATAAAGACGGCGTAAACTATCTAACTGCGCCGCAGGATGGAATACATTCTTCTTTACCCATTCCTTTTCACGAGTAGGTGCCTTGCTCTGTTCCTGCATCACCATATAATCCCATCCTCCTTCACGAATCGCCTCTAATGTTTGCGTATTGGCTGCATGCTGTCTCAAGTACCAACCAGGGTTAGCAACCTGGCGCACTGATATTTTTTTTCCACATGAGGATGCTAACGATTGGACTTGCCATGGCAAACGATTAAAAAAAGTATAGCTGTTACCTATAAAAAGTACCCGTAAAGAATCTGTCGTCAATAATGGCACAGCTTGTTTCCCCATAGGGACAGCCTCATGCCCGATGCCGCACTCTTCTATCTTGCGCCAATGGCATTCCCAACCACGGGATGCAGCCAACTGGTGAATATAAAGCCAGAAACTACGCCCACGCTCCATACGGTTTCGTCCTTGTCGTTCAGCTTCAGGAGTCTTGCGTAGAAAAGACTCACGTATCGTATCTCCCAAAGCCAGCTGTAGTATGATAGGTTTTGACAAGTATTTTTTTATCTGTTCAGATGAAATATAGGGGATACCAGCCGTACCATAAGGATATGTCTGGGCCAAATCAGGAAAAGTATACCAACCGGGAGAACTTATAATAGCTTTTTCCACATAAGGACTATCGTGAAAAAGCATGAAACGCTGTACGAATTGCCCACCAGCAGAATGACCATAAATCATATATCCTTTGCGCATGCTTCCCGTAAATTGACGCACATATTCAAATAGTTTATCAACCAACACTGGTGTAATTTTTTCGGGAGCATTAGCTACTGTATGGGCAGCATTCATCACCCCCACCTCCTGATAGTCTGCCAAAGGATAAGATTTCAAATCAAAGTGAGGTATAAAAAGCATAAAACCCTTTCTCTCCGCTTCTTCTTTCCAACCGTCCAAAAGATAACGATAGCCGCGGTCTCCTCCTTCAAAGACAAATACAATAGGCATTTGTTTAATATCCCCCTGGGAAGGTATATAATAATGTACATCTACCGGGCGATCGGCAAAAGGAGGGTATTGACTATAAGTGAAGAAATGTTCACCTCTTGGCCTTTCCAAAGTCTGTTTCGCTATTGCAGATAAACAAATACAGAGGAATCCAATATAAAATATAATCAGCTTCTTCATAATTCGTACCTTCCCTTCTTTACTATTGTACCATCTTGCATTACAAATTTACCACGGGCAATGACATCTGTAAGCTGCAAATCTTCCGCCAAAAAACACAAGTCTGCATCTGCTCCTTGTGCCACAATACCTTTAGCTCGTAATTTCAGATTACGAGCCGGATTGGATGTTATCAATGTAATCGCCTGTTCCAATGGTACCCCCTCCTCATTGACTAATGCAACTACCTCCTTGAAATTTAAATTCAAAGGAGCAGGACGATAAGTTATTTCTCCAGTTTCAGGATTCACTCTGCGTACGCCACCATGGCCATCACTAGAAAAAGTAATGCGATCAAGGGGGACACCAGCTCGCAATGCACGTATCACACAACGATGGGGAGTATCAAACTTTGAGCCACCAGTCGAAAAATCAATCATTCCACCTAATTTACCAAATTCTACAGCCTGCATAAAAAGAGCTTCAGTACGTATCAGATGAGTAGGAGACAGATAAGATATCAGTGTAGGATAGTGACGAGCAATATTGAGTAAGGGCTCAATACCTTCCGGAAGTGCTCCCAAATGAATGTGGAGAATTCCTCCTTTACCAGATGTAAATCCCCCTAAACGTACCTGATGTATAATACGTAATATCTCTTGCTCTGTCGGAAACGGACTACGGTCATCACTCATCGCCAGCTTACAGCCAATAACTTTATCTATGAAGATAAGATCGTCAGCCACACTATTCATCAATGTTTTGGTAGGCAATCCGTAATAACTTGTCAGCATATAAGCCGACAATCCGTCATCGTCAATAGCTTTGGCCTTGGCATAAAGCGTAGTAAGTTCTTTGGCAAATCCATCAGTACCAAGCATACCCAATACAGTAGTAGTACCACATGCCACCAGTTCGCTCATAGTCACCTCGGGGACTAATGAGGCATAACCTTGTTGCCCTCCTCCACCAGTAATATGTACATGCTGATCTATAAATCCCGGAGTAACAATTTTACCTTGCACGTCAATAGTATGGCAAAATGATTCATTCAGTTCAATTGTCTTTGAAATATGCGCAATCTTTTCTCCGCATAGCAAAATGTCTGTTTTACCAAGATAGGCAGGAGCATATAAATTTGCATTCTTTATCAATGTAAACATAGCTGTCGATTAATTTTAGAAAGTGATAAGATGATAAAGTATCAAGAAAACAATTCCTCCTATTAAAGGAAATGTATTACGCCTTGCCAACTCCACTGATGACACACCGGCTACCCCGGCAATGGCAACAATGACTCCGGCAATAGGAGATGCGGCACGTCCCATGCTTGCCGCCAACTGCAAAGGAAGTATCAATGAAAAAACCGGCAAACCAAGCTGAGTGGCTATACCCGGCAATAAAGGACCAAATGAAAAAAAGGCTGCATTGCCACTTCCCATCAGCATGGCAGCTCCAAAAATAATGAGAGTAAAGATTGCGGCAATAGCTAATCCCGAAAGTCCGATATGAGAGGAATAACCCACCAATGAATCAATAAATCCCAAACCAATCAGTCCTTTAGAGAAAACTTCTGAAGCTACAATCAATGTTACAACTGAAGTAAACACATTTCCCATGCCTTTCCAAAAACTTGCAAAAACGTTAAAAGTAGTACGCACACTACGAGTATGAAACAACACAAATACCAATGATAAGAACAGAGAAAAAAGCATAGCAGTAGTGGTACCCAATGTTACAGTAGGCTGAAACAGTCCCACAAAAGGTGAAAAGAAAATGAGAAGAGCCAAAGGTAATACCGGGAGTAGCGCAAAAGCCAATGGAACATCCGGTTTTTCTACTAATGAGGTTGCAGTCACATTTGACACCTGCAATATGCCATCCTGCTGTTTCTTTGCATCTTTTTTATCAAAATAACGGTTATTGAAATAGAAGAGTACCATTACAACCAAGGAAGTAGGAATTACTAAAGGAAGTTGATGAGTGATGAAATATTCCACATTGGATTGTCCTATCAATTCGGCAGCCATAGCAGTATTTGCCGACCCCGGTCCCTGATCAAATAGAGTAGCAGCGGCAATGACTGACAATGCTGTAAGTTGACTTACTCCCAAACTAATTAAAACAGGATAAACCGAAGCCACAAGCAACAATCCTAATCCGGCAGCTGAAGGAGTAGTAATAAAAAGTAATTGTCCAATAGGAATAACTATAGTAGCCGCCAAATAAGGATAACGTCGAAAAAGACCTAATGGCTTCATGGAAATATAGACCAATGCATTAGTAGCCTTTATGTTATTCATGAAAGCTACATAACCGCCAATTGTCATTATCATAAACCCTGCACGCGCCAAATTAGAAAGAAAAACTTCCTCTATCATCCTTACCAAATCAAACACCACCATTCCCGTAGCTTTACTAGGTACTACCGAATGCACTTGCATGAAAAAAGCAGCTGTAAGCATTAATAAACCGGAAAGCATCAAAAGACCTTGAGGATTGAGCTTACGATAAAGACCTACCGCTGTAATCCCTACCATAAGAAGACTAAAAATGAAAGCCAATTCGGACATGATGTATCAAGATATTAAGTTTTTGTTTTCTTTTGAATATATGAATCTAAATCAGATATAAACACCGATATATACAAAGCCGTTTATATGCGGTATTTATATCTGACTATTATCTATCAATACCCCGGATTATTTTCCAAAGGATTACCAGTATTGGCATCAATGAATGATTGCGGCAGCGGGAAAAGGACAGGAGTTTCATATTCATCCATACCACGTCCTGCAATACCAGCTATCTCATTGAGTTCACGCATGCGACGTTTGAAATAGTTATTGGTATCACGTTCGTCACCACCATTTTCTTGGCAAACACGTACCAATGTATGACGACGTTCTTCCTCCGTAAGCAGTTCACGGCTGCGTTCATCAAGAATGAAATCCATACCACCGATTCTAAGATCATCTTCAGTAATACTTACAGCATTGGAACGATTACGTACTTTATTTATCCATTTAATGGCCTCGCCTACTTGATTACTCTTGTAAAGAGCCTCTGCATAAAGTAAATATGTATCTGCCAAACGTAAATAAACAATGTCCGCATAGTGTCCATCATTAGCTGCATTAGCCAAAATAGGTGGAGTATAATCCCATTTACGAGTAGTAGGCCAATCATATTTTTTAATGGAAGTAGAAGTTAGCATGGCTGCATTAACCGTAGTATCAATAAGTGCAGTACCACCTAAATCAAATACCTTGGTTACATTGCCGGCAGCATCTACATCATTAATACTCCATACGATAGCATTGGCAGATACACGGTCATCTTGTTCTCCCATTCCTTTATAATTGTACAAACGAAGTGCTCCTCTGGAAGGAACTACACGTCCGGCTCCCTTACCACCATTAGCTTGCCAAAAGACTTGTGCAAATGAACCTTCACCACCGTTATTGATATAGTCCGGATTATGCTGGTTTGTCTTTTTACAATCGCCATCATTAGCATAATAGTTCTTATAAGTTGTAGTCATATAGACATTTGCAGTACCATAGGCACTATTCTCCTCTTCTGTGTTAATGAAAGCCAGTAACACCTCCGTATTTCCATCAGCATACATAGGAGTATAAAATACGTCAATAAAAGGACATCCATCATTGGAAGCATTACTACCAAAGCGTTGATTTATAAGGGAATATTCTCCACTTTCCACTAATGGTTTCAGTACTGAAACTGCTTTTTCAGCATTACCTTCTGCCAAATAAAGTTCACCCAAATAGTGACGTGCTACAGCACCAGAGACTTTACTATTATTAGAAGTACGCAAAGGAAGGTTATCGACTGCAAACTGGAAATCTTCTGCCATCACTTCGCGAATACTACTCAAGGAAGCACGGTCCCAATCATCACGATAATTCAATCCTGTAATTTCTTGTGTTGAAAGGGGCACTGCACCAAATGAATAGGTAAGGTGACGGTAAGCCCAAGCACGGAAGAAGCGAGCTTCGGCCAACACCTCATTTTTACGATTTTCAGCATCAGCACCACTTCCCCAGTTAATGCCATCATTGTCAGCTCTTGAGATAACCATATTGGCAGTGTTGATGATACGATATCCCCACTGGAAAATATTATTCCAAATAGCAAGATCAGTGTAAGTTATCTCTTTGGGATTGTAGAGGAACTTCATTTCCGCATGACTATTATTGGCCCATGAATTATCTACCCCTCCACCCCAGGCAGAATGCAGACAGAGCGCAATACTTCCTCCCATTGCATCAGCACGGCGATACTCTGCACGCATAAGACCATAAAGAGGCGTTATCATCGATTTAAATCCATTGTAATCTACAAGTAAATTTTCAGGATAAAGTGCATCACGAGGATCTTCCTTAAGAAACTTATCCTCATTACAGCCGCCCATAGTGAGCAATAATACTGTAAACACTAAGACATTGAAATATGTTATTTTTTTCATATGTGCAATTTCATTTTAGCTTTTTATGATATATTACTCTCATCAAATATCTAACTTTAGTCCAAAAGTGAACGAACGTACTGGAGGAGCAGCCAATTGATCATTGAGAAATTCCGGATCCATACCTGTCCAGCCAGTTATTGTAGCCAAATTCTTAATGTTCATGTAAAGATTGAGCCGTTTGATGAAAGTACGACGCAACCATTGTTGTGGGAAATTATAACCCAATGTAACGTCGGAAATACGTAAGAAATCTGTCTTTTCATAGAAACTGGCTCCCTCTGGATTCACATCACTATTCAAACTATTTTTCGGATAGCTATTCGTAGGATTCTCTGGAGTCCAAAAATCCACCAAAAAACGGTTCTGGCGATATGAATTATGGCTTGTATCATACAAGGCATTCAGATGGGTTTGTCCTAACTGAGCCGTTAAGAACACACTCAGAGTGAAGTTTTTGTACTCAAAAGTGTTCATCAAACTCATATTTACTTTAGGAATAGCCGACCCTATAATAGTCTTATCAGCCGTTGTAATATCGTTACCATCTACATCAAGGTATTTCACATATCCAGGATACGAATTACGATAGTTAGGATCTTGCTGCCCTGTCGGGTTAGACGGATCAGCAATCTGCCATACACCGATAATTTTATAATCATAGTTCACATTGATAGGTTCACCAATAAACCACTTGGAAGCCACATCATCAACCGGCTTTCCATTAGCATCATACAAACCAACATCTACAATCTCCGAACGATAGTGTGAGAGGTTGAAAGAGGTGCTCCAGCGAAAACTCTTATGTGTAATGTTATTAGAAGTTATCTGGAATTCAAAACCACGATTACGGGTCTGTCCACGATTCTCAGTAATAGAGCCAGTACCATTAATGGTAGGAATAGAACGGGAAAGCAGCAAATCTTTGGTTTTAGACCAATAAATATCAAATGAACTCTGAATACGTCCATTCCAAAGTGCAATATCAAAGCCAGTATTAATAGATGTAGTAGTTTCCCAACCTAAACCGGGCGAAGCTAACTTCGACGGATAGAAACCAAACTGTGCAGTATGATCATCATTCAGATAATTGTAAGTTGAAAGATTAGGTAGTGTACTATAAGCACTGATAGCCTCATTGCCATTTTTACCCCATGACAAGCGATATTTCAGATTGCTAATGGTTTCACTTATAGGCTTGTCTTTAAAAAAAGATTCATTGGAAATATTCCATCCAATAGCGGCTGAAGGAAAAACGCCGAATTTAGAACTTTCACCAAAAGCGGAGTAACCATCACGACGAGCAGTAAGAGTTAACAAGTAACGATCATCATAAGTATAATTCAAACGCCCCATTTGTGAAATATGATTTTCTTTATAATAATTGGAATTACCAGACATTGTGGCAGCTTTAGAAATCTGGTAATAATACATCACATCATTGGGAAAATTCTTACCTTCCATTGTATTCTGTTCATATTCCTTGCTTTGAGCAGAATATAATCCTGTGAAAAATATACGATGTTTGCCAAATTCACGTTGATAAGAAATAATATTCTCCAAAATCCATTCTTCTGAATGCCAGTCATCAGTATTCAATACGCCATTAGCACTAGCTCCTTCGTAGGTATCCAAACCTTGATAATTCTTATAGGAGCTGTTTTGGTAAGTGAAGCCTGTATTCAATTTATAGCTCAGCCCTTTAATAAAGGGAAACTTTACCTCAAGCACATTATTAGTGATAACCTTTGCACGGATATCTTTTGTCTTATTATTAAGAGATCCCAACGGATTAATGCTGAAAGCTGAAGAGGAGTCCTCAGTAGCAGAAAGTGTAAGTGAACCATCCTCGTTATAAGCACGTCCCAACGGAACTTGTTTTATAGCCCGCCAAAAAGAAGCACTGCTACCACTACGATCGTAGCGACCTAACTGTGTAGTAGTAGAAAATTTCAACCAACTATTAAACTCCTGATCAAGATTGAAACGTATATTATAACGCTTGAACTCATTGCCTACCGCAGTTCCTTTCACATCCGTATAGTTCAATGAAATGAAATAGCTGGTTTTGTTAGCTCCACCACGGAAAGAAAGGTTATGCTGTTGTTTTATACCGGTCTGTGTTGCCAACTTCATCCAATCAGTACTCTGACCGGCAGCATACATAGCTAATTCAGTAGGAGTAAAGTTATCTAACCAAGGTTCAGGATTCTCTTCTGTAGGAGGAGTAGTATTGGTAGCCTTGAAAGCTTCAGATTTATACTTATAGAATTCTTTGCCATTCATCATACGAGGTAAATTGATAGGCTGGTCAATAGTAACATAAGTATCGTATGATACCGTCAATCTGTCTTTCTTACCGCGCTTAGAAGTAATAAGGATTACACCGTTAGAACCGCGAGCACCATAAATGGCTGCTGAAGAGGCATCCTTCAATACTTCTATACTCTCTACATCATTGGGATTGATTTCCGACCATGGACCATCAAAAGGTATTCCATCAAGAATAACAAGAGGTTTATTATCGGCCGTAATGGAGTTGTTACCACGAATACGTGTAGTAGTGGACGAACCTTCAGCATTACTACCCGTCACACTAATATTCAATCCTGGAACTGCTCCTTGCAAAGATTGAATCAAATTAGCTTGTGGGCGACTTTCAAGTACATCCGAGTTAACTGAAGCAACCGAACCTGTAAGATCACTTTTGCGCTGTACACCATAACCTACTACTACCACCTCATCCAGTGCCTGGTTATCTTCTTTCAGTACAATCTTTAACGATGATGCGTCTTTCACCTGCAATGTCTTGGATATATACCCAATAAAACTTATCTCCATTACCGCCCCCTTAGTCACTGAAGCGAGTTTAAAGTTTCCTTCTACATCGGTAATGGTGCCCGTACCCGTACCTTGTATCACTACATTGGCACCGATTATCGGTTCTCCTTGTTCATCTGTCACATTTCCGTTAATATTCCATGTCTGTGCATGAAGTGAGCTTGAAAGTGACAGCATCCACATAAGACAGACAAGCAGAATACCACTTGCGTCTCTCGATTTTTGTCTGGTTTTCATAAATTACATTTTTAAGTTAATAGGAACTTGTGTGTAAAAAATCTCGAGAGCAAAATTAGACAATGTAACAACCGATTATATTCACTGGTAGAGGATTTGGTAAATTCACAAAGTTATATATTGCTGATTATCTTTCAATTACAGACAGACTCAATAGATTTTCAGTAGTGATTTAAATTAAATCGGTAATCAAAAACATGTATATAGATAATTGCCATTCGATAGTATTAAGCTATTGAATGGCAATTATCTATATACATGTGGGTAAAAAATGAGAGAAACGCTCAGTCTTCAAATTACTTTTTACAAACCTCTTTCACAGCTCGAAGAAATTCCTCCTTACTGAGCGAAGATTTATTTAAAGTTATAGAACGATTATTATATACGGTTTGCAGTGAACAGTGCAAAAATTCTGCAATCTTCTCACTATCCGTTACCCCCATTCGTATCAAAGCATGAATACGAAGTTCTGTATTAAGCCGCCCAGACTTCACTTCAATATGTTCTTCGGGACGTAGCAAACTATTGAAGTGCTCTACAAAATCAGGGTATAAATGTAGAATAATGGAATCAAATTTCTCATAAAAATCCTTCATTTCATCGCTCATGGTAGAAGTAGAACTAATCATCTTCTTTAAATCTTCAAGTTGCCCAGCCTTTAATTTACGGTTTAACTTTTTACGATACTCCTCCATACGGCAAATATAGGATGAACAAAGTTTGAATACCTGACCAATATACTCCTCCTTAATATAATTTGTGTCACGTAGAACCAAATTGAGCTTTTGCAGTTCACTATTAAGACTCTTCAATCTACCATTGGCCACATGTAGCTCAACCAAAGCTTTCCTACGTCTTCTTGTTTGCCTTCTCAAAAAGAAAAGAGCTATCAGCAATACAATAGTGAGAAAACTAATAAATAAAAGGAATAGCTTTAGCTGCTTCTGTTGCATATGATCACGTTCAATGTAGCTTTGATGTATCCTTCTCTGCAACTTCTGCTGATGAAGCAGTCGTACACGGCTCTTAAAAGTTATACCGATATCAGAACAATAAGTACTATAACGATAGGCTCGGTCCAACTGACCTTGTTCATATAAATAGGAAGCCAATGCATATAACGAACCAATATCACGATTCACAGCATATACATCAGCAATACCTGAGAGAATCATATTTTCCAGCCACTTGGTATGGTTGTGCTCTTTTTCATAAAGTAGAGCCAAGTTA
Source organism: Bacteroides sp. AF25-5LB (assembly GCF_003602965.1). Taxonomy (NCBI): domain Bacteria; kingdom Pseudomonadati; phylum Bacteroidota; class Bacteroidia; order Bacteroidales; family Bacteroidaceae; genus Bacteroides; species Bacteroides sp. AF25-5LB. The sequence continues at coordinate 434,339 of NZ_QTMC01000002.1, forward strand.
TAAGCTAAAATAGAATAATTACGACTATTAGGTAGAAGACGTTGTTTTTCCTTTTCCAACTCATCCCTAATGGCAATACGTTGTGCACCGGGAACATCTTGATATTTCCACACACGGCTATAAAGGTAGCGTGGTTCGTCAGGAGTGGCCGTCTGCAATACTGAATCTGAATATAACGCATAAAGTTGACCATAATGCTCATGTAATGCATCATCACCTAATGAATAGAGTTGCAACCGCGAGCAGAGAGTACGCATCTGACCATAATAACGCGAACGTAAGTAGCGAGGCATACTGGAAGAACAGAGTGAATGCATTACTTCAGAGGCTTGACTAAGCAAGCCATTAGCCGTATAAACAAAACCAATACCTAATAAAGATTCAATCTCACGATTCTTATCATGATATTGTCGTGCTAAATCAAGGCTTTGTGTAGTATACTTCATAGCCGAATCTGCATCATACACACGATATTCTTGATAAATAGCCTGATTAAGTTCATACTGTTTCTCAAATGCCTTAGATTGTCTTAGTGAATGCTTCAACGCCTCTATTCGCTCCTCTTTCTGCAAAATAAGTTTATCAGAATTATCTATCAGACTATCTAATTGAGTAAACAATGCCTCATTTGCCTTAGCAGCACTATCTGAGATATGCTGCTTGCATCCAGCACAAAAAAACAAATATAGTAAGAAGAATAGGTTTAAACAAAAATGGTTTTTCATATTTCTATATTCGTTGGTAGAATTCATTTATTTAATAAATGAATTAAAAAAGTTACATACATCTTTGATTTTTAATATCAAAGTTCTAATTACAATCAATTCTACACACAACTTGTATGCAATATTCGCAAGAATTCTCGACATCTGCAAACAATTAACTAGTAATTTGGCTGCTTAACATAGAAATAACCAAATACGAAACACAAAAGCATCCACTCTTCTATTATACTTATATTGTTACTCTTAAATGCTTAACATTAATGATTATTAGGAGAATAAGAGCAATCGCTCTTAACACAATACCATTCTATTCCAAAACATTTGTAACATTTCTGTAACATGTATGACATTTCTAACATATACTGTTTTACAAGCAATTACAGAGATATTATTAAATATTTGGCTTAAAACGCCCCATCTAGAATTGTACAAAAATAACTTATAAAATTGAATAAACTACTATTAGGGATAGAAAAAGTTATAAGTACAATAAACAAAAAAGCCAGCTATCATCTCGATAACCGGCTTTTAATTTTACTCATCAGTAGAAGTTCTTTGAGATTGTGTGAACTGCTCGTAGAATTTGTTAAGAAGACGATTTATAATGGTCTCTTTGGTATCGCCACCTCGTTGTCCTTTGGCTTTCTCTATCTGCTCTGCTTTCTCTTTGCTCAAACTTGAAAAGAAGTCAACCAGATTGTCAATCACACTAACTTTTTGTTCATCGCCTGCTTCATCGTATTTATTGATAACCCAATCAACGAGAGTTCGACTTTTGAGAACCTCTTTAGAGAGGTGTTCTTCTGCTGCTTTTAATAATTTCTCACCTCTTTCCAATCCATTAGTTTTCCGTAATTTATCACTTATCTTACCTGCCATTGCATCTGCCATTATCTCTTTAGTAATACTCGCTTTAAACGTTCCCCATTTTGAGGCAGTTGGTAATGGATAACCTTGTTCAGTAAGCTTCACGATAAAATCAAGTAGCGGAAGTTTCTCTTTGCACGCCATTTTAGCCCCCTTAGGAAAGTCGCCTCCCTTCCAGGGATTTGTACAAATGTTAATTTCTGAAAACATTCTCGAGACTGCAATTTCTTCATTCAAAGCATAGATAAGATAGAACTCACCTTTGTACTTTTCTTCGTCTTTTAAGTCCTTGTTAGCTTCCAGAAGATTTAGATGAGCTTTGTAACGGTGGTTTGCATCCACTAACACAACGTACCGGGCTGCATCAGCTGCGCTAATGATTTCTCCCGTTTCAAAATCTACAATTTTCAATCCGGCTTCTATAACCTTCATTGCATCCAGTATGATAGCAGGAACTAACATTCCATTTGCCTTCATGGACTTCATTTTGGCTTTAACCACCTTTTCGTCAAAGTTACGATTACCTGATAGCCTAGCTATCTTATAGCCTTGGTCTAACAATGTTGATAAGGCAATAACTTTTAATAAAAGTTCTTCTTTGAATAAATTTTTCTCATTGTTCATATTTCTTTATTACGCTGCCTCCTACAGCAATTAATTATTAATATGCTGCAAAGGTAAGGAGTTGTAAGTGGCTATATGTGAATATTAGAATCATCCTCAAATTTCACACGATTTATGTACTTTAGGCATTCATATCTCAATTTTGTTATTTCCGGATTGGATATGATAGTAAAAGGCATAACCATTCCATTTATTGTAACTAAAGGCTTATTTATTAATAATTTCTCCCCATCACTTATCAGTTTCCTATATCTGGCTGTATCTTCAGCAGTAGTTTTATAACGCCCAAACAAATATAATATTTGTAGGATTAGTTCTTTCTCTTTATCCGTAAATTTGCCATTCAGATAACTTGTTAAGAAGCGTTCTAGTTCTTTTGCAAAGAAATAGTCCAATGTCCTTTTGTTAATTGATTCATTAACCAACTTATCAATAGAGGTAATTTCATCAACGACATACCGTTTCAAATTATCTATAGTGATAATATCTCCTTGCATATTTAAATATGAGATAAGTATTTTTTCTACTAATTCCTCATTCTTGATAGTGATATTTTCTGTTTTACCATCAATGCTACATTTAAATTCAATAGCTGATACATCTACTTTCTTCTGGTCAAGGGTAAAGATACGATATAGTTTCAGATACTCGTCCATAAGGGATAATGAGATTCTTGCTACCGGATATTTAGTCACCATAGCATACAACAGAACTGATAATCTCCATAACTTCCTTGCATTTAAATTCCCTATAAACACATGCAAGATAGTATCATGTACGAACACATTTTCTGATAAATGTTGTCCTTCTTCGCCAATTGTTATAGACTGCGCAAAAGCTACAGCCTGTTCATAATCAATATTACTAATGTCATTTAATATAATTTCTCCTTGTATCTCAATCACTTCCCCTTTAGAGGTCTTTACTTTGCCTTTTAGGATATTCAAACAGTGTTCCTTATAATAATCTACATATTCATTCATGGTATTATCTTTTAAAATCAATGGCTGCAAAGAAACAAATTTATCCAATATTCCAGTTCACTGTATTATAAAAAATAAGGCAGTAAATGAAATTTCACTTACTACCTTACATTTGTCTTGTCTTTACTTTGCTATATTCTACGTTCCTTATCATATCCCAGATTGTAGAACTTCTTAAAGCCTTTCCATATACAGCTTGGAAATTCCACCATAATACCTATGATGATAAATGGAAGTATGGGGAAAAATAGACATCTCTAATCATAGCCCAAATACAGTCCTACAATTACGCCTATGACATATAAGGCTGTCATAATTCCGCAACCTATCATTACTCCTCTTCCTCCTGCCATTGCGTATTTAATTGGAGCATTGGGAGTGAAAAACTCCGGTTGTTTATTGGGCATTAGTTTACCAGCCATATTAATTCATTTATTAGATTTATAGTTATTACGTTCCTTATCTATAAGGTTAGATAAATCTTGCATTGTCATTCCAATTGCAGGCATATCATATTCTTTAACCAATCCCACACTTGAATACACTCTTACATGTATTGTGGTTGTAGTATCTTCCGTTTCTTCATACTTCATTACAAAGGTATGTTTAGGACAATACTTATGGTCTGGTGTGTATATGTCTAAATCTATTTCTAATTGAGTATTATTAATTAGATTAACAGCTAATTTGCTACTAAGACTCTTATATATTTGCTCATATTCACTGTAATCAGAGTTAGCTTTGATATACTTCTCATACACTTCTAACAACTTGTCAGTAGTATATCTTTCATAATTATTACGAAACTTGAAGAAAGCTATAAAGTCCTTTACCTGGTATCTTTTATACTCTGAATGTTCATTAATAAATCCATTTATCGTATCCATAACTCATTTCCATTATTTTTTTAGATTTATAGTTATTCATCTACTGTTCTTCAATCTCCTTAAACTTATCATCTATCCAGTCTTCACACATAGGCTTATCCAATTTCACTGGTTTACTGTAATCAATATCCTTCCATAACTGCTCATATATCCATTCTGGAATATGCCTGCCCTTAGGATAATCTACACGTACATCATCACTATATACTTTGCCCTTTGGCTTTGGTTTTAACTTACGTATAATCCATTGACATATCTTACATGTAATCATAATTTACCTCCATTTTTATATCCTAATTTTCCTAGTTCATTAGGAATGAATACCTCCTAACAATTGGTAAGTCCTTCTATGATATAATCTCTTTTTAAGTATTCTATTGGGTTGGTTTTATGTCAATTATCCATTCTTTTATGATTACAGAACCTATTATTTCTTCTATTTGGTTTTCTGTTAATTCTCCTGCTTCATGTTTGACTAGAATTTCTTCTAATAAATTATAATAATCTTCGTTAGTCATATACATTAAGCTTCCTTCCTCCCATAGTCCTAATTCAAATATTCTTATTGGAATACATATAGACAATATATCTTTATCTGGGCATAAACCTTTGTAAAAAGAATACAAGTTGATATTCTCATCTGTTTTTATACATAAAGCACGATGTTTTATTACAATGGCATTACCATGTTGCTTTATCAATACATTTATCTTATGGAAAAATTCTTGTTTATCAAGAGTATAATATATTTCCTTAAAATCTTTAGGAACCCAATAGTATAAACAGTTACCATATATATCTTCTTCCAATTCTTCTATAGAGTTATATTGGTTTATATATGGCTTATCCTTAGCTGTTCTATTCCTAAATATTTCAAGATAATAGGTTAGCATATCATCATCAGATAAGCTGAAATTATGAGGGAAACCGTTTGGGGGACAAATAGCTTTTACCCATGTTGGTTTGGGCATTCCATCATAGGAATATGTAGAATATGGTATTTGGCTGAATTTTATCATACTATTGTGTTTATTAATGACCGTGTTTACTATATTTTTCAAGTTCTTTAATTTGTATATCTGGTTGGCAAGAAACATCGAACCCTAAAAAGTACTCTATATCATATTGGATTGCATTTATATTCTCCTTCACAAATTCAATACAAAAACGGTAACTTTTATCAATCCCATAAAAATAATTCCAACTTCCTGCCAAATCCAATCCATGACTATTTCCCCAACATCTCACATCACCAATTCCCAATCGAACCACCGCCATATTGTTTAAACCTAATAAATGAACTTCTTCTGCCACTCCATTACCTGCGTAACCTATACCTAGAAGTAAAGTCCTCTTACTAGGAGTAAAATCAATATCCTTATCTCTAATGATATATAAAGCTCCACACTGTAATAGTACTTTTGACGATTTGTTTTTTTGCCAATTTACCCTAACTTCATCCAAGCTCTTGGAAGTATGGACTATAGCTGTTAGAGTTGCAGTTTCTTTCCATAATTCATTATAAAAAGCTTCAAACCCGTTAATATTATGCATCTTTACAAATTCACGGGAAAGTTTTTGAGGATTAACCACAATAAGAAAGTCAAATAATGGAGACAGAATACTCATGCGCTCATTAGCTAATTCTATTTGTTTTCGTCTTCCCAATTTAGGTGGCAGCAATATGATACCTCCTCTTACAACTCCAGTATTATTGAAATTGGAGATGATTGTAGGCAAAGTAAGCGGTAAGGCATTGCTACATAAATCTGCCATAACTAAAAAAAGTCTATCCCCTTTCATCATTTACAGACCTTCCTTCATAATCCGTATTTGCCGAGGTTAGATAATCAATAGGTGGATTGTATTCACAAAAGAAGCCATTTCCCGTTTTTAGGTTCGTACCTATACAAGTTCCCATTTGTGGGTACTCATACTTCCAATCTCCTATAATTTCCGTAAACGGGAAATATGGTGGATTTCCAATAGAATATGGTGACTTATCCATGTCTTTTATACGCATAATTACAAACTTTGCTTTATAAACATAATAACTATATACCAATAAACTTAGATTATTAGGATGTAATAATAATATCAACAAATTCTTTTGGCAAACTTATATTAGATAGATTTATGGCATTCTCAAACAATGGTGCAATGTCTTCATCCCTAAAGCCTGCAATGCCACAGCCAATCCTTGTTACCAAAAAATGAAATTCTGTATGAATTTGAGCAAACTTTATAAATTCATCAACATACGGTTTTATTGTTTTCACTCCACCTTGCATAGTAGGTATGGCATAAGACTGTCCTTGTAGACCTACACCTTGCCCCATGATTGCGCCAAAACATTCTCTGGCAATTCGTGCTGCACCGCCACCGTGTATGCCTTGCAAGTTACTTCCAAATACAAATACCTCGTTTTCCTTTAGTACTTTTATGTATGTAGGGGTAATGCCACATTTAATAATGGTATGTGGCTTTTCACTTTTAAGAACTTCTGCTTTCTTCTTATTAAACCATTTGAGCATAATCCAAACATGTTAATTGGTCTCTATAAAGATAGAGAACTTTTTTCTATTTCCCCTATAAAATATACTTTCTCTGATAACTCTTCGTATCTCTCTAAAACCTTCTCCAAGAAGTCATAATAATCATTACTTGTCATTCTTATCATAATTCATTTCTTTCATTAATGTAGTTCCTATTAATGGATATATGAGATGTTTATCTGTTAATATTAATCCCAAATTGCTTCAAGGATATTCCTTCCCCAGTCTCCACCCCATACCATTTCTTCACCACATTTAGGACAATGCTTTTCATCCCAAACTTCTAATTGAATACTACCACAATGAACACATTTGATATTAAAATCATCCACAAAACTATTATAAGTCACATCATTGTTACAATCATTACAATGAATAATTTGCTTCTTACCTCTTCTTATCATTCTAACAATGTCTTTTGAAGTTGTATAGTACTTCATGTGTGGTAATCTCTTATCAATATCTGTCAAATTCTGAAAGTCTATTTCTATTTGATATGGAATTTCAGAAATAACTTGTGATGAACAGTGATTGCACTTTTTAGCTTTCTCTCTTTTGCTATATTCTACCAATTCCTTATTGTTGTAATCCTCACCATAGACTGTTACTAGGTTAACATTATCAAGTTCACTTTCTTCATCAAACTCAGACATACAATCCTCTGTTGCAACCAAAGAACTCTGTATTGTTTGACAAGTCTTACAAACATAAACTTCGTAATAGTCTCTGAACCCACAACCAAAATGCAGTATTGGTGTTGTGTAGCCGCATTTAGGACATTCATATTGTTTTATTTCTCCCATATTTTTTTATTTAATGCAGTAGGCATTAAATACCCACGGTATAAGTAGCAATGAAAATAACAGTAGCACCCCTGCATCCTTCCATTCCTTATTTACCAATTTGTAAATCAATGGTACAAGAAGTATCATCATACTAGCAGCACAAATCCAAGTTTCAAGGTTGTCAATATAGTCTAACCGTCTTTTAAAAACAGCTTGGTATATACGACTGTATCTATTCTGTTCGCTTATCAGACTGTGAACAAACGTTCTAATCAAACTGAATGTCATGGCAGCCAGTATAGAATATTCTATCTGTTTTAGATATTTCATATACCCAATACTTCAAAGATGGATTCACTTACTATTTCCATATTACCTATATACACAAGGAACTTAGGCACTGCAAATAGCAAAAACAATAAGGTTGCCTGCATCCAGTTTTTTTTGTATAAATGCCAGACCGCAATCAGTGTGATAATACAACCAATAATCCACCATGCCAACTCGTATTCCTCAAATAGATAACCGTAATAGTTGGGTGACGGTTTATTAGTAAGTAACCAACTGCATACTATCCAAATGAGATATACAGTTTTCCAATCTGTAAAGTATTTGACAATATCACGTCTCATTTATTTTTTTGTAATTAAACAAAGTCCTTTACAAATATAACCATAGCCAATACTCCTATCAAAATGAAAGGAAACATAGCTATAGATATTGGCAACCATACTTTCTTGACTTTATGATATATGGCATATATTGCAGGACACACAACCAGTAGCATCCAAATAAATTCAGAAGTAAAATCCCATTTATCAGTTCCTTCAAGCAAAGCAGATATAGGATGAATATTAAAGTATTCCATTAATCCTATCAATAAGACACCAAGAGTTTGGGCAAATAGCGCTTTCCTTAATGTTATTTCACCTAGCACTTCCTTTATGCGAGAAAATGCTATTGATAATTCCTTAAATCGTTTCGTCAGTTTCCATATGATATAGGTAAAACACATACCATATAAAGGCATTAAATAAGCTAGCAATTTGCCTTGTATATCATCTATAGCAACACTCCAAAACAATATATATATCAAATAAGGTATCCAAAAACTTTTAATGAAATGCTTTATTGGTACAAACTCATAGAACCAGTTGAACATTATTGTATATACGAATGTAAACATGCTAGAAGCCAGAAGAATCCATAGACAATACCATTTTAAAGTCATAGAATCCACATCAACAAACAGTATTCCAGTAATATATGAAACAGTTCCTAATACAAACAATACTAGCATTTGAGCAAAGAACCAGTTTAGTCCTCGTACTGTAGCATATATAAACCTTTCTCCAATATCTGATAATGTTTTTTTAAAAGTTTCCACATCCATTTTAATACTTATACCATTCTTACATGCTATTCTACATTATCAATACAGAGATTAAAACATTTTCAATGCAGTTCTGTATCTCTTTCATTAGGTTATTTCTTTAATATACATAAGGTAATAGATTATTCTTCTATCTTCCCAAAGATATTATTATCCTATTAATATCCCAAACAGTCAAATATCATTCTTCAAATCTTTATATATAGCAATCTCTTGCTCATTCAAGAAATATTGTGAAGTAAGTTTTTCTACCAAGTTATCTCCATCATAAAGTTCCACATAAGTATAACCAGTTGCTGTAACAGGAAACTGCCTAAATTTATCTATTAGTGTTTCTAAATTTTTATTATCACTTGTAATTGTTATTGGCTCTCTTGGTCCCCAGTAGCAATCCATTACTATATATACTATTTTGTTTATCATAATGATTATTTTTCAATGATGCTATTAACTATCTTTCTAAATACATCACCTGCCATCAGTCCACCACTAGCAGGCAAACCAGTCTTGTTAATGGAAACAATAATACTATACTTGGGATTGTCAGTAGGGAAGTAACCACAGAACTCCACTGCATACATCGTATTGCCATTATCTGTAGAGACTATGATAGTACCTTGTTTTCCTGCTACGGTAGTCTTATCTGATTTGGCAGGTTGCCCCAGTCCGTCTGTTACATTATATGCCAGTGCCAGTTTCAAGCTGTCGATATTAGCCTTATCTGCTATCTGGGGATTGATAATCACTACACTGTCCTTGTATAGTTGAGGCTGCACCATTTTCCCGTTATTGGCGATAGCATTGTAGAATGTAAGGACTTGAATAGGAGAAACAGACTGTCCATATCCTATGCAGTTCCAAGTGATATTTCTTTCTGTAATCCTATAAGGTTGCAGAATGCCATTGATACTGTCTGGCTTGCCATAGCTCATTTTTGACAATACATCAAAGTATGCTTGTGCATTGTTACCAAAAGCATTCTCCATAGTCTTGACTGTAGCAATGTTTGAACCACTAGCCAGTCCTTGCTTTACCGTAATTTCACCATAGCCGCCTCTATGCCAGTTATGGTCGAAAACAGTATCTCCCTTACAGACATAAATGCCATTGCCAACATTCACCCTATCACTCATTTTCACCTTTCCAGTTTCCAGTGCAGCCAATAGCGAAACACCCTGCATCAAGCCAGTAGGCTGTTGTACAGAGAAGTTCTCGCATGGTTGGTAGTCTGCACTGTCTTTCCTTTCAAGTCCAACCAGAGCCTTTATTTGCCCAGTCTGGACTTCCATAACAATTACCTGCCCAGATTGGGCATTAAGTTCAGACAACTTGCTTTCCAGTATGGCAGTAGCACTGGTCTGTAATGTACTGTCAATGGCATTATCTCTAGTTTCGTTTTCTTTATTTACACAAGCATAAAATCCAGAAACCAATGCCATCAATACTATTAATATTCTAAATATTTTCATTCTCCATTTATTAAAATGATTTTATAGACGGGTATGTTATTCCAAACAAGTCTTAAAGTGATTCTAATTGTTGATTTCACCTCATTTAATTCAATCACTTCAAAAGCATTTTATTAAGCCACCTCGTAATTTTATAATTTTTTCTTCTCATTCTTTTTTCTTGTCTTTCTCTTTCCATTCTATGCTTTTCAATTTGTTCAAAATCTCTTTGGTCTCTCTGCTTTATATACCTTCCCCATTCTTCTTCTCTCTTTCTATCTTCCTTTTCTTTTTTCTTCTTTTTAGTTTGTAAATGATTAGATATTATTCTTCTCCGTAGCCATGAAATAATTGCTTTATGAAGATAATATGATATACAGAAAACTATAAGAGGAACAATAACCCAAACCCCGTCAGTGGCGCTATTATATGTTAAAATTGTGAGTGTTACAGTTATAATTCCTATTAAATTATAGCCTAAAACTTTTGCAGCCAAAAATAATTTGTATTGTTTTAATATATCATTCTCTTTCTTGATTTCTGCAAGTTTTTCTTCTTCTCTTCTTCGCTCCTCCTCTGCTCTTCTAGCTTCCTCTTGTCGTTGTCTTTCCTGCTCTATACGATATTGTTGCTGTCTTTTATTCTCTTCCTCCATTCGTTGCTGCTCTTTCTGTTGCTGTTCAATCAGCCATCTTTTCTCTTGTTCTTTCGCTTCGTTTCTTTTACGTTCTATTCCTTCAAAATAGTTATTCAGCTCTTTAAGAGATTTAGGATAAAAAGATTCACTTTGCTCTTCACTTATCATAAAGGCAAACCTTTCTGTGCCATCTTGCTGTAAAGCGAATATGACGTTATTAATAAACGAAGGATGAAACATATATGATTGTTCCTTGAAAGAAACAACAAGAGATTTATTGGCAGGTATATATTGCCATTTAGCATTGGTAACATTACCATTTACTGATGCAATGAGAGAACCGTCTTCTTGAAAAACATATAATTCCTTGTCCCCACAATCATTGAATATCAGCCAAGGCTTATTACACAATATAGTCCTAACATCCAATTCCTCACTAAATCTTTTATATCTGTTAAAGCTGTCCAGTAAGAATGTTTTCATATTACTCTATCATGCTCTTGCTTAAAATAATCGCATAAAAAATTCCACATTCCAGACCAACCTATATTGAGGATAATCATGGAAGCAACACCATCAATATGTTGTTGAGTCAATAAATCTGGCAACCATTGTTTCATTGCCCCTGCTATAATTTTTGCTTCTGCCATATAATTATAGTTCAGAGGAACCAAATCATATACTTCGTCTTTATCAGCAGTTTGTACAATATCCTTGTAATGGGACAAGAGGTAGTGACATCCAACATTCACTATATCAGAGATAGTATCATTTCCTCTAACCGTTCCTCCATGCCTATTACATAAGTCATTATAAGAAGAAACGGTTATTTGTTGAGCTTCTGCCCGTGTTATCATAATGTCAAGTCTACTGGATAATATTCAATATTTGTTCTTTGAAATATCTGTTGGGCAATATCCACTCTATTTACAAAATTGCCTCCCATTTTACAAATTTGCAGTAATATGGTCTTAACCATATTTTTCACATCCCTATCAAGTTCTGATACTATCTGGAATGCTTCAAATGGGTTGAATTCAGTAGCACGATTCCATAATAAATTGCCGTCCGTTGCCCCAGAGCTAGTGTCTGTATCATATCCTAACTCTTTCAGAACATAATCTACCACACAATCGTCCCTTTCTTCTATCATACCGCCATCCGCGGAAATAATCAATTGGCATACAAGCTGTAAAATTGCAGCTTTATCCTCAATTCTTAACGCTCCCATCATTTTGGCGTTTCTTTCCTTTTCAGAATTGATACTGTTCATTAAATTCTTATAAAAGTCTGTCATCGTATTAAAATATTTATACTTAAATTTATTTCAAATCAGTTAGTTTTACTAATCCATCACCAGTATTGAGCCATAAGGCATAGGAAAACTTATTAATAGTTCGGGAAGCACAGAATTGATAATATTCCAGCATTTGCTTTTCGTTCAAGAAGTGGCAGGCATCCATAATGTGCATAGCCGCATCAATATAGGTGTACATATCCGTATCTATAAGCCTATAATATTGTCTTATATGCCTTTGGCATGAATTAAATATTGCGTCCAGAATTGTCATGGCTGTTACATCCCCTTGCTTTTCATTCAAGAAAGTAACCTGCTGACTAATATCTTTTATAAACTCTTGGGTATTAGTAAGTGGAATACCTACCAATATATTCTTTCTAGGCAAAAAGTCCGGATGTCTGAAACGTGACGTTACAACACAATTGGCAACTTCTCCTTCTTCCAGATTAATAACCACTTCATTGCCTTTTAAAACAACCATTAGTTTAAGGTACATAGTTTTATTCGCTTATTTATTAATATTTTTATCTCCTATCATAACATATAAAGAGAAACTTGACAATAAATGTAACTTATTGACAATATCCAGTATTTGTCTCATATTACTTAATCGAAATATGAATATAGCAACCACATAAGTCCCATTCCTACTAGTAGAAACAGACCTATCCCAAATCCTATTATAAGAAAAAAACGAATCCATTTCATAATACAAAAGCCAACTAAACACTAAACAATTCAAAAAAATTATGACATGCTCTTAAAAGGTAAAGAATAACAAGGAAGATTATGCCTCCTAATATTGTGGATAGTCCACACCCTTGATTGTCTAAATCACTCATTGTTATTAAAGATTAAATGTTAATACTTGCTTCTATCAGAATTCCTTCAAATATCTGCATATCAGCCTTGCCAAGATAACTTCCAAAAATGAATTGCAGGCATTTCTTTACCGTAGTATCTGAATAGGCATTCTCTCCAAACCTATTCCTCATTACCATATCGTCTATTTCCAGAATAATGGTTCTGTCTTGCGTGAAGGTATCTCCATTTATTTTAATATGGCTACTATTATAGAAATCTTGCTCTACAATACAATCTATATATTCTGGATATGCAGAACTGTCTATTGATAACTTCTGCCTGCCAAAAAGTTCGATGGTTTTCTCTGTAAGATGGAATATGACATCATCTTGTACTGTAGTCATTCCTGCCAACTTAATTTTAGCCATTGCAGTTTTCATATTCTCTATGGTAGAGAACACGTCTGTAATAGTTTGTCCCATACCAGTTAAATAGCAGAACAGTACATTTGCCATATCCTTTTTTGTTTCTTGACCTAAACCCAAAAGGATTTGATTCATATTGTTACATGTAGCTTGGGACATAGGAAGTTTATAACCAAATGCAATCAGCAATGATTGTAATCTTTCCCTATCTTCCTGCTTGGTGGCAAACTGCTGCAAGAAAGCTGAAATTGCAGTAATATCTGTCTCCTTTATCATATCTTATTAAAAAATTATGTTGCTATTAAATGAACAGTCTTTCTGCTTTATGGTAGCAGTCCCATTTACAGATTAGTAAAATAACCTCCTTCCCTCTAAATGTTAATTTCTACTTCCTTGTCCCCTTTCAGAAGCTGTTTCACATAGTATTCAAGACACTGGAGGACTGAAATAGCCTCTATGAAAAAGGCTAATGCAATGCCTTCTTATTTGCTTTCAAAGATATTAATTAAATTACATTCCTGCACAAAGATTTTTAGATAAAAATGCCTAATCTATGAATTTGTAAAGGATTTAACATTTCACCTGCCATGCAAAGTACAAACAAGGTTGGAGACAACTGTAATGATATGTGTTTCATAATTCTTGCATTTAATTGTACATCCAGTTCCCAAAGATGCAATTTCTACATACAAGAAAGGTGTGGGAACTATCAGCATATCTGTCTCTAGGTATCGCCAAACACCCACACTACAAATACACACAAGTTGCCCACACCTAGACTATGATATACTGCCAGAAAGCAGGTATATAGCCAAGTATGGGCGTTGTGCATATCCTCGTAGTGTAAAATTTTGGCGAACTTTAGAGACAAGGATAATGCAAAACGCCTTTCGTTAAATAAATATGTTATTCCATTACTGGAACGGCACAAATATACGAAAAGCGTTTGTATTAGAACTAAACTTGTGTGTTAAAAGCTAAGGCAGTCATAAGTATTAAGTAGTTCTTCCTGCCTCAAACCTAAGTATCTTTTAGTAATGGCTACAGAACTGTGATTGAACAGTTCCATGAGTTTTACTAGGGCAAGTTCTGAATTGTCACTATTCATGTTATAAACTTGCCTGCCAAAAGTCTTTCTAAGTGAATGACAACTAAAGTTCTTGACCTTTAATTTATACTTCTTTTTCACCTCTTTTAGTATCACATTGATTCTTTGGATAGTGAAAACAGTCCCTTTCTGGCTCACTAAAATAGGTGCGTTAATCCCTATAGGCTTTATCTGTTCATAGCACTCTTTAATGTGCTGCCCAAGTTGGGCGTTTATCCTAATAGTTCTTACCTTATCTGTCTTTTTCTCTATCACTGTAAATTCACTGGTATTTAGTATCTGCTTCCAGTGTAAAGCCAGAATGTCAGATATTCTTAGACCAGTGAAACAGCCCAGAGCAACAAGAAGCGAGATTTTATAATTCCCGTCTTTGGCTAACTTCCTTATCAAGTTCATTGCTTCGCTCCATTGCAGATAATCTGCTGTAGTGCTTGAATATTTTAAACTCATAATGTTCAATTTTATATGTAAATGAATAAAAGTGAATATCATTTTTAAGTTGGAATATCCAACTTGCTGATAACCAGAGGAACATTCACTAATAATAGAAGTGAATATAATAAATAAAGGACACCAAGTTAATGATGTCCTTTGTTACGTTCAAGCCTATATGAACGGCAAATAGGCTTCATCCAATGCACCGCTCTCAATAATCTTTTTGCAAAGTTCATGTGAGGCTTGATTTCTAAGGTCTGTACCATAGCTTTCATCACCAACCATTTGAATGATTGCCACAATGGTTCTCATAAGCTCCTGCTGTAGTGTACGGTGATAATACCTCGTACTCTCTGCAAACCTTTTAGGATTCCAACTATAATCGTTCAAGGCTCTTTCAAGTTCTTGCGCTGCCTTGTATTCGCGACTGTCTTCTATTACCATATCTTTTAATATTTAAGAGGTTTATAAATAAAAAGAGCACCTATACCTTGTTATATAGATGTCCTCCATACCAAGCTATCCTTTAACAATGGCGTAGCCCAGCAGCAGGATATATCCCACCGCTATAAATGGAAACAATGCCATTGCAATGAAGAATACCAAAGTCGCCAGTAACACATAGAATAAATTCCGTAGCATAATCTCCAGTTTTGAGAAACCAGTAATAGGATATAATTCCAGATACAGCTAAGAAAGAAACCAACTGTATCTTTCATCACCATGCAGAGCGGATGCAATACCCGTTGCCAGTTCTGTAGCGTTGTAGGCTCTATCCAGAAAGCTGTCTATGTAGCTGCTCTTGTTGCTGCCAGTAAGCAGGTTGTAGAACTTCCACATGGATAGGTCACTGCCCAGACTGCCAAAGTTATCGTCATTGATATACGCTTTAGCTACACTGTTTATCTGCGTATCAGTAAGTAGCATTCTGGGGATAGCTTTCTGATAGCCTTGTGGCAAGCACTGATAAAGTCGCATCCTGCCAAGTAAGGTCACAAACTGGTGCTCATTTAGGCAGGTATCGCCTAAACTCTGCATCATGTGGATATTCTTGGCTGCATTGAAATTATTAAGCAGTTCCAATGTAGCCTTGAACAGTTCCTTTGTGCCCATTACCTTTATATCATCCTTATATCCGTCTGTAAACACGCACATGTTACAGCATACGGTATTCTTGAACGATACCGCCAGTCTGAATAATTCTGGACTTTTCTTGGTAGCAAGGTTCTCCCTATTCAATGCACGTACCCCCACAATGGAAAGGTTGAGCCTATTCCCAGCCACTTCCTCATAGATGGATGGTATGTCTATGGCAAAAGCGCACCTTTCATAATACTGGGTCGTGTCAGCTTCCGTCAGCAGGTTCTTGGGCTTGTTGATGGCTTCTGGACGTCTCCCTTTTATCACATGGCTGCACCTTATGTCTGGTTGCTCTATCCGTTCACCGCTATAGAATGAACTGGCAGCTTCCCAGACCGTTTCAATGAATGCGTTGTGTGAAATGGTAAGTTCATTATCCTTGCTGAATACTGGTATCACACAGTCATTCTTCAAGTGCTCCAAACTCACCTCTACGGAATTAGCCTCAATGAAATGGTTCACCTTCCTGGGCTTTGTAATCTCTTCCACAACTACCGTTGCATCCTCTGCAAATTCTCCTAAATTGCTGTTCCTTCTCTGTGCCATGACTGGCATAATCTGTAATGCTTCCATAATCTGTAAATTATTAAGTTGATAATTAGAAATTTCTCCATCTGAATGCCATATAAACGATAATGTACAGCACTATGGCAAACATTACCTTTGGTGCTGCAATGAACGGTACAACGAGTATTGCACCAACCGTCAGAATTGCCTTCAAATCTTCCATAAGCGATAATTTATTGGTTAGTAATGATTGAATTGAAAGGGAATGATAGCCAGAAACAAAAAGCCTCCCAGCCTTGTACGCATGTGCATCTCTGTAATAAATCTGTATCTGCCCGTAATGGCTGTTACAGAATTTCAAGCGTTCGGGGCTGGAAGGTGATTTCGCATCTGGTGTTCATTTCCCCTAAAGATACGGTGAGGGGAGTTAAAGGTAACAGTAAAGAAGCGCTTAAGACATACACCAGATATGGATATACATGCCAGCCATTTTTCTACTGCCAGTAATTCCACCCTATATAGCTCTGTACCTTATATGGAAACACTTCCCAGAACTAAAGGGGGAGGGGTGTGATTTTAAGTACCTATATTTTTGAGTTGGGCATTTGGCTTGCCAATTCCAGAAGAATCGACTACATTTGCATAACCTCATGATTATGCGGTTATGGACTATATCAATGAATTTCACAAGCAATGGATAGAGCGAACACGCCAATCAATAGCCTCTTGGAGCAGGCAGCCTGCATCATTGGAAGATGTAAGGAGGTAGCAGGAGAAACTGAACCAACAGAGGGCTATAAGGGAAGGCAAACGGAAGAACTGATAAAATTTGCCAATGACAACGGTCTATGGATTGACTTGTCACACCTCAACATTACTTATATGGATAGAGGCGGTGAGAATGACACAAAAAAGCCCCAGACCTTATCTGCCAGTCTGGAGCTTTCCTTTATAATATGATTTCAAATTTTTCTGGTTGGGGATATGGTTTAATCTCCTTCTTATATAGACCTAGTGCAGTTAATAAATACTGATAATTCCCTTGCTCTATATGCTTGCATTTCTTAATTAGTGTCTGTTTGAAGTCTTGACGGTTGCTTTTGCCAACAGTAGTGTATTTAGTAAGAATAAGATTTATTTTCTTTCTGTCATAGGCTGGTGGTATAACTCCGTGTCCTATACAGAAGTCCTCTATTGTCTGGTAGATATTGGCTCTTTCCAAGTCTCTGGATAATGGCATGTCTTTGCATCTGGCAATATAATATCCATTAATAAGAACTATATACCCTTTATTGATGAGGCTGTCAATTACAGTGCTGTTTTTACCTACTCCTATTTTATCTTTAATGTCTTGTTTGCTTGCTTTTAAGTAATGTGTGTTATTAGTACAAATAGCCATGAACTTTAGCAAGAAGTCTTTTTCTTTAGGGGTTAGATTCTTATCCAGAATAAAGTCATTCCTCAATATGAAATAGTTCTCTGGCTTGGTATTCATTTTATATCTGATATGGGTTTTACCGTTAACATAGAAATATTCCCAGCCTAGAAATAGTGGATTGTCCTTAAAAACAAACTTCCCCTTCTCATCCTTCTCACTTAGATGTGTCTTTATAATGCCCTCTGATATATTTGACAGTCCAGCTATTTTAGGATAGGTGATTTCTGATACCCCGTTATAATAATTGCTGTTCATTTTTATAATGGAATAGATATAAGCGTTCAGTGTCTTCTTGAAACTGATAATATCCTTACTTATCAATGTCTGTCTGATTGCCCCCATCAGTAGCTATGGATTTGTGGTCGTCTATAAATATTATATCTTTCTTCTCCCGTTCAATCTTGTAATATTTATTAGTTCCAAAATACTTCTTGGCTTCCTTTCTGTTCTTAAAAATAATGTTGTCTGGTTTATACCATATCATACTGCTTTAGCGTTAGAATTGATTGGTTGTCATTCATCTGATTAGTGGAATTATCTGTAACTCCCGTTCCAGAAAATTGTAGTTCCGCAGGAACTTCATTTTTCATATATAAGGTATGTTATATAATAGGTATGTTACTAGGGTATCATTTTAGGGAGTGTCCCAGTATTAAAATCGGGAATACTTATTGGAGTCTCAAAATAGGGAATAGGTAAATTCCAGACTAGATGTACATCTGTATTTATCACTTCTGTTCTTGGCTCGCATGGCGGCAGGCTATTGAACTTGGTTACATATACAGTTGGGGATATATGTCTGGTGGGTATGAACACGAAAAGGGAGAACCGTTTGCACAGTCCTCCCTTATACATTTTATTGTCATCTCTTATACAATACCTTATCCATACATTCGTCGAAAGCGTTTGCGTCAACTACATATCCCTCGTTGGGACTATCCTTTATCAATTTTGGTAACGCATTCAAAATGTCATACTGTCTGAGTTCGTTCAGTTCGTGACAGATGTCCTGCAATTTATTTAAAATAAAAGATTCATCTCCACATTCTGCATAGCGTGAATTTTCGTTGATATAGAAGTACATTGTGTTTAGGTTTCCATAAACTTTATTATTTAAAACATGAAACATGTCCTCGTTCAATCCTTCATGAATGAAGAATCCGAAATGCTCATCTTCCATGTGATGTCTTATACCATCAAAACAAGCTTCCAATTGGCGAATCTCTTTCTTGTAACTTTCGATATCCAGACCGTCTGGTCGTGCAGAAAGTTCATTCAAGATTCTTTCTGATATGATACTGAAATATTTGTTACACATGGCTTCAGAATCATTCTTTAACTCTTTAAGCAGTTTAATTGTTACAGAAATTCCCCACTTGGGAAATATACTAAAGAAGTCGTTCAGTTTGTCTAGATTTGCCTTAAATTCAATTATTGATTTGTTAACGCCTCTAACGTCAATGTACTTGATTAATTCTGGTAGTCTATGCGTTCTCATAGTTGTTAGTTTTATTGGATTTATCATTGCTCATCTTGATGTAAACGGTGTAAACCTTGTTATCTTTCTGCTTGCGTCTCTTGGAATAGCCGTTCAGCTTAGCCCATATTCCAATAACAGTCTTGCTGTCCTTTACATGGTGGGCTAGTGCAAGCTCACGTAGTTGCTTGAATGTAAGTTCCTGCTTGTCATTCATAATGTTATTCAATTATTCGTAGTTTTGGATTCATGCTCAAAGCATAAGACTACGTGCACTATGCCATTCATGGTATTGGCGACAAGTCTTGGGTTACAAATGGTCGTATTAGCTATAGACACTATGAAATACGGAAATAGCTGATGCGATGCAAGTGCGTCCAGTTGCTCTGATACATATTCATCTGACATATAGTCTGGCAGCACGAAACTGTAGAGGTAAACCTTTACGTCCTTGTACCGCTGCATTTTGAGTTTGATAATCTCTCTCTTGTTTAAAATTGCTACTGGAATGTTTCTTAGGAAGTAGCTTGAACTTACAAATAGCATGTTCATTGCCATAAATTCATAAAATTAGATACATAAAGAATGAATCTGTGTGCGGTGAGTGGCGTAAATTCAAATAGTAGATTTCAGATGTGCCTCAAGTCGGTAATTCAGTGGTTTCAGTGATACCGCCCTTATCTCATGTTGATGTTGCAAAGATACTGCACTTTGGTGAGGTGCCAAAACACTTTGACAACTTTCTTAAAACTTCGTGTAGGGAGCTTCATGGAGTGAGGATATGTCCTCTTCTGATAGCTTGGAAGTAAGTTTGGAACTTGAAAACTATTCCTGCTCCGGTTTGTG
Organism: Bacteroides sp. AF25-5LB; assembly: GCF_003602965.1. Classification (NCBI taxonomy): domain Bacteria; kingdom Pseudomonadati; phylum Bacteroidota; class Bacteroidia; order Bacteroidales; family Bacteroidaceae; genus Bacteroides; species Bacteroides sp. AF25-5LB. Next base: position 454,723 of record NZ_QTMC01000002.1, read on the forward strand.
ATACGGCAGGTAAACCATGTACATCTTGCCTTGAATCATTTTTCGTTTCTTGATGTATCGGTCAGAAGCCCAAAGCCCAATGTGCAGCCTTGTGTCCTTGATACCGTGCTCCAGTGCCATTTTACGAATGTCAGCGTAGGTCAGTTCTTTCATTTGAAGTGGATTTAGGTTTGTAGTGGTGAATCTGGGTGACGAGGAACTCGGTCATTTCTGACTTTCAATCACAGTGCAAAGGTATAAAGTCCCGACTGCATCACCAAACGACAAGTAGAAATTGTGGAATATTTGGGTTGAGGGGGCAATAAAGCAAAAATTCTCCCCATAACCGGAGCTGTTCGGGGAGAATATGCTGTTCAGCCTTACCAGAAATCCTAATTTCATAAAAAACTTGTCAGTCTTGATTTCTTTTATCCAATAAGGCTGTAGTAATTTCTTTTATATTGATGAATCTTTCATTATCCAACAAGCCTATTTCCAAAGCCTTATTGATAAACTGCATAATTGCATCCTTACTGATACCAATCTTAATGCACTTGATAATCATTTCCCTAAAACACTCATGCAGGTCTGACAGCTTCCCAACAGATAACTGTTTCACATATTGTTTTGCCACATCAGAATCAGAAGTGGAAGATTGGGAGAACTTTTCTATCTCGCTTATAAGGGACGCAATTTCATTGTCATAGCTACATAGTTTCCCATCCTTCAAGTGACCTACTTGTGATTGTAGTTCAACAGCCTTATTGATTTTGGATGCAAAAAATTGAGTGTCCAGCAAGGTTTCAAAAGTAATTCCTATTGGAACATTCATAGTATGCTCTACTTTATTGATTGGAAATGTTTCACCAGTATTAAAAATACTACCTCTGGCTTTTTCCTCAATGGCAGCAGCTAATTTCATCGCATTGTCTTGGGCAGATTGATGTAAATAAACCTCATCTATCATTTTGGTGTCTTCGTGGGCTGTTGCAATAATAACAGTCTCTTTAGGAATGCCCATATTACACATTATTGTTATAAAAGTATGCCTTGCAATATGGGTATGAATTAATTCATACAATTTCTTTGTCAAAGTTAGTTTCTCAGTTCCCCTTTGCTCTTTATAAGTGACACCACTATCAAAGCCTGCATCTTTACAAATCTTCTTTATTATACTATTTAGGACATCTACCATTCTACTTTTTTTGCATTCTTCCTCTGTTGCTGGAATTTGTAAATGTCTAAAGCCCCTTTCACGATATTTACTCAATAATTCTTTTGCTATTGGGAATAAATAAATAGTAGCATCCTCATTGGTTTTCTGTACTGGAATAGTAACTGTATTATTGTCAATTATAGTATAATCCCCCCTAAATAATCTAGGCATATCACCAATGCGTTGCCCCAATAAGCATTGACACACAAACACATCTCTAACCTCTTCTTCTATGCCAGATAACTTTAATTTATACAAAATCTCTACTTGCTCTTCCGTTAACGGTACTTGTTTGCTCTTCTTTTCTTTCCTACTCAATTCACTTTGTATAATCTTAAATTTATCAATCTCATTTTTATAATAGTCAAACGTAATATTAGTATCCTCATGTGCCATTTTAAGCAAAGTTCTTAGCTTCATCAACGTATCCTTTATTGTATTATACGTTCTTACCACATTCCCTTTAGTTGGAGTACTACACAAATATTCTTGGTAATCTTCTAATAATTTTTTATTTATATTCTCCAAAGTATCACTTCTTTCTTTCTCTTTTAGATACTTCTTCAAATTACTAACTGCTCCATCATACCCTCGCCCTTTTTTTTCAGCATATCTAGAAAGTATAACAGTACCAACTTCTTCTATTTTCATTTTAACACTTCTATCTTTCATATTAGGATTAATATACCGTTTCAATATATAATATAAACAGCCAATCTGTTCTACATTGTCACAAAGGTATAATTTACTTTGCTCAAAACGATATAAAATCTCTTGAAGTTTACTATTCACAATGCTATTATTACGATTATCCAACTTTGTAAAACCAGTACTAACCATTGCAATCTGCTTTCGTTTGTTCCATTGATTTGGATATACTTTCACACCAGTACTAATCTTATATTGTTTACCCCTAAAATAAACAACTGCATAAACAAGAGTTGGTCTATCTAGCTTTGAGCTACACAAATTAAAATTCAACTTAAAATCTAAAAATATCTGCTCATCCATACCCTTTATTATTAAACTTTATGATTAGAATTAATGATTACTTTTTCTGGTTAAATAGAGTATTTCAGTCTAATATGGTCACTTACAAGCCATCTCAGAAACATTTGTAACACTTCTGTAACATGTATGACATTTCCCTGCAACACCAAACTCTTTCCTTTGCAGCCGGAAATAAAATACATGTCTATGGAAACAATTTATCTGGGTATCGTCATCTTTCTGTTCGTACTTGCGATTTTCGACCTCGTGGTAGGTGTCAGTAATGATGCGGTCAATTTTCTTCAGTCGGCTGTCGGAGCAAAGGCAGCATCTTTCAAAACCATACTGTTCATTGCAGGCATTGGCGTCTTCATCGGTGCGGCACTCAGCAATGGCATGATGGACATTGCACGACACGGCATCTATCAACCGGAGCACTTCTACTTTGCCGAAATCATGTGCATTCTGCTTGCCGTCATGTTGACGGACGTCGTGCTATTAGATGTCTTCAACACTATGGGAATGCCTACCTCCACCACTGTATCCATGGTGTTCGAGCTGCTGGGAGGTACGTTCGCACTGGCGCTCATCAAGGTCTATAACAGCGATACATTGGGACTGGGCGACCTCATCAATACAGACAAGGCGCTGTCTGTCATCATGGCCATTTTTGTATCCGTAGCCATTGCCTTCTTCTTCGGTATGCTGGTACAGTGGCTGGCACGTATCGTGTTCACCTTCAACTACAAGAAGAACATGAAATACAGCATCGCGCTGTTCGGTGGTATAGCTGCCACCAGCATCATCTACTTCATGCTGATAAAGGGGCTGAAAGACAGTTCATTCATGACTCCTGAAAATAAGCAATGGATACACGACAATACCGCATTGCTGATAACCGGTTTCTTTGTATTCTTCACCATACTGATGCAGATACTGCATTGGTGCAAGATAAACGTCTTCAAAGTAGTGGTTCTGATGGGTACTTTCGCCCTCGCCCTCGCCTTTGCCGGCAATGACTTGGTGAACTTTATCGGTGTTCCCCTCGCAGGATATTCCTCATTTATTGACTATACAGCCAATGGTACGGCCGCCGGCCCCGACGGATTCCTGATGTCCTCACTCCTCGGTGCAGCCAAAACCCCGTGGTATTTCCTTATCGGTGCAGGCGCTATCATGGTCTATGCACTCTGCACATCCAAGAAAGCCCACAACGTCATCAAAACTTCCGTGGACCTTGCCCGTCAGGATGACGGTGAAGAGAACTTCGGAAGTACCCCGATAGCCCGCACGCTGGTACGCTTCAGCATGACCCTGGCTAACGGAATATCCAAAACAATGCCCGAAAGCAGCAAGCGGTGGATGAATACACGCTTCCAGAAGGATGAAGCCATCATAGCCGACGGCGCCGCTTTTGACTTGGTTCGCGCTTCCGTCAATCTCGTATTGGCTGGTCTGCTCATCGCCTTGGGAACTTCCTTGAAACTCCCCCTTTCCACCACTTATGTCACCTTTATGGTAGCCATGGGTACATCGCTTGCCGACCGTGCCTGGGGACGTGATTCGGCGGTATTCCGCATTACGGGTGTGCTCAGCGTTATCGGCGGTTGGTTCATCACTGCCGGAGCAGCGTTCACCATCTGTTTTTTCGTGGCATTAATTATCCATTTCGGCGGTACGGTTGCCATCCTGGCACTGATTGGTCTGGCAGTCTTCATGCTGATTCGTAGCCAAGTGATGTACAAGAAGCGCAAAGAGAAAGAAAAAGGCAACGAGACCCTAAAACAGTTGATGAAGAGCACGGACAACAGCGAAGTCATCGAATTACTCCGCAAGCATACCCGTGAAGAACTGGTGAAGATTATGGAATTCACAGAAGAGAATTTTGAACGTACCGTCACTTCCTTCCTACACGAGAATCTACGCGGACTGCGTCGTGCCATGGGCTCAGTAAAATTCGAAAAACAACTCATCAAGCAGATGAAGCGTACCGGAACACTTGCCATGTGCCGCCTCGACAACAATACCGTACTGGAAAAAGGACTCTATTACTATCAAGGCAACGACTTTGCCAGCGAACTGGTGTACAGCGTAGGCCGTCTTTGCGAACCTTGCTTGGAGCACATAGACAATAACTTCAATCCGCTGGATGCCATTCAGAAAGGAGAATTTACAGACGTAGCCGAAGACATCTGCTATCTGTTGCAAGTATGCCGCCACAAGCTGGAAACGAACAATTATGATGAACTGGAAACAGAGATTCGCAAAGCCAACGACCTCAACGGCCAGTTGTCTCACCTGAAACGAGAAGAGCTGCAACGCATCCAAAGTCAGAGCGGCAGCATCAAAGTCAGCATGGTATACCTAACTATGATACAAGAAGCCCAAAACATAGTGACCTACACCATCAACCTGATGAAAGTAAGCCGCAAGTTCCAGGCAGAAAAAGAAGAGTTATGAGTTATAACTCCTTAAGCCCCATCTTCTCCGCCCGTTGCAACATAAATGCACGGGCGGCTTCGTATTCATTGGGAATGATGCCGTCCAAAATGGCATCCTTAATGGCACTCTTCAAGGCACCTACCTGCTGGCAAGGAGAAAGGCCGAAAGTCTTCATGATTTCTTCACCACTGACCGGAGGCTGGAAATTACGGATACGGTCGCGTTCCTCCAAATCCTTCAGCTTCTGGCGTACCAACTGAAAATTATTAAGGAAACGTTTCTTACGCTCCATATTCTTGGAAGTAATATCGGCTTCGCACAGTGTCATCAGGTCGTCTATATCATCACCTGCCTCAAACAAGAGGCGACGCACTGCCGAGTCGGTCACTACATCATCCGCTATCACAATGGGACGCATGTGCAGGCTCACCATTTTCTGCACATATTTCATCTTCTCATTCATAGGGAGCTTCATCTTGCGGAAAATATCGGGTATCATCTTCTCGCCAATGAAATTATGGTTATGGAACGTCCAGCCCGCACGGGGTTCCCAACGCTTGGTGGCAGGCTTGGCTATATCATGCAGAAGAGCTGCCCAGCGTAGCCAAAGGTTGTCGGTCTTCTTGCTGATGTTGTCGAGTACTTCGAGCGTATGGTAGAAATTGTCCTTATGGGCGCGTCCATTACGCGTCTCCACGCCTTGCAGCCTGACAAGTTCCGGGAATATCAGTTCCAGCAGACCACAGCGGTCCAGCTCAATGAATCCCTTAGACGGAATAGGTGACAAGATGATTTTGTTCAGTTCGTCTGCAATGCGTTCTTTGGAGATGATGGAGATGCGTTCGCGATTACGCTCCAGAGAATCGAATGTCTCATCGTCAATATAGAATCCCAGCTGGGTGGCAAAACGGACACAGCGCATCATGCGCAAAGGGTCATCACTGAAAGTTATATCAGGGTCGAGGGGAGTCCGGATGGTCTTTTCCTTCAAGTCTCCAATACCGCCAAAGGGGTCGACCAACTCGCCATAACGCACCCGGTTCAGGCAAACAGCCAGTGCATTGATGGTAAAATCACGGCGGTTCTGGTCATCCTCCAATGTACCGTCCTCTACAATAGGCTTGCGGGAATCGTGTGTATACGATTCTTTTCTTGCACCCACAAACTCAACTTCCGTACCATAGTACTTCAATTGTGCCGTACCGAAATTCTTGAAGACGGAAACATGCGCCCCACGCCCCAGACGCTTACCCAGCGCCTCGGCCATGGCAATGCCACTGCCTACCACCACCACATCAATATCCTTGGAAGGACGTTGCAGGAAAATATCACGTACATATCCACCGACTACGTAACATTCCAATCCCAATTCATCAGCCGTTTCGGATATCCGCTTGAATATATCATCACTAAAATATTGCTTCAGTTCTTCTGCCGTCAAATCTATCATAAATAATGCGCTAATGTAATGAATACGCAAATGTGTTAATGGTCTATTAGCACATTTGCACATTAAAATGCTGCAAAGATAAAGATATTATTTCTATTTTTGTGGACTCTAACTCCAAGAACAACAAATATGAAAAAAGTAATACTCCTTGCATGCCTATGCTGTACACTCTTCTCTTGCGAAGATGTGGAGAAGAAGGCCGGTGAAAAACTACAAGCTGCCCGCGAAGCGTTTGAACTCGGCAACTACAATGAAGCGAAGATTCTGATTGACAGCATCAAGATGCTCTATCCCAAAGCGTTTGAAACTCGCCGTGCAGGCATCGGCCTGATGCAGGAAGTGGAACTGAAAGAGCAGGAAAAGAGCCTGGTCTATCTGGACAGTATGCTTCAAGCCAAGCAAAAGGATTTCGATGCAATCAAAGGGAAATACACTTTTGAAAAAGATGCCGAATACCAGAATATCGGCAATTACCTTCATCCTTCCCAAGTGATAGAAAAAAATCTGCATCGCTCTTTCCTTCGCTTCCAGGTAGACGAAAACGGAGTCATGAGCATGACTTCCATTTATTGCGGAGCCCATAATATCCACCATGTGGCCGTCAAAGTCACTGCTCCCGATGGTAGCTTTGCCGAAACACCCGCCGCCAAAGACAGCTACGAAACCACTGACCTCGGTGAAAAGATTGAAAAGGCAGACTTCAAACTGGGAGAAGACGGAAACGTCATGGGGTTCCTTTATCTGAACAAGGACAAGAATATCAAAGTCAACTATCAAGGGGAACGCCCCTATTCCATCACCATGACTGCCGCCGATCGCCAGGCCCTTGCCAGCGTCTACGAACTGGCACAACTGCTGTCATCCATGACGGAAATAAAGAAGAATATGGAAGAAGCCAATCTCAAAATCGAATTTGTAAAAAAGAAGATGGAAGAGAGAAAAGACAATGCACAAGAATAAAAAAAGGGAACCGGATGATAATATTCATTACTTAGTCGTCCGGTTCCCTTTTTATTATCAGTAAAGCCTTACCAAACCAATTTGGGTAAATAACGGCTTAGACATGTACGCAAAGCAGACAGAGTGATGGGTTTTACCAACACTTCCGAGGCTCCACACTCCAAGGCTTTTTCGCGGTCGGCAGTAAAGGCGTAAGCGGTCTGCATGATGATGGGAAGTTCCTTATCCTTCTTGCGAATAATCACCGTAGCATCCAGCCCGTTCATAATAGGCATTTTTATATCCATCAGAATAGCTTCCGCCTTGTCGCGATTCTCTTCGAACAAATTTACAATCTCCTCACCATTCTTTGCCCATAGTATCTCGCATTTCTTGCCGATGATAGCCTTTATCAGTTTAAAGTTACTATCATCATCTTCCGCAACCAGAATAAGCGGACGGTAATCTCCTGACACTTTTTCTATTTCCATGACCTATGCGTTTTGTTTATATAGGGGCAAAGATATAAAAAATAATAGATTTGCACTATCTTTAAATAAGATAAGCTGCATCCCGGCATAACTTTTTCATGCAAGCATGAAAATTCTGCACTCAATTTGCACTATCTTTGCAGCTCATTAAAAAAACATATAATGATTTCTATAGACGGACTGGCCGTGGAATTTGGCGGCACAACTTTATTCAGTGATATATCTTTCGTTATCAACGAGAAAGACCGCATCGCCCTGATGGGTAAAAATGGAGCGGGGAAAAGTACATTATTGAAAATCCTGGCAGGTGTAAGACAGCCTACCCGTGGAAAAATCTCAGCCCCCAAAGACAGTGTCATAGCTTACCTTCCGCAGCACCTTATGACGGAAGACGGCCGTACCGTATTCCAGGAAGCAGCACAGGCCTTTGCCCACCTGCATGAAATGGAAGCCGAGATAGAGCGCCTCAACAAGGAACTGGAAACGCGTACCGACTACGAAAGCGACAGTTACATGGAACTTATCGAGAACGTCTCCGCCTTGAGCGAAAAGTTCTATGCCATCGACTCCACCAATTACGAGGAGGATGTGGAAAAAGCACTGCTCGGACTGGGGTTCGTACGCGAAGACTTCAACCGCCAGACCAGTGACTTCAGCGGTGGATGGCGCATGCGCATCGAGCTTGCCAAACTGTTGCTGCAGAAGCCCGACGTACTGTTGCTGGACGAGCCGACCAACCATCTGGACATAGAATCCATACAATGGCTGGAAGATTTTCTTATCAGCAACGGAAAGGCTGTCATCGTCATCAGCCACGACCGCAAGTTCGTGGACAACATCACCACCCGTACCATCGAAGTGACCATGGGCCGGATATACGATTATAAAGTAAACGCAGCAAGAAAAAGCAAGGTTGATGATAATACAGCAAAAATGCAGTCTATTAAGCAGTTAGGTGTTTAACTCATAATACTGCATAAGCTGAAAAAGGAGGTCCGCTAAAAGCTGCGAAAGACTTCAGTTCCCATATCGTTACTGATATAACAGGAACAAGAAACGGCACAACAGATTCTATTTCAGTAATTTGCACAGTTTTTCATACCTGAAGACAACTCGCTTGATATTAACTTTGTAACGATCAAAAAAGTATGAAAACGAGTATGAGCAGATCGACTTTCAAAATCCTCTTCTACGTGAAGAAGGGCAGCGAGAGAGCCAACGGCTATCTCCCCCTGATGTGCCGTCTTACGGTGGACGGTGAAATCAAGCAGTTCAGTTGTAAACTGGACGTACCTCCGAAACTTTGGGACGTGAAAACGGCACGTGCCACGGGCAAGAGCGCCGAGGCGCAGAAAATCAATGCGGCGGTTGACCGGATACGCGTGGACGTGAACCGCCGTTATCAGGAACTGATGCAGTCCGACGGCTATGTCACCGCCGCCAGGCTGAGGGACACCTGCCTCGGGCTGGGCGTGAAACGCGAGACGCTGCTGAAGCTTTTCGAGCAGCACAATGAGGAGTTCATCAAGAAAGTGGGACACAGCCGCGTGCAGGGAACATACAACCGCTACCGTACCATATACAGGCACCTTTGCGAGTTCGTCCCGAAAGTGTACCGCCGTGACGACATCCCCCTGAAGGAACTCAACCTGACGTTCATCAACAACTTCGAGTATTTCCTGCGTACGGAGAAGAAATGCCGCACCAATACCGTATGGGGTTACATGATCGGGCTCAAGCACGTCATCTCCATCGCCCGCAACAGCGGCGCGCTTCCCTTCAACCCCTTCGCCGGGTACATCAACTCCCCCGAGAGCGTTGACCGGGGCTACCTGACGGAGCGTGAGATACAGACGCTGATGGAGGCCCCGGTGAAAAGCGGGACCTGCGAACTGGTACGCGACCTCTTCATCTTCTCTGTGTTCACCGGACTGGCATACACGGACGTGAAGGCACTGACGACCGACCGGCTCCAGACCTTCTTCGACGGTAACCTCTGGATCATCACCCGCCGTCGCAAGACAAACACCGAGTCCAACATCCGCCTGCTGGACGTGCCCAGGCGCATCATAGAGAAGTATAAGGGGCTGTCCAAGGACGACCATGTATTTCCGGTACCGAGCAACGGCAGATGCAACACCATATTGAAGGAACTTGGCAGGCAGTGCGGTTTCAAGATACGGCTGACCTATCATGTGGCCCGGCATACGAACGCCACCACCGTGCTGCTCTCGCACGGTGTGCCCATCGAGACCGTAAGCCGTCTTTTGGGGCATACGGATTTGAAAACCACCCAGATATATGCCCGGATAACCAACCAGAAGATCAGCAGCGACATGGAAATCCTGTCCCATAAGCTGGAAAAGATGGAGAAGGAAATATGCGATGCCATCTGAGGAAATGGAATTTACGAAAGGAACGATTTTTCCCCTTCCTCATCAAAGTTCGTCCGTCCCTGCGGGACTCCGCGTTTTCCCTCCGGTTTCCGGCAGAAAATTTCCGCATGGTGAAATTTTCTACCGGAAAAACGCTCCGAAAGCGCAGGGACGGACGTAAGAGGGATTCAGAAGGCGAAAACTGCGACCGACGTAGTGCATGTGCGACAAGGAAAAGAACTGTCTAGGGCCCCTTTTCATGCCGTACCCCGGCATGAGACCGCTTTCCTCTCCGGCTGTGGTGAAGGCTCTCCTGCTCCCTCTGCATTGCATATGCGGGTTGTTTTGCCCATATCCACGTCCGCCGGTATTGCCTGCCCTTTCCTTGGGAGAAACGGCTTACCGCAACAGGCGGCGTGGCACAGACTTTTCCGGATATGGAGGAACATTCCGGAAAAAAGAGTGGAAGACGGGCTATTATTTGGCTGTATAACAACAAAGTTGTATTTTTGCAAAAAATAATATTATGGCTATAACTATCAAGAACATTCCGGTTTTGGAGGGCGCTACGGCGGAAGATTTCGTACGCAGTGCAGACAAGAACGCCGCAAAGGCAACCCCCCGGTTATCAGTGGAGGCAAAGAAACGGTTGCGAAAAGTATTGGAGAAATCCCGTTCATTCCGGTTCAATTAACAGCAATGGACGGTATTTCTTTATATGATGATTGTGTCATGCTTGCCTATAACAAGGAAGTACGGAGGAATTGCCTTCCTTTCACTTGTGGCGAGAATGACCTTGATGATTTTTTTCTCAATGATGCCGATCTGTATGCGGATGAGCTTCTTGGAAAAACATATTGTTGGGTGACGGCTGAAATCCCGCATCGTATTGTGGCCTTGTTTACCTTGTCCAATGACAGTATCAAGACCAGATTAATATCCCCCAATGATAAAAACAGGCTGCAACGCAATATTGTAAATCCTAAACGTGGACGCAGCTATCCGGCCGTGCTGATAGGAAGACTGGGTGTCAACCGGGAATATCAGGGTACATCAAGCCACGTAGGACGGCAACTGATGGCTTTCATAAAAGACTGGTTCCGTCATGAGGACAACAAGACAGGATGCCGTTTTATCGTGGTGGATGCATACAATGAGGAAAAGATTCTCAGGTATTATGAAAGAAACGGTTTCGTCCCACTCTATAAAACAGACGTGATAGAAAAGCAATATTATGATATTCCGCAAGATGAACCTTTGAAAACCCGCTTGCTGTATTTTGATTTGAAAAAGGACTGACATAATAATATATCAGTAAAATCCTTTGGGGTGACAACGGGTTCCCAAGACGGACTGCCGCTACGATTGCCTGCCATATGGCACCGGCCGTTTTCTTGATGGCGGGCGGTGGATTTATCGTTACATTTCACGGGCAGCCAATCCGGAATGACAAGTAATGCCGCACCTGTGGCATAATAGAGCATTATTTTGAAGGCGGAGACTTTGTCCGGTTCTTCTTTTTCCAAGGTTTTCCGGCGGATGTCTTCAAGTTTTCCACACTTGTTTTAGAATAGTCCGCATTATCAGCTGATTGCGAGTTCCAGTCTGTCATTCCGATGCTCTTTATCGCATCGTAGCATGTCGTTGATATATTCCAAATACTTATCCATGAATAGGCGACTTATAATTTTGTCTCAGGCAAATATCGAGACACACTCCCGAATGAGGTCTTCCATGATTTTAAAGGACTCCGTATTTCGAAAGGAACAACGTACACATACAATTTCTCCGGAACGGCCAACCTTCCTGTCACTTCCCTGTAATCCTCCCCAAAATCAACACTGCCGTATAAACCGCATGAAAGCCCGGGCACGCTTCCTGTTTCCAATCCCATATCCGTTCCTTCCGCAATATCACATATTGCCGTTCTCATTCCACATCCTTGAATATTTCTCCAAACATACCGAAGACAGAAAAGCTGCATGGAATTTTAAATT